>NZ_JBQGAQ010000007.1:0-259944 GCF_056542905.1 Ruegeria sp. AA3 | reverse complement strand
CTCCGATGCGTCTCAACCGTCTCTCCGGCTCGTCTCCGCCGTTCCCAGCGTCCCAGCAACCGCCTCAGCAGCGCCGGTGAAGGGCGTTCTAAGTATATCGCCCAGAAGCCGCAAGTGGAAAAATCAAAAAAACAGAAAAAAACACAAATATCAAATTTTAATGCACAAAAACAAACGGTTATGAGAGCAACTGAGCCGCAGCACCCGGAAGTCGCGAACGCCGACCATCGCAAAACAGCGCCATAGATATGTTATTCACACGGTTACCCACAGACTCGCCCGCGAGTCAGGCTGAATCGACCTGCCTAAGCCGGATCAGGAATGTTGTGATCGGCAGGCGCAGGGCCAGAAGGCCCAGAATAATCACCAGATAGACCAATGGCTCGATCTGAAACCCCTTCGCCAGCATCACATAATGAAGCGCGCCCAGAATTGCGGCTGGATAGACCAGACGATGCAATTTGCGCCATCGTGGCCCCAAACGGCGGACCGACCAGTTGTTGGATGTGATTGCAAGCGGCAGCAACAATACAAAGGCAGCCATCCCAACCGTGATATAGGGCCGCTTGATAATGTCTGCCCAGATTTGGCTGGGAATCTGAACATCCAGCACCAACCAGATCAACAGATGCAATGCGACATAGGAAAATGTCAGTATGCCTATCGCACGGCGGAACTTCATCAGATTAAGCCCAATGAAGCGGCGCAAGGGTGAAATCGCGAGACTTAGAATCAGAAGCTGCAGCGCCAGTTCGCCAAACTCATGCTCGAGCGCCTCGATCGGCTCGACCCCGAGACCACCGGTCACACCCTGATAAAATAACCAAGGCGCTGGCAGCGCGCCCATAAGATAAACGGCCCAAACGGGGATCCATCGCAAGAGGTCGTTGAGCCGTTGCATCATCTTAGTAGTTCTTCGCCAGATCCATGCCTTCGTAAAGGCTGGCGACCTCATCTTCATATCCGTTGAACATCAGCGTTGGGATTCGTTTGGCAAACAGGCCTCCGCCGATCTGGCGTTCCGAGGCCTGCGACCAGCGGGGGTGATCCACATTGGGGTTCACATTGCTGTAGAATCCATATTCACGCGGACCCGCCATATTCCAACTGGTCGGAGGCTGCGTATCCGTCAGGGTGATCCGCACAATCGATTTGATCGATTTGAAGCCGTATTTCCATGGCACAACCAATCGCAAAGGCGCACCGTTCTGGTTAGGGATATCCCTGCCATAAATCCCGGTCGCCATAATGGTCAGCGGGTGCATCGCCTCATCCAAACGCAGCCCTTCGCGATATGGCCAGTCAAGCACCGGATATGCCACACCGGGCATCTCATCGGGTCGATAGGCTGTTTCAAAGGCCACATATTTCGCGCCGTCCTGAACACCGGCCATGCCAAGCAAATCTGCTAGCTCGAACCCGTTCCAGGGGATGACCATCGACCATGCCTCGACACAGCGGAAGCGATAGATTCGCTCCTCGACCTTCATTTCTGACATGATGTCCTTGAAATCATATTCGCCGGGGCGGTCGACCAGACCGTCGATGGTGACACTCCAGGGCTCGGTCACCAGTGTGTGAGCATACTTCGCGGGGTCATCCTTGCGAGTCCCGAATTCATAATAGTTGTTGTACGAGGTAATTTCTTCCCATGTATTCGGCTCTAACGTCTCGGCCGCCGCTGGCCGCGCCAGACCCGCTAGCCCGACACCCGCCAAACCGGCCATGACCTGCCGCCGGTTCAGGAACGCCGCCCTTGGGGTGACGTCTGCATGCGTCAGTTTGTTGGTCCAGCGATGCGCCATTTGGTTCTCCGTCATTCATTAACCTCGGAACTGAGGTAAGGTTTGATAGCACAGAGCCAAGGAAACAGGCGTCACGATTGAGCGAACAGATTGTAACGTAAATCGCGCATGCTTTTGCGCGGGAATAACAGTCACCCTATATTCAAGCCGACAACACGGTTTATTTCGCAGCCCAGATTGACCGCCTGATAGGTCGGATAAGGCAGCCGGGCCGAAGTTTCGATATCGCGTCGAACCCAGTCCTGCGCCTCCAATTGCTTGAGCGAGGATGACAATGCACGGTCCGTGACCACCTGAAGATCCGAACTAAGCCCAGAAAAGCGCCGAGGTTGGCGGGTCAGCGCCAGAATAGGAACCGTCCAGCTGCGGCGCAGTAACTTCAATTCAGTATCATCCGGCACCAAAGCCACGATTTCTGCCGCCACAGCCGCCGCCTGAACCCCGGCTTTGGTCAAACGGAATTCAGGGCGTAGAGGATGACCATGGCCTGGGTTCCGTTCAAGCAAGCCAAGGCTGACCAGATGTTCAAGACTTGCCGCAAATGCCGTCCGGCTTGCCCCGGTCGTAGCGAGCAATGGGGCCTGCCTGCCCGGAACCCCCTGATGCAGCTGCGCAAGAATGTTCAGCGACCAGGCCCGAGAGGTAAGCTTGACAAGTAGTTTTATGTCCATAAAGTATAGTTACTTTATTTTAGGACAAAAGGAAAGTTCCATGCCCCTCGTTTCCTTAGAAAACACCATCACTCTTGCCATTTCGGTCAAAGACCGCCACGCCAGCGCACAATGGTATAATGAGAAGCTCGGGTTTGAATTGATCCATCACATTGATGAGGCGGGTTGGAGCGAGATGCTCACCAAAACCGAAGGCGTAACCCTTGGTTTAGGCGAGCAGGCAGAACCAGCGCCCGGAAACACCGTTCCGGTCTTTGGTGTTGCTGATATCGCAAGCGCACGCGATGCTTTGGAAAGGGCTGGAGTTCGGTTTGACGGCGAAACCGAGACGATTGAGGGGATGGTCAGCACTGCCACATTTTACGACCCGGACGGTAACGCAATGATGCTGGCGCAGGACTTGACCGGGCAGGCCTGAACACTCTCAGCCCCAATCATGCCACTACCAAAAAAAGACCCGCCAGATTGGCGGGTCTCTTCAGTTCTTAAGAGTTAGTGAACCACTGCATCGTCAGGGCGCGGGCGTTCCGATGTGCCCAGCCGGTCTCCGATGATCAATCCATCCGTGCCTGCTGTGACAGGTACAGTCTCGCCATCCTTGATCTCACCGGCCAGCAGAGCTTCGGCCAGCGGGTTCTGCAATGCGCGCTGGATCACGCGTTTCAGCGGGCGAGCACCGAAGACCGGATCATAGCCTTCGTTTGCCAGCCATTCCTTGGCGCCATCGTCCAGTGCGAGCTCGATCTTGCGGGCGGTCAGACGTTTCTGCAGACGCGCCATCTGGATATCGACGATGCCATCCATATCGGCCCGCTTGAGGCGGTCAAAGATGATGGTTTCGTCCAGACGGTTCAGGAACTCGGGCCGGAAATGCGCCCGGACCGCATCCATCACGTCGCGCCGTGCCTGCGCGCTGTCCGCGCCTTCGGGCAATTGGCTGAGCGCTTGGCTTCCAAGGTTCGACGTCAGGATGATCAGCGTCTGCTTAAAGTCCACGGTGCGGCCCTGACCATCGGTCAGAACGCCGTCGTCCAGAACCTGCAACAGCACATTGAACACATCCGGATGCGCCTTTTCGACCTCATCGAACAGCACGACCTGATAGGGCCTGCGCCGCACGGCTTCGGTCAACACACCGCCTTCGTCATAGCCGACATAGCCCGGAGGGGCACCGATCAGACGGGCGACCGCATGTTTCTCCATGAACTCGGACATGTCGATGCGCACCATCGCGTTGTCGTCGTCGAACAGGAAGTTCGCCACAGCCTTGGTCAATTCGGTCTTACCCACGCCGGTTGGCCCGAGGAACAGGAACGAGCCCAGCGGGCGGCCTTCATCGTTCAAACCGGCACGCGCACGGCGCACGGCGTTGGCCACGGCGGTCACTGCCGCATCTTGACCGATCACGCGGGAATGCAGATCGTCTTCCATCCGCAGCAGCTTCTCGCGCTCACCTTCCAACATTTTCGAGGTCGGGATACCCGTCCAGCGCTCCACCACCGAAGCGATCTGCTCTGGGCGCACCGTTTCCTCGGCCATCATCTGGCTGCTTTCGGTGTTCTCAGCCTCGGTCAGCTTTTTCTCAAGCTCGGGAATGACGCCGTAAGACAGCTCACCAGCCTTAGCGAGGTTGCCTTCGCGCTTGGCGATCTCCAGATCAGCGCGCGCCTTGTCGAGCTGTTCTTTCAGATCGCGCGCGCCAGCGAGCTTATCGCGTTCAGCCTGCCACTGGGCGGTCATCTCGGCGGATTGCTCCTGCAGATCGGCCAGATCCTTTTGCAAGGTTTCCAGACGATCCTTGGAGGCCGCATCGTCTTCCAGCTTCAAGGCCTCTTCCTCGATCTGCATCTGCAGGATCTGGCGGTCCAACTGATCGAGTTCTTCGGGCTTGGAGTCGACCTCCATCCGCAGACGCGACGCCGCCTCATCGACTAGGTCGATGGCTTTGTCGGGCAGGAAGCGGTCTGTGATATAGCGGTGCGACAAGGTCGCCGCCGACACCAGCGCAGAGTCGGAAATTCGCACGCCGTGGTGCAGCTCGTACTTTTCCTTGATGCCACGCAGGATGCTGATCGTGTCCTCGACGGTCGGTTCAGCCACCACAACGGGCTGGAACCGGCGCGCAAGGGCCGCGTCTTTTTCGACGTATTTGCGGTACTCATCCAGCGTCGTCGCACCAATACAGTGCAACTCACCCCGGGCAAGCGCGGGTTTGATCAGGTTGGCAGCGTCCATCGCGCCGTCGGACTTCCCAGCCCCGACCAGCGTGTGCATCTCGTCGATGAAGAGGATGATCTCACCAGCGGCCTCGGTCACTTCGGTCAGAACAGCCTTCAGGCGCTCTTCAAACTCACCACGGTACTTCGCACCAGCGATCAGCGCGCCCATGTCGAGCGCGAGCAGTTTCTTGTCCTTTAGCGATTCCGGCACGTCGCCATTGACGATGCGCAGGGCCATACCCTCGGCAATCGCGGTTTTACCGACGCCGGGTTCCCCGATCAGAACTGGGTTATTTTTGGTCCGACGCGACAGAACCTGCATCGAACGGCGGATTTCTTCGTCCCTCCCGATGATCGGATCGATCTTGCCTTCGGCTGCGGCTTCGGTCAGGTCGCGCGCGTATTTCTTAAGCGCGTCATAGCCCTCTTCCGCCGATGCGGTGTCAGCGGTGCGACCCTTGCGGATGTCGTTGATCGCTTCGTTCAGTTTCTGGGCGGATACGGCACCGGCCTCCAACGCCTCTTTGGCTTTGGATTTCACCATACACAGCGCCATCAAGATGCGTTCAACCGGCACAAAGCTGTCGCCTGCCTTGGTGGCGATCTTCTCTGCCTCGTCCAAAACCTTGGCAGTCTGGCCATCCATATAAATCTGGCTCGCGTCGCCGCTGACCTTTGGGATCTTGCCCATTGCAGCGTCCAACGCCTCAACAACACGGTTCGGTGCGCCGCCAGCGCGTGTGATCAGGTTGCTCGCCAGCCCCTGATCGTCATCCATCAATGCTTTCAGAATATGTGTGGGTTCCAGCCTTTGGTGCCCCTCACGCAGCGCAATGGTCTGCGCCGCTTGCACGAATCCCCGTGCCCGCTCGGTGAACTTGTTCAAGTCCATAGCATTCTCCTTTTCTTAAGCGCCCCGTTTTGATGCGCCCGCTTGGCGGCACGCGTCGGTCTGGGCCTCACATTCAATTTGGGAAATGTCTTTTCCCATTCAAGGGGCTAAAGCAGATAAATCGGTGTCACCCGCGCGGAATAGAATAGACGGAATAACCGCCGGTTTGGCCCATCACGTCAGCATCATACATTTCAACCAAAGATTGCTCGGCACTGCTGCCTGTGGGGCATGAAACCAGATCAGCTGTATGATCGAGGAAGTTGCCGGTATAGGCTGTCTCCCCTGTCAGTTGACACCAGTCGTCTTCCGATCGATACCCACGCACCAGCAGAAGATTGTCATTGGTTGGAGCCGGTGCAGCACCAGTTTCGGGCGGATCACTCTGAGGCGCATCTTCGCATGCGGCCAACATCAGTGCCACGCCAAGTAGAATTACTTTTTTCATCTTTCTTTTCCCTGTTCTGAACGTTTGCACATTAGCACATTGCGCAACTTAGTACGTGAACCGTTTCACCTCAGGCTTCGCGCATAGACAGATCGCTCCGAACCCGTTAGGACGCACACGTTTGCCAAAAAGGAGCCCCCTATGTCCGATGACCGCCTAATCGTAGCCCTCGATGTCCCAAACGCCCTGCAGGGTCTGGCCATGGCTGAGCGGCTGGGGGATGCTGTTTCGTTTTATAAGATCGGGCTGGGGATGCTGACCGGCGGCGGGCTGGCATTGGCCAACGAACTTAAACAGGATCACGGCAAGCGCATATTTTTGGACATGAAGCTGTTCGATATCGGCAATACTGTTGAAAATGCGGTGCGTGGGTTGGCGCAGTTTGACTTGGACTTCCTCACTGTTCATGGCGACCCGCATGTGGTGCGCGCCGCAAAGGAAGGTGCAGCGGGCAAAGACCTGAAGATTTTGGCGGTTACCGTCCTGACATCCCTGAACAGGGACGATTTGGATGCGAGCCTTCTGAAAGCGGGCGATGTTCAGGACCTTGTGGTTGAACGTGCAGCCAAGGCATTTGAGGCGGGGGCCGATGGCGTAATCGCCAGCCCTCAGGAGGCTGCTCTGATCCGGGCCCTACCCCAAGCCGAAGGCCGTCTGATTGTCACGCCTGGAGTGCGCCCGGCTGGCGCTGCACATGGCGACCAGAAACGAGTCGCAACCCCTGCCAGCGCTATTGGAGACGGCGCGGACCACATAGTTGTGGGTCGTCCGATCTATGAGGCGGAGAATCCACGGGCCGCCGCAGAAGCCGTTCTGAACGAACTAATTTCTTTGCCGCGGCACTGACTGAGCAACCGGATTAATGCAGAATAGAGGACAAGTTCGACCTGCAACCAGTTGACCTTACGTCAATTTTCACTGCAGCCGCGCCAAATCGCCCCTGTGCCCGAAAACACACATGAAAAATACGAGTTTATTGCACGATTGGCTTGAAGGTATCGAAATGGGCGAATTTGCGCGATTCTGGGCTTGAGACACTCCCCAACGGGCCATCTCTTCCTGAGGTCCGTTTCCTCCCCCCGCACCAGCGGGGGGCTTTCTTCTGAGAACAAGCAACCCTTTTCCACTACCCAAGTTCGGTCAGGTAATCCTTTAGACGGGCAACGAAATTGGGTATGGCAAGTGGGTCGGCCAAATAATCTTGAGGGTGCATCAGGCACCATCCCTGCCCTTCGTCACCAAATTGGACAAGATGCACGTCCTGAGCTGGGCGTCGGGCAACAAAGAACCAGCTTTGATCGTATTGACGGGACCATACAAGATCAGTTTCCGACAAGTTCAGCCCAACTTCTTCGACCGTCTCACGCAATGCACATTCTATAGGGGATTCGCCCTCCTCTCGCCCTCCGCCGGGGAAATCGAAATGCCCGGGAAAGGGGATATCATCTTTTTGGTCTCGCAAAATCACAAGCAATTCGTCCCCGAGGAACAGCGCAGTTTTGGCCCCCGTGAAATCCATCAATCCCCTTTTTATTCCAGCCCAATCGAGATAGATTCTAACCGACCCAGAGACTTCGCCAAGTCGAAACTGGCCCGAAAGAACCTGTGATGCCTGCTATCTGTCGCGATTGTTTAAATCAAATAGAGCAGAGCAAGCGCTGCACATACTGTGGCAGCCCACGATCGAAATCGCACCCCGAGTTGTTCGATCTAACCATCGCCCACATGGATTGCGATGCCTTCTACGCATCTGTCGAAAAGCGCGATAATCCCGAACTGGCAGACAAGCCGGTGATTATCGGGGGTGGGAAGCGCGGGGTGGTATCGACCGCGTGTTATGTCGCGCGTATACGCGGCGTGCGATCAGCGATGCCGATGTTCAAGGCACTTCAGCTGTGCCCCGATGCGGTCGTGATCAAACCGCGCATGTCGGTTTATGCCAGCGTTTCACGCCAAATCCGGGAGATGATGGACGAATTGACGCCTGTTGTGGAACCGCTTTCACTGGATGAGGCGTTCATGGACTTGTCGGGCACTGAACGACTGCATGGTGCGCCACCAGCTGTAATGCTGGCACGGCTGGTCAGACGAATGAAGGATGAACTTGGCTTGACCGGCTCAATCGGTCTTAGCCACAACAAGTTTCTGGCCAAGGTCGCTTCAGATCTGGACAAACCGCGCGGGTTTTCGGTGATCGGCAAGGCTGAAACAGCTGAGTTTTTGCGCGATAAACCTGTGAGGTTGATCTGGGGAATTGGCCCGGCAGCGCAGGAATCGCTGGATCGTGCAGGAATTCGAACATTTGCCGATCTTCTGCGCTGGGATCAGGAGGCACTGACCGCCCGGTTCGGATCGATGGGCTATCGCTTATGGCATCTGGCCCGAGGGCAGGATAAGCGGCGCGTCTCTGCGCATGAACCGATGAAGTCGATAAGCAACGAGACCACGTTCTTTGAAGACACCGCCAGCATCGAAATATTAGACGGACACCTGTGGCGCATGTCCGAAAAAGTGGCCGATCGTGCCAAAGCCAAGGGATTGGCGGGTCGGATTGTGACGCTGAAACTGAAACAAGCCGATCACAAAGTCATTACCCGGCGCGTGTCGTTGCGCGACGCGACACAGATCGCGGACAGGATATATCGCACGGCGCGCGGATTGTTCGATCAGGTTGGGGATCAGGGTCCGTATCGCCTGCTTGGATGTGGCCTATCCGATTTGTGCACCGAGGATCAGGCCGATATTTCGGGTGATTTGCTGGATCCCGGTGCCACACGCAGATCCCAGGCTGAGCGGGCCACAGACGATATTCGCCGCCGATTTGGTAGTGATGCGATCGTTAAGGGACGCGCGCTGCGCTAAGGTTATTCGGCAGCCAGCGACAGCGGCTCGGACCCTATGGAGGCAATCTTGCCGGTGACCTGCCGGAGTACCTCACGGAACGACTCAAAGTTGCCGTTTGGCTGAATTGTATCTTCGTCCATATAAAGAGAGCGGTCGATCTCGATCTGGATTGCGTGTTGCTGCCGGGTTGGGCGGCCATAGGTTTGGGCAACATAGGCCCCTGCGAAAGGCGCATTACGAGCTACATTCAGACCCGCATCTGTGAATGCAGATTCAATCTGATCGACGATCACCCCCGAAGCAGCAGCACCAAACCGATCACCCAGAACGATCTCGGGGCGCGTACCGCCAGAGCCGCCGGCCATTGCGACCGCCTCATGTGGCATCGAGTGGCAATCGATCAGGATCGCTTGCCCGAACATCTCATGCGATTCGGACAGAAGGGATTTCAGTTTTTGGTGATAGGGCCGCCAGTAAGTGTCGATCCGCAGGCGCGCTTCGTCCATCGTCAGCTTACCACTGTAAATCGCGCGCCCATTGGCGACCACGCGGGGTATTACGCCCAGCCCCGAAGCCACACGCGGATTGTGCCCGTGACGGCGCGCGCCCTGAATCAGCGCCGGATCCAATTCATCTGCACTGCGGTTCAGGTCCAGATAGGCGCGTGGCATGGCTGCGGCGAGGAATGGCGCTCCGGATTCCGGGGCCGAGACGAATAGCTGATCGACATAGGCATCCTCGGAAGACCGAATCATTTTACGGTTCAGTACAGACCGTTTAAGCAGCGATGCGGGATATGCCCGACCGCTATGCGGAGAGGCAAATACCACGCATGAGGTACGCTCTGCGGGCATATCCAGAACATAGGCTGCATTGGTCGCGGCGTTGGGCATGGGCTCTCCGTTCGTTCGCATTGAACATAGACCGGAAAATAGTTCTGCCAAACCCCTTGATCCCCCTAACGACTCCTTTTATAGACCCCGCTACCGGCGCGGGGTTCCGCGCCCCATTTCGTTATGGGGTAGGCCAAGCGGCGGTTTCATGGGCGGTTAGCTCAGCGGTAGAGCACTTCGTTGACATCGAAGGGGTCACAAGTTCGATCCTTGTACCGCCCACCATGAATTCACTGCTTCGGATTTCCGGGGCACCCGATTAACCCAGGCGCTGGCCACGTCCTTGATGAAGGCGCCGCAGATTGGAGACAGACCATGAAGGTCAAGAACTCGCTCCGCTCGCTCAAGAACCGGCACCGTGATTGCCGGGTTGTGCGTCGCAAAGGCCGCGTCTACGTGATCAACAAGACGCAGCGCAAGTTCAAAGCTCGTCAGGGCTAAAAACTGCACATATCCGAATAAGAAACCGCGCCTTTGAGCGCGGTTTTTTGTTTAGGGGTGAAGTGATTTGTGCGACGCCTGGGTTAAGAGAGTTTGGCCGAGTGCCAGACATGCTTGACCGTCATGTAGTTCTCCAACCCTTCGGTTCCGCCCTCACGGCCATAGCCGCTGGACTTCACACCACCAAAAGGCGTTTCGGGCATCGAGGCTTCGAGCGTGTTGATCGACAGATTGCCCACCTCGACCTCATCGATCAAACGGTCGATATAATCTGCACGATTGGTGAAGGCATAACCTGCCAATCCATAAGGCACCGAATTTGCCTGCTCAATCGCATGATCCAATGAAGTGACCGGATTGATTACCGCCACCGGACCAAAAGGTTCTTCCTGCATGATACGGGCATTGTCGGGCACATTCAGTAGGACCGTGGGCTGAAAGAAGTAGCCCTTGTCACCATGTTTGGCTCCGCCCGTCGCAACCGTCGCGCCCTTTGCGCGGGCGTCTTCCACCAGTTCTGTCAATGCATGTACCCGGCGATCATTGGCCAGTGGCCCCATCTCAACATTTTGGCCCATCCCGTTGCCGACAACAGTTGCAGCGGCGCGTTCGATCAACGCGTCTGAATACGCATCGAAGATGCTTTCATGGGCAAAGAACCGAGTCGGTGATGTACAGACCTGCCCGGCGTTGCGCATCTTTCGAACCGCGCTTGATACACCTGCCGCCCGAACATCGGTATCTTCGCAGACAATTACGGGCGCATGGCCGCCCAGTTCCATCAGCACCTGCGTCATATGTTCGGACGCAAGCGTGGTCAGATGGCGGCCCACTGCTGTCGAACCGGTAAAAGCCACAAGCCGGATCGGTTCCTGCGGGATCAAGTGGCCAGAGATTTCTGCTGGGTTGCCGAACACAAGATTCAACACACCCGGAGGTAATCCAGCGTCGTCAAAGGCCTTTGCGATATGGATCGCACCCGCCGGTGTTTCTTCGGCCGCTTTCAAGATGATCGAACAACCTGAGGCGAGCGCACCAGCGATTTTCCGTGCCGGCTGGCTCATAGGAAAGTTCCAAGGTGAAAACGCGGCGACCACACCGATGGGCTGGTGATGTACCGCGAATTTATTACCCGGCGCAGCGGGTATGATCCGTCCATAGGTGCGCATTGCTTCGCCCGCGTCCCACTCAAAGAACTCGGCCCCTCGGATCACCTCAAGTCGGGCCTGTTTCAGCGGTTTGCCATGTTCCAAAGTGATGGATTGAGCGATCTCCTCCTGACGTTCCCGCATCAGTGCAGCAGCACGCAGGATCGTATCAGCACGTTCGCGTGGTGCGGTGCGGCTCCAGATCTTGAGGCCTTTGACAGCCGCATCAAGCGCATCATCCAGATCGCTTTTGGACGCACAGTGAAGACGCGCGATTTCTTCTTCGGTCGCCGGGTTCACGACAGGCAGATCCTGGCTGGTCGTGCGCCATTTTCCTGCGATGAACAGCTTAAGCTCAGGATACATGTAATTGATGCCTCCGAATTAGGACCCTTTCAACTCATGCAATGGCTGACATTACTTCAAGTGAATTGGATGAATACTGATATCAAATTGGCGAATACCTGATCCTACTTCTGTTGCACTGCTTGGTGTAGCGCGGCTTTGAACGCCCGGCCTGCCGGGGACAGATCGGCATCGGCACGAAATGAAACTCCGATGGGCCCCTGACCAAAGGGTACGTCCCAATCCAACGGTGTCAGATACCCGTGGGCAACGTCCTGCGAGACAACTTCGGCCGGCATAAGCCCAATCAAATCGCGCGATTGCAGCAAAGCCCGGTTGGTTAGATAGGACACAGATTCTATCATCACCGGCGGCACATATTGTTGCTGACCAACGAAGAAATGGTCGAGCTGTCGTCTGAGTGTGGTTTCCAATGGGGGCACAATCCAGCCAAAAGGCTTGGTCTGGGCAAACGAGATGTTCTTACGCCTGGCAAGGGGGTGCTGATTGCCAACAACTGCAAGTATGTGATCCTCGAACAGTTTCTCCTGTCTGATCTTGTCACGGTGTCGGTGCGAGGGCAGACGTCCTACCACCATATCGATTTCACCTGACAGCAATCGGGGCATCAGAACTTCATTCGTGCCTTCATTGATCTTGATTGCCACGTTCGGGCGATCGGCCAACAATATTTCAATTGCCGTTGGCAGCAGGCTGGTCGAGGCGGCGAGCAGAGTACCCACAACCACACGCCCCGAATTTCCTTCATTCAGGTCATCAAGTTCCTGCGCTGCGTTTGAGACTTGTGCAAAGATCAGCTTGCCATGACGGATCAGGGTCTCTCCGAACACAGTTGGGATGACACCGCGATTGGTTCGGCTGAATAGTTTGACCTCAAAGTCTAGTTCCAGATCCTGAATCATCTTGGTAGCGGCGGGTTGCGAAATGCCCAGCTCGCGCGCGGCATTCTGGATATTGCCGTGTGCGCCTACGGCAACAAGCAAGCGCAACTGACGCAATTTCAGCCGAGTCAGGGCGCGGTCGACGATGCGTGAATGACGTCCCACCATGATCAGAGTACGACCGGACTTGAAATCTCTTCGAGTTTCGAGATGACACTCATCGCGGCCAGTGCTGAGCTGCGCGGATTGTCAGGCAGGGAATTTCCGATGATCTTAAAATGGAACTGCCCGAAATCGCCTTCGGCTTCGATCTCGTGGATGTTGCGCGTGATCGATGGGTCAGCGATCAGACGGACCTGCGTTTGGTCGAAACCCAGCCCTGCCAGCGCAACCGCCGCCGCAACATTCGCGTTTTTGGGATATTCCAGTGCAGCCTCTCGGGCGGTGCCTTTGAAATGCGTTTCCGCGATTGTCAGAGCCTCTAGGTCCAGTTTGTCCGCTGCCGGTGAACCCATCCAGCCCAGTGGCGGTTTCCGCCCGACATAGGTGACTTTTTCCAGCTTGCCCGTCGCGGCGGCACTAAGGCAATCGAGCGCTCCGATCGCACCGCTGGCCAGATGCAGCTTTGCCCCACCTTCCCGTGCGGCCGATGCCAACGCATCTGCCACCCTCTGACCCGCCAGTGCGCCAATGGAAACGGTAACCAGATCGACGCCGCAAGCCAGAATCTGAGGCCCGTACTCCACCAGTGCCCGATGGCCCGCGCAATCAATCACCAGTTCCGTATTCGCCGTGAGATTCGAAACCGAATCTACAAACAGTTCCGGATTTTGCGAAACGCTGCCCGATCTCACCAGCACCGCGCAAACCGAATGTCCCCGGGCCTGAACCGCGTTCGAAACATATTGCGCAATCGCGCCTTTACCAATCAATCCGATCTTCATGTGGCAAGTCTACTCCAGCGCTAAAGTTTTCTAAATTGATAATCCATGGATATTCTATTTTCCGATACCCAATTCCCGGATTTCGCGTTGGATCAGGTGGAATGATCGGGCTTTCATGGTGCGGTCAACCGGAAGGCCCGTCTAATATGAAATACTCCAAGCACGATGCAAAAGCCTTTGCGCGCGAACATATGACAGGAATTTGGGCAGCAGCCCTGAATCCGTTCAATGACGACCTTACGCTCGATGAGGCAGGGTTGAGGTCGAATATTCGGCACTGGATTGACGATCTGGGTATTCAGGGCCTGTTTGTAGCGGGCAAACAAGGCGAATTCTTTTCGATGACCCTTGAAGAGCGCAAACGAAACTTTGAGGTAGCCGTCGATGAATGTGCGGGCAGGGCCGGTGTGATCGTTTCAGTCTCGGATCAGAACATGGACACAGCGCTGGACCTGGCACGCCATGCGCAGAATTGCGGTGCCGACTACGTCGTTCTGCATGCGCCCGTTCTGAGTTTTGTTCAGGACCGCGGAGAGGTTCTGTACCAGTATTATAGACGGTTCTGCGACGAGCTTGATATTGGAATCGCGATGTGGAGCCATCCGGACAGCGGATATCTCATGCAACCCGAGGAATGCGCGCGGATTGCCGATCTGCCCAATATCGTTGCGATCAAATACTCGGTCCCGCGCGAGATGTACGTGAAGCTGACCCATATGGTCGGCGACAAGATTCAAGTCTCCACCTCAGCCGAACATGAGTGGCTGGATAACATCCTCGAACTGAACTGGAAACTGTACCTGTGCTCGTCACCACCCTACCTGTTGCAGAGCAAAAACGACCAGCGGATGAATGAATACACTCGGCTGGCCTTTGCGGGCAAAGCAGATGAAGCACGCAAGGTGTTCGACAGCCTGAACCCAGTGCGGGACGCAATGAAGCGTACCCGACCTGCGGACAAACCCACCGCCTTTGGCAAATACTGGCAGGAACTATTGGGACAAACTGGCGGGCGTGTACGGCCCCCGATGTTAGAACTGACAGAGGCCGAAAAAGAGATCATTCGCAATGGGTTCGAAGAAAGCGGACTTAAGGTTTAGCCCGATAGATATAAGCAAATCAGATATCTAAATGCAGATAATTTCTTTGCGGTTATGGAAAAACAGGCCAATCTTCTACTAACAGGGAGCCGGATATGTCGAAGTTAAGAGCATTCAACTTTCAGAAATGGATCGACGAACACCGTCACCTGCTGAAACCGCCTGTCGGCAATCAACAGATCTGGGAAGATGCCGACCTGATGGTCACTGTGGTTGGAGGACCGAACAAGCGGACCGACTACCATGACGACCCGGTCGAGGAGTTTTTCTACCAGCTAGAAGGTGACATGGTATTGAAACTGTTTGATGGGAATGAGTTCTACGACGTCCCGATCCGCGAGGGCGAGATTTTCCTGCTGCCGCCCCATGTGCGTCATTCTCCGCAGCGCCCTCAGGAAGGCTCCATCGGGTTGGTTATAGAACCCAAACGGCAGACAGGTGAGCTGGACGCTATCGAGTGGTACTGTTTTGAGTGCGGATCGCTCGTTCATCGATCCGAGATGCAACTGCAGTCTATCGTCAAAGACTTGCCGCCGGCCTACGAAAAATTCTATGCATCGGAAGAAGACCGAACATGCCCGCCGTGCCAGACCGTACATCCGGGCAAAGAGCCACCAGAAGGCTGGGTCACACTCTGACACCAACAATAAAACAGGGAAACACATGAGACATTTTGCTAAGATCGCCGCATCTGCAGCCGCGCTTGCTATGACATCGCTGGCCGCCCATGCAGATGAATTCCGTCTGGGCCTGATTACTCCACCCCCGCATATCTGGACCAAAGCAGCAGAGTCCTTTGGGGCCGAGTTGAATGAAGCCAGCGGTGGCGCTCATTCCGTTTCGGTTTTCCCGGCCCGCCAGTTAGGGAACGAGGCCGAGATGTTGCAGCAACTTCAGACCGGTGCGCTGGACATGGCGTTCATGACGGTGGCCGAGGTATCGAACCGCGCACCAGAATTGGGTGCGTTTTACGCCCCCTATCTGGCGGATGATATTGGCCATGCTGGGCGTATCCTGCGTTCCGATACCGCCAAAACAATGCTGGAGCCCCTGCCCGGTCAGGTTGGCGTCGTGGGCGTTGGTTACGGTATGGCTGGCCTGCGCCAGATCGTCAGCCGGGGTGAAGTGTCATCAGCCGACGACTTGTCAGGCCTGAAACTTCGGATCACGCCCTTCACACCGATCCTTGATTTCTACAACGCAGTTGGGGCTGCTCCAACTCCGATGCCCCTGCCGGCGGTCTACGACGCACTGGCCAATGGTCAGGTCGATGCCATCGACATGGATGCTGAGTTGATCTGGGTTCTGAAATACTATGATCACGCCGATACGATCGTGCAGTCGGACCACATGATGTTCCCAATGGTCGGTCTGGTTTCGGCCAAGGTCTGGGCCAGTCTATCCGATGAAGATCGCGCAATGATTGGCGATCTGATGGCCAAGCATGTGGACAGCACAATCGATGCCTATGTCGCCAATGAGGCCAAGTGGCTCGATCAGATCGAGGGAACCGGCAAGGCCTACAAGAAAGTGGATGCCTCGTTCTTCGGCGATGCCATCGAGGAATGGAACGGTATCTGGTCGGAAAAAACCTCATCCCTTGACGCATTGCGGGCGACTGCGGCAGAAACCAAATAAAGGTGAATACATCAAGGAAAGGGCGTAGGTCGATCCTGCGCCCTTTTTCATAGGGGATCAGCGATGTTGTACCGGCTGTCAGCCGCCTGGGCGCGAGTAGAGTTGTGGTGTGCCGCAGGTTTGGCGGTCTGCGTGACCCTTTTGATCTTGCTGAACGTGGTGACACGCACAGCTGGAAACGCGCTTTTCTGGGTGGATGAGTTGGCGATCTATGCGATGGTCTGGATGACGTTTCTAGGCGCATCAGCAGCATTGCATCACCGCAACTCGGTCTCGATTACGCTCGTTGTTGATCTGGTACCACCTCATATCAGGGCAATCATCGGCAAGGTGGTGGATCTGGTTGTATTCGTTTTCGCCGTCGCGATGCTGTACTTCTGCTGGCGCTGGTTCCTGCCTTTGGACATTGCGCGCACTGGATTCGATACAGCGACTTTTCAGGGCAACACTTTCAATTTCATCTATGCCGAGCCAACCCTGACCCTCGGGCTGCCGAAATATCTGTTCTGGCTGGTCATGTGGCTGTTCGCTCTGGGGGCCACATTGCATTCCACGATGCACCTGCTGGCTTGGCAAACTAAGGGCGCGCAATCATGAGCCCGATTGTCTTTCTGGCCGCACTGCTTTTGTCGGTTCCCGTCGCCATCGTTCTTGCAATTACGGCGATCTGGTACATCTGGGAGAGCGGTAATACTGTTCTCTATGACAGTTTTGCCCAGAAGATGTTTGGCGGGCTGGAGAATTATGGCCTGCTGGCGATCCCCCTGTTCATGTTAACCGGAGAGCTGATGAACGAAGGCGGCATGACGCGTCGCCTGGTTGCTTTGGCGCGTGTCTTTGTGGGCGGGTTCCGAGGTGGGCTTGCCTATATCAACCTGTTAGCCAACATGTTCATGGCCGCCATCATTGGCTCTGCCACCGCGCAGATTGCCGTAATGTCGCGCGCCATGGTCCCCGCGATGGAAGAAGAAGGTTATGATAAAGGCTTTGCCGCCGCGACCACAGCGGCGGGAGGCCTGCTGGCGCCCGTCATTCCGCCCTCGATGATGTTTGTCATCTTCGGGGTTCTGGCTCAGATCCCGATCGGCGACATGTTCATCGCAGGAATCATTCCGGGTCTACTGCTGGCCGGGGCCTTTGCGCTGGTGATCACTTTGATTGGGTGGTCGCAGCAGTTTCCCAAGGGCGTCTGGATGTCACGTGGCGACGCGATGCGCGCTCTGATCGCTGCCCTGCCCGCCCTACTGATCCCTGTTTCGATCATCGGAGGCATCCTGTTCGGCATCGCCACGCCAACCGAATCCGCCGCCATCGCCTCACTGATCGCGTTTCTGGTCGGATGGTTGATCTACGGCGATCTTAAACCTCAAAACCTGGGCGAGATGTTCAAAAGAACCGCCTCAAACGCGTCAATGATCCTGTTCATGATCGCCGCTGCCAGCGTTTTCGGCTGGGTTATTATCTACGAAGAAATCCCCCAACATCTGGCCGGTTTGATCACCTCAATTACATCCGATCCGTTTCTGTTTCTGCTGATCGTCAATCTCGCCCTGCTTTTGGTTGGAATGGTCATAGACGGCATCGCAGCGATCATTCTGATCACACCCATTCTTTTGCCCATCGCAACCGGATCCTATGATATCAGCCCATATCAATTCGGTGTTGTCGTTTGCCTGAATCTGGTTCTGGGCCTGCTGACACCACCTGTCGGAATCGGCCTCTACATCGCTTCCTCAATGAGCGGCACGAGCCCGGGGGCTATTCTCAAATCTCTTTGGCCCTTTCTAATCGCAGTTGCCACCGTTCTGATCCTACTGAGCTACGCTCCAATACTGTCGACGGCTTTGATATAGCCCGTTCTACCCGGTTAGGTCTTTGTTGGGTGGCTCATCATCGTTTCCAACCCCGTGTACCGCAGAACGATTTTTACAAGAATAGCCGCCCATTCTTGATCCAATCCTTGGTTAAAATCACCTTGCGATAATCAATAGTATTCATAATTATACAACTGCATAACAATGGCATTTCATGGATTGGAAATGATAACCCAAGGTCGGAAATTCACGCGTCAATCCGCCGAATCTCGACGTGAAGCCCTGATTCAGGCGACGTTGGACCTGATTGCGGAGATAGGTTTACACGGCGCAACTGTCCGCGAAATTGCCGCTCGCGCAAACGTTACGCAGGGATTGATCCGGCATTATTTCTTATCGAAAGAAGAACTGATTCAGGCCGCTTATGAACATCACATGAACGCTCTGACCGATCAAACAACAGCCGCGGCAGGTGATGGGACCGCGGTGTCTCAGCTAACCAATTTTGTGACTGCGTCACTACAGCCTCCGGTAGTTGATCCAGCTGCCATAGCGTTATGGGCCGGTTTTCTGAACCGGGTACTCCATGACCCCAAAATGCAGTGTATCCACCAACAGACCTATACCTATTTTCGCGACAAACTTGAGAAACTGATCGTCGCGGCATTGAACGAATCCGGACACACGGTCAAAGCATCCGAGGCAACTCAACTAGCGATCGCCTGCAACGCGGTACTTGATGGGCTTTGGCTTGAAGGTGGCGCCATCCCGGACGCTTTCTCTGATGGGCAACTAGCGCAGATTGGGCTGACAGCGATCAGTGCGATCATCAGAATTCCGTTAACCAAAGATATGAGGCAGCCTTGAGAACCACTGACGTAACTAAACGGCTCGCCAACTTGGGAGGGGCGAAATGGGGTGTACACCTGAAAGCACGAGAGCTTATCAAAACTGGTGCGGATATCGTCGAGATGACAATTGGCGAACCAGACGTCCCTGTTCCAGATACACTGATTGAAGCCACCGTATCTTCGCTAAGGGCTGCGCGCACTGGGTATTCCAATGGCCACGGTGAACCTGGTTTACTTACAGCGATTGCCGAACGCTACACAGCCAACCGAGGGCGAGTTTTTGAACCTGAGAATGTTTTGTGCTTCCCCGGAACCCAAACCGCATTGTTTGCAGTAATGGCCGGGGTGGCTCAGACCGGAGACGAGGTTCTTGTCGGGGACCCGATGTATGCGACTTACGAAGGGGTTATTCGCGCGTCTGGCGCTGACGTGGTGCCCGTTCCGCTTCGACCTGAATGCGGATTTCGCATGCAGGCGCAGGACATCGCGCCGCGGATAACATCGCGCAGTCGCGCGATTTTACTAACCACACCACACAACCCCACAGGTGCAATTCTGACCGAGGCAGACATTGCCGAGATTGGACAATTGGCGATCAAACATGATTTGTGGATTATCTCAGACGAAGTCTATGAAGAACTCGTCTATGAAGGCGCGAGATTTGTTTCGCCATTAGCTATGTCGAATCTGGCTGATCGCGTTATCGCGGTTTCTTCGATCTCGAAATCACATGCGGCCCCGGGGTTCCGCAGCGGTTGGTGTGTCGGACCCGTCTCATTTTGTGAGGCTTTGCTACCTTTTTCCGAAACCATGCTGTTCGGGAACCAGCCTTTTATTGCAGACATGACAGAACTAGCGATCCGAAGCGGATCCGAAGTGGCCCCTGATATGGCTGAACGATTTGCGTCGCGCGCCACCCTGTTGGCCGAGCAACTGCGCGCCGAAACGAAGCTGACAGTGCACCGGCCAGAGGCAGGGATGTTTGCACTTATCAACGTCTCAGCCACTGGTCTAAACGGAGAGGCCTACGCCTGGGACCTATTGCAAGCTGGCGTGGCCGTCATGCCCGGATCAGCCTTTGGCGACGGCTTGAACGATTGGGTACGTGTCGCGCTGACTATCAGTGATGCCAAATTTTCCATTGCGGTCAGCCGTATTGTGGACCACGCTAATTTGTTAACCTGCGAACGCATCGGAGCAAGGCACGCTTAGACGCCGCATTTGAAAAAATGTTCATGACAGCATAGCTCTAAAGCGGTTGGTCTTAGGTGGTTCTACAAGTTTGATTTAGCCCCAACAGATAGGACTATGTCACTTGAATTGGTCTCGGCTGCGGCCAGAGGGCACGTGATCACCCATACATTTGACATAAAATGGGACGCGCAGAGCCTACGCGGTTCACTCCGAATAATGACTGCGCCGGCAACTCAATTGCAGTATCCGATGCTTTGCCGCTTAAGCCTTCCGGCGCGGCGACAATTTGACCAAGTAATTTTGTCGGATTTGCTTGCATCTCCTGCCAAATCATCTAATTGACTATTTCAGTCGGGTAAGCACCCGCACCGAATTCTAATGTTGGGACACATCATGCTGAAATCCTCCACATGTATCGCCGTCGCCTTGACGGCTCTGATCTCCACCTCGGCTGCAGCCGAAGGTGAGCTGAACCTTTATTCTTCGCGCCACTATGACACTGATGAGCGCCTGTATTCTGACTTCGAAGACGCCACCGGCATCACCATCAACCGCATTGAAGGCAAAGCAGATGAGTTGATCGCGCGGATGGAAGCTGAAGGTGCGAATTCACCTGCCGATATCCTTCTAACAGTCGACACGTCACGTCTGGCCCGCGCCAAGAATGCTGGTATTCTGCAGCCCATCGAAAGTGCAGTGCTGGAAGAACGCATCCCGGCCAATCTGCAGGATCAGGACAATCAGTGGTACGGATTCTCGCAGCGCGCACGGATCATCTTTTACGACAAGGCCGACGTTGCCAATCCCCCAGCCACTTATCTGGAACTGGCCAAGCCAGAGTATGAAGGACTGATCTGTATACGGTCGTCAAGCAACACTTATAACCAGACACTTTTGGCGTCGATCATCACCAACCACAGTGCGGAAGAAGCCAAGAAATGGGCCGAAGGCGTTGTCGCCAATATGGCCCGCGAGCCACAGGGCGGTGACACCGACCAGCTGCGCGGTATCGTTTCCGGCGAGTGTGAGATCGCTGTTTCAAACTCCTACTACTTTGCTCGTGCTATGCGCAAAGACGTAAAAGGCCTGAGCGCAGATATCGATATGATCGGCGTGCAGTTCCCGGCTCAAGACGCCGAGGGCGCTCATATGAATCTGTCGGGCGCAGGTGTCGCGGTGAACGCGCCGAACAAAGAGAACGCCATCAAGTTCCTCGAATATCTCGCAAGCGATCAGGCCCAGGTATATTTTTCAAACGGAAACGATGAGTTTCCAGCGGTCGAAGGTGTAGCACTGGCCGACAACGTTGCAGCGTTGGGTAATTTCAAAGCGGATGAGGTGAACCTTTCGGAAGTCGCCAAGAACATCCCCGAGGCCCAAAAAATCTTTAATGAGGTTGGCTGGAAGTAAGTTATCTGGCAACCCGAGCAGTTAAGGGCGCGGATATTCCGCGCCCTTTTTTGTTGCGCACTACATTATTTTTGGCATAATTCTCAATTATGAAACTGATTCCCATATTTGATCAATGCTAGACAACCTCTCAAACCGCCTTGCAAAACGTCTGAGCGAGCTGCGTCAGGGCCGTGGCTGGTCGCTTGAACAACTGGCGGACCAAAGCGGTATCAGCCGAGCCACCCTTTCGCGGATGGAAAATGGTGATGTTAGCCCAACCGCCGAAACCCTTGGACGTTTATGTGCGGCTTACAGCTTGCCGATGTCGCGCTTGTTGATGATGGTCGAGGACAGTTTCGACCCTAAGGTGCCTTTTGAAAAGCAACCCGAATGGCACGACGCCGAAAGCGGTTTTACGCGCCGGTCGGTCTCGCCTCCGGCGACGGGGCTCAGCGGTGAAGTGATGGAGGGCCATCTGCCCCGCGAAACCGTCATAAACTACGAGACACCACCCAAACCGGGGCAGGAACATCATCTGATTGTTCTGGACGGCGAATTGGCGCTGACAGTAGACGGAGTGCGCCACGCACTCAGCGGCGGCGACTGTCTGCGCTATCACTTGTCCGGACCCACGCGGTTTGAAACCGGGGCGAAACGAGGCGCGCGTTATCTGCTGGTGCTAATATGATCTCGCGCTTGTCCGAGGCCTTTTTCGATGCCGCACTGGAGGATTTGTCGGATATCCTTCATCGGTGCGTGCATACCGGTTCCAGCATAGGTTTCATCCTGCCATTTTCACACGAAGCCGCCCTTACTTATTGGCGGGATCGGGTGCGCCCCGGCCTGCGCCAAGGCACGCTCGATCTGTTCGTTGCCTATGGTGATGGACGCATTCAAGGTACAGTGCAATTGATTCAAGCCACAATGCCAAACCAGCCCCATCGTGCAGATGTTGCCAAACTGCTGGTCCACCCCGATGCGCGCCGCCGTGGGCTGGGACGCGCCCTGATGACCGCTTTGGAAGCACGGGCGGTTGAACTGGAAAAATCCTTACTGGTTCTGGATACCCGTAGCTCCGATCCTTCACGGGTATTGTACCAGTCGCTGGGTTTTCAAATCTCTGGCGAAATTCCGAACTATTGCCGCAACCCGTTCGAAAATCGACTGGAACCCACAACCTATATGTTTAAGGACCTGAGCTTATTACCGGTCGTCAAAACAGTCGGTTAAATCTCAAAAACTCAACCCGGTGCCCTTCAGGCAAGTTCGCGATCTCTGCCGGGATTACCGCCAACCCGTCGGACTGCGCCAGCAATGCCACCCGCCCGCTGTAGGATGCCGCCAGACATCGCAACTGCGGAGTCCCCTCTGGTGATGTGCCTTCAATCCGCACCGGCCGATATTCCTGCCTACCTGCTTGGCGTTGCAATGGCTCTGCCAGAACAGCTTGCTCGCTTACCGGCTGAGTGTGGCTCAATCCTGCCTTCCGCGCCATTATGTGCGACCCGATGATCTGCCATGTGACATAAGCAGATACTGGATTGCCCGGTAGCCCAACATATAGCGCATCCCCACGGCGCCCGAACATGATTGGCTTGCCCGGCTTCATTGCCACCTTCATCACATCAGTCTCACCGCCAATTTCCTTGAACAGGCGAGGCATATGATCTTCATCCCCCACCGAAACGCCACCTGTGGTGACGATTAGATCAGACGTTTCACAAGCCTCCTCCAACACGCGCTTCAGAAGTTTGGGGTCATCTTCGATCTGGCCGCAATCCGTTAAATCAATCCACGGCTTGTTCAACAAAGCCAACAGCATATACCGATTGGAGTTGTAAATCTGGCCGGGGCCCAGCACTTCATCCGGCTCGCGCAACTCACTGCCAGTCGAAAAAATTGTCACCCTTAGTTTGCGATATACCTTGACGCGCCCGTGACCAGAAGACGCCAGTACGGCAGCTTCGCGCGCCGTAATCTCACATCCGCGGGACAGAATCTGGGTCCCGACCTGTAAATCCTCGCCCGTGCGGCGTATGTGTTGACCGGGCTTGGGCCGACGAGAAAATCGGACGCGGTCTGCGATTACACTGCAGTCCTCTTGCATAAGAACGGCATCAAACTCCGTTGGAACCGGAGCGCCGGTAAAAATACGCAAGGCGCTGCCCACTGGTGCGTTGTGCATTCCGCTATCACCGGCGGCCATTCGCCCGCCTATCGGCAATTCAAACTCAGTCCCTTCGTCCAGATCACCAGTCCGAATGGCGTATCCATCCATGGCCGAATTGTCGAAGGCTGGCATGTCGACCCTACTGTAACACTCCTCGGCCAGAACACGCCCGATCGCTTGCTGCAGCGGTAAGGATTCAGTGTTACCAACTGGGTGCGCGATCGACAGGCCAAGGGTTAAGGCCGCATCCACGGTTTGATATATGAGAGCATTACGGTCACAATCACACCCATCAGCCATTTTGAGCCCTCTTAATCCATTACTCCGATCGCTCTGGCAGGCCAGAGAACGACGTGGCGAATTTAAAGAGCGATGAATTGCAGTTCTTTGATCGAGGTTAAATCTGCAATGAATTCGAGATCAGCTATTTTGCCTCTGAAAGTGGGCTGTGTGCCAAGCCGACCCAATCATACTAGCTCTGCAGTTCGCGATTCTGGCGGGTCAATCAAATTCGGACTCGCGCAAATTTGCCTACGCCCGAGGTTTTGACCGCTATACATCAATATCCAACGCCAGCGCATGGATACGCGGCACGATGTCTCCCAACGCTTTATGAACCGCGCGATGGCGGGCAACACGAGACTGGCTAGCGAAGGCTTCAGACCGGATGCGAACGTTGAAATGGCTCTCTCCACCCTCTTGATAACCTGCATGACCGCGGTGGCTTTCGCTGTCATCGACTACATCAAGCTCAGTCGGATCAAATGCTGCCTGCAATCGGTTACGGATTTCGTCGGTCACGCTCATTTTTTTGCTCAACGGCAAATAAATTGCCGTTCCCCTCTTCTACTTTCAGCTGCTTAGATTAAACTGCTGCCTCCGAGTCGAAAAGATGCCTTCGTGAGGTTGTGCAGATGGTAAAGTCAGATCCCTTCGGGTTCGATATGTCCGTGTCCAGCGCTAAGAAAAAGAAGCCGCGCGGGCGCCGAGGCATGTCGGGTGCGTCCGAAACTTCGGTGCGAATCTGCGATCACGAGGGTTGCGAAGAGGCCGGCAAGTTCCGCGCGCCCAAGGCACCGGATGTTCTGGATGATTTTTTCTGGTTCTGCCAGCAACACGTGCGCGAATATAACCAGAAATGGAATTTCTTCGACGGCACCACCGAGGCCGAGTTGAATGCACAGCGCTCGAAGGACAAAGTGTGGGAGCGTGAGACCAAACCTATGGGTGACCCCGAAGCACGAGCATGGGCACGCCTGGGCATCGAGGACCCGCATCAGGTTCTAGGCGAAAACGCCACCAAGAACCCCGGCCGTGCCAACTCTGGCGGCCGGCGCCTACCCCCCACCGAACGTCGCGCGATCGAGATTCTCGAAGCTCAGGACAGCTGGTCCAAGGCTGAAATCCGGAAGGCTTATAAGAAACTGATCAAGGTGCTGCACCCCGACATGAACGGTGGTGACCGGTCGCAGGAAGAACAGTTGCAAGAGGTCGTCTGGGCTTGGGACCAAATCAAGGACAGCCGCAGCTTCAAGTAAGGTTATGCGGGAGCGGTTCGGCTTGGTTCACGAATAATGATTGTTTCGCGACATTTTCCGATTCCCGGATACATGCTGTTTGTAGGATCAATCCACTTGTAGAACGTCGCCAAATCGGGTCTGGCGGCGTAGAGGTGCCAGACATTGTGTTCGGCTGGGTACTCAGCGCCGCGTTTGCTTGCTTATCATGGATGGCACGGGCAAGCCACTCGCCGTATCGCAAAGCTCTACGCCTTAGCAGCACACAGTAAAATCCGCTTCATAATAACCAGACAGGTTCACCGGACGGCCACTTACGCATTGATTCAATTAAAAATCGAACGCCGTCTGGACCGGCGGGGAATATGGATCGATCATTTCTTCGCCTTCGCTATCGCGCTTAATCGGTCTTACGCTGTGAAATGCGAAGCGACCCTCGTAACCTGCTCCTAGCGATTTCTGAGCGTCCTGAGGTGTCGTTACCCCCGACAACCAGCTTTCAATCTCATCAGGCGTCAGGATGACCGGCATACGACTGTGAATATGGGCAATCTGCGGGCTTGGCTGACGGGTTAGAATCGAACAATTGTGACTTCCGTCTTGTGTTCGAACAAAACCGGCGAAGAACATGGTAGGTGCGTTGCGCTTGACCGTAATAAAGACCGGGCAATCATGGCCCTGGTCTTTTGGCCACTCATAGTACCCCAACGCCGGGATCAAGCAGCGGCCGTTGTCCCAGTAATCTTGCCAGAAACTTACATTTTCAATCTTCGAGTTTATGACGGGCTTCGCGCTACGCGGGTCCTTCAACTGCCAGCGTGCGGTTGTCAGTTCTGCGGTACCATTCGCCCACCGGATCATGCCGATCTGATTGGTCGGGGAAACATTATAACCGCCTGTTGGCAACTGGTCGGGCAAATGAGGCGAAACTTTTCCGTAGAGAAAATTCTCGAGTATCGCCAACATCTCGCGCTGCGTCAGGTGACCGGCTGCAAACTTACCACACATGGTACGATGGTATTGGGTGGCGATAATCGGGGCAAGTGGGTAGCTTACCCTCAAGCATTCTACAGATCACGAATCCAAAACTGCAGTGGTTTTTGGTTTTTAAACTCCTCGCCCACATCCTTCCACGAGAACTGCGCTACCACCCCCGGTAACGGCGTGTATCCCCGCGCGCGCCAGAAGGTATCAAGCGGACGGTAATCGGCGGGTCGCATCGGGTGGTTATCGGGGCGCTGGACGCTGCAGAAGGTGCATTTGGTGAAGCCCAACGCACGCGCATGTTGCTCGCGCAGGTCAAAGAACTTATGCCCTACGCCTTGTCCTCGGTAGCGCGGCAACAACACGGATTCTGCGCAGTAGAAGATGTTTGAAAGGTCCAGATCCGTCTCCGCAAAGGCTGCGGCGAAGTCGTCAGCATGATCGGTCAGGGGTGCCCCGGTCGAGGCGCCGACCAACCTGTCGCTATCAAAGGCACCGACAACGATGGCCCTGTCACTATCCCGATAGGATCGCAGGTATTCCCGTTCATAGGCCAAATCGCCATCATAGAGATATGGCCAGACCCGGAACACCTCGATCCGCAGGCGCGCCACATCGTCCAGCGCAGCCTCAAGTGCCGCTCCGGTCAAGGGGCGGACATCCGTGATCTCAGCCATTCGAAACCTGTTTGGTCCAGTCAGCAAGATTGTAGTAGGTCGTCACGCGTGTGATCTTACCATCCCTGAGGTCAAAGAACGAACCCGCAGGCAGGCGATAGGTCTGGCCATGCGCATCAGGCAACCCCTCATCGGTTTCCAGATAGGTGCCGTTGACGATAAACTCGGCGGCGGCGCGGGCGCCGTGCTCGGTCTCGAAGATCACAATATCGGTCAGGTTCTCGCGGTAGCAACGGTTCATATGGGCGCAGAAGGCGGCAAATTTCTCTTTGCCGACGCGTATCTGACCTTCGTTCACATGATGGGCCACGTCATCGGAGAGGCAGGCCAACATGCCTTCCACATCACCCGCATTGAAGGCATCAAAATAGGTTTTTACAGTCGGGTTCATGATCACTCCGTCGGTTCGCCCCAGCGGTCTTTCAGATGCGAGATGATCTGATCGCGGGTCTGTCGATAGTGACGTAGCTTTTCCTCGCGGGATTCGCCTAATCCGGTAGGGTCCATAATTGGCCAATAATCGACATCGAGGTGAAAAAACCGGGTCAGTTCCAGCGCCTTTCTCTGGCTGGCTGGCGATAGGGCCACAATCAGGTCAAACGAGCTGAGATCGTCGCCCCATTCCTCCATCTCGTCGAATGATCGCGAACGGTGGCGGGACAACTCGACTTCGATCTCCTGACAGACAGCTATGCAGAAGCCGTCGATATCAAGATCACCGTGGACACCTGCGGATTGCACATAGGTGCCAGTCCCATAAAATTTCTTCATGATGCCTTCGGCCATGGGGGACCGAACCGAATTGTGGTCGCAACAGAACAGAATGGACTGCGGCAGAGACGTCACCCGTCAGCCTCCGAAATGCAGCACGCAGATCAGCGTGAACAGGCGGCGGGCGGTGTCGGTGTCGATATCGGCTTTGCCTTCCAGCCGTTCCTGTAGCACGCGGCTACCTTCATTGTGGATTCCGCGCCGGGCCATATCGATGGTTTCGATCTGACTGGGCGGCAGGTTCTTCACCGCGTTAAAATAGCTCTCGCAAATCTGGAAGTAGTCTTTGACCACTTGGCGGAACGGCCCCAGCGACAGATGAAACTCAGCCGCCTTCTCGCTCGCCTCGGTTTCAATGTCGAATACCAGACGTTTGTCGCGGATTGACAGTTGCACGTGGTATGGCCCGTCCGGGGTTGCCCGGTCGTCGCGTGAAGGAAGGGTGAACGAATTCTCTTCAAGCAGATCATAGATGGCGACCTTGCGCTCCTGCTCGATTTCGGGGGTCGGCGGGGGTAGGTTCCGGTCATCCAGTTCGATATGCGAGATACGGGTCATCTTAACAGTCACAATCCTTACGTCTGCACAGACCTATAACAACGGATTTCAATGGGCAACGCACAGAAGTGGCATCGCCTCAAGTCCTTGCGTCACATCAACCGTTCAACCGGTTCAGGCGTGCCGTAACCGATAATCCGTGCGCCTCAAGGCTTTCCGACTTCGCAAGCATTTCGGCTGCCGGACCGATGATGCGGAGAGCCTCAGGCGTCATTTGGCTGAGCGTGGTTCGTTTGAGGAAATCCATCACGCTGAGTCCTGACGAAAATCGCGCCGAACGCGCGGTTGGCAGCACATGATTAGGGCCGCCGACATAGTCGCCGATGGCTTCGGGCGTATACTGGCCGAGGAAGATGGCACCTGCGTGGATGGTTTTCTGGCTCAGAGCCTCTGGGTCGGACACGCAGAGTTCCAGATGCTCGGGGGCGATACGATTGGACAGTGCAGCGGCCTCATTCAGATCACGTACGGTGATCACCGCGCCGAAATCACGCCAACTGGCACCTGCGATGGTACGGCGCTGCAGGGTCTCAAGACGTTTCTCGACGGCTTGGGCAACGGCCTCACCAAAACCGGCGTCGTCAGTAATAAGTATCGATTGCGCGCTTTCGTCATGCTCGGCCTGGCTGAGCAGGTCCAAAGCGACCCAGTCGGGGTCGTTGTCCCTGTCGGCAATGACCAGAATTTCCGAGGGACCGGCGATCATGTCGATGCCAACTTTGCCGAACACGCGGCGTTTGGCAGCAGCAACAAAGGCATTGCCCGGCCCGGTGATCTTGTCGACCGGCGCAATGGACTCGGTGCCATATGCCAGCGCGGCCACGGCCTGCGCACCTCCGATACGATAGATTTCATCCACACCCGACAGCTGCGCCGCCAGCAGGACCAACGGGTTCGCCTGACCATCAGGCGTGGGAACGACGATGGCCAGCCGGTCCACGCCCGCCACCTTCGCGGGAATTGCGTTCATCAAAACCGACGACGGGTATGACGCCAATCCGCCCGGCACATAGAGCCCCGCAGCCGACACCGCGGACCAGCGCCAGCCGAGCGTCGCCCCGGCCTCATCCGTCCACCGATGGTCCTCGGGCATCTGTTTTTCGTGGTAGGCCCTGATGCGGTCAGCCGCCAGTTCCAGCGCTGCGCGATCCTCTGGCGTAACCCGTGCGACGGCTTCAGCGATCTCATCTGCAGAGAAGGCCATGGTCTCGGGCGTCAGCTCGAGACGGTCGAATTTCGCGGTCAGCTCAATCACAGCCGCATCGCCTCGGACCAGCACATCGTCGATGATTTGTGCCACGACCGCGTCCACATCGGGGCTGTCCTCGCGTTTTGCGGATAGCAGCGACTGAAAAGCGGGCTCGAAATCAGCTGCAGTCGTATCGAGGAAAACGGGCATGTAGGGTACTCCGAAGGCGTTTCAACGGGTCTTATCGCCAGGACCGCGTGGCCTCAACCCTTAGCCCACTGGATGCAGCGATTTGCGCATCGGATATTGCGGAATGCCGTTCCATTCGGTGGGGTCTCCAGCCTCCTGCCAACCCTGCGCGACATAGAACCTATGCGCGGTTTTGGTCGCACGCAAATGCGCCTCTGTGCAGCCTTGCGCGCGCAATTCATCCTGCAACCGATGCAGAAGAGTTGCGCCAATTCGTTGCCCAGAGTGATCTGGATCGACATAGAGTAATGAAATCTCACCCTCTGCACGCAGTCCGCCAACCGCTACAACCTCCTCCCCTTTTGTCGCGACCCACAGAGAGGCTCCGGCATCGATCCAGTCTCGGATCGCAGCCGGATCCTTGTTGGCGGTCCATAGGGCAAGCTTCATGGGGTCATCCCGATGATCCGCCTGACACAGATCGCAGATCGAACGGGTCAGAGTCCGGCTCATGCCGAACACATCAAAAACAGTTGCGGGTCGTAATCCTAGACCCTCAGATGGGTTCGAAAACGCCTGAGCGATGCCACGTTTATTGTTCACTCGGGGTGCTGCGGAGCCTGGCCCGAGGGCGCGATGTATGGGCGAGTAACGTCCTTGAGCGTAACGTCTATTGCCTCGACTGACAGCCGGATCGCGCCATCGCCAGCGAGCGTCAGCAACACCTGACCGGCGCCATCTTCTGCGGGCTCGAATTCAACCGACAACAGGGACAGGATCATATCCTTATCGCTGCGGTCGATACCTTGGCTGGCCACGGACAAAACGGAATCAAACACCAATACTGCCTGCACTCGTTCGAATGCACGACCTCGCCGGGCAGCGGCATCTTTGTCTTCCCACCGAAAGCGATTCAGCAACAAGGCTAAGCGACGCTCGGACGGGCGCCATGTAATCTCGGTGACCGGAAAAATCGCGTCCTGCGTCAGGGTCGCGATAACCTGCAGGTCATCAGCATCCTCGGCCCCAAGGTTCAGCGGTGCCTCGCGGCCGTCTTTGAAACTCGCGTCTGTCATTGACCCTTAATCCGTTCGATCTTTGCGCCCACGCCTTCCAGCTTGCGCACCACATGTTCATATCCGCGATCCAGATGATAGACCCGGCTGACCACCGTTTCACCTTCCGCCGCCAATCCGGCAAGGATCAACGAGACCGAAGCCCGCAGATCGGTCGCCATCACCGGCGCGCCTTTCAAGCGCTCAACCCCGGTGACGGTGGCCGTGCCACCATGCACCTCGATATTGGCACCCATGCGCACCAATTCGGGGGCGTGCATAAATCGATTTTCAAAGATGCGTTCCTCAAGCACCGAAGTTCCCTCGGCTGTGCACATCAGCGCCATCATCTGCGCCTGCAAATCAGTCGGAAATCCGGGGAACGGTTCGGTAACAACATCAACCGAGCTTACGCGCCCGTTCTTGCGCGTCACTTTCAGGCCTTTGTCGGTCTCTGCCACACTGACCCCTGCCGCATCCAACTTGGCAGCAAAACTTTCGACCAGCCGCATACGGCCACCTAACAGCTCGACCTCGCCTCCGCAGATCGCAGGGGCCAGCATATAAGTGCCTAACTCGATCCGGTCGGTAACCACCTGATGGGTGGCACCGCGCAGCCGGTCGACACCTTGGATTTCGATGGTCGAACTACCCTCACCGGAGATTTGCGCGCCCATCTTGCGCAGGCATTCTACCAGATCGACAATCTCAGGCTCGCGCGCAGCGTTCTTGAGTACAGTCGTACCCTTGGCCAGCGTGGCGGCCATGACGATATTCTCAGTCGCACCAACCGAGGCAAATCGCATTTCGTGCACGGCACCTTTCAGACCACCGGGTGCCTTGGCGTGTAGATAGCCATCTTTCAATTCGATTTCGGCACCCAGCGCCTCTAACCCTTCGACATGCAAATCCATCGGGCGCGCGCCGATCGCGCAGCCACCGGGCAACGAGACAACCGCCTGCCCAAACCGCGCAAGCAAGGGACCGAGCACCAGATTCGAAGCGCGCATCTTACGAACGATGTCATAATCAGCAACATGGCTGGTCAGACTGTGGCTCGACATCGCAATCACCTGCCCATCCTGCAATGCGGACACTTCAGCCCCAAGAGATTGAAGCAAAGCGGTCATTGTCTTGATGTCACTAAGGCGCGGCGCATTGGTCAGCGTCAGCGGTTCTTCGCTGAGCAACGTCGCAGGCATTAACGTCAGACACGCGTTCTTCGCCCCTGCAATGGGAATCTGCCCACTCAGCGGGCCGTTGCCCGTCACCAGAATCGAATCCATCTGCTCTTATCCCTCGTCCTTGTCGGCCTTGTCCCCGGACGCTGCCCGCGCTTTCGCCTGTGCCTTACGCCGCGCCATATTCGCCTTCAGAGCCGCCTTCAAACGGTCCTCGCGCGTTTCCCCGGATTTGCCGTGTTTTTTGGGTGAATTTTTGTCTGCCATTGTCTTTCTCTACAGCAGTGGAAAAAAACCGTCCAGACACCCTTGCGCCGCGTTTCGTTTGAGTCTAATCACCCGCCCACAGCGCTGCTGTAGCTCAGAGGTAGAACACTCCCTTGGTAATGGGTGGGTCCATTCCAAAATTGAGTGTTCGAACATCGAGTTAGCAGCGTGGAGGAAAAATTAGTAGGGCATTAGTAGGGCATTTGCTCGCGAGCCCGAAAAAACGGTAAGCTGCTGTAGCTCAGGGGTAGAGCACTCCCTTGGTAAGGGAGAGGTCCGGAGTTCAAATCTCCGCAGCAGCACCATAACCCTCAGAAATTAAAATGATTTTCACACCGCGTATGGTGCAGTATTTTTAGTCGGGGAACGCGTGTTCTCCGCTGCCTCCCAATTAATTTGGGCCGAGCTTACTACAGTACGTGCTGAGATTGATGGTCGTGGCTGAAAGGGCGTATAGTTAGCCCTTTGGCTCTTTCAAATCCAAGATACGTTTGGAGATGAGCTCAACAGGTTCACGCAACCTACAGTTTTAGAGGCTGCAGATCGAGTGGCTTCCAACGTGTGGAGAACTAAAGAGGAAGAAGTGCCTGCAAACTGAAAACGCCTTGAGCGCCCGGGCATTCGCTGAAAGGGTTAAACTTTCTTCGTCTGTTCCTAACGTTTGTCCTTCTGCCTTTTTGCTGCTCGCTCAGAAATTGAGGTAGCGTCCCGCTATGCTCCGGACCTACAAACGGGTCCCAGCCTCAACGGCAGCTCTGACCCAGAGCAGACACTAGCGAGATATGTGACTAAGACCAGGTTGCGGACAAAGCTGAGGTTCAACGAATCTTAGTGAAGGTCGGCTTATTGCGCAAACCAGTACAAAATTCACAGAACAGGTATCAGAGAAAGAACTCTGCCCGTTCAACTACCCAAACCATCGCGACCAGACTTGCGCACGCGGCAACGGCAGCGCGAGAGCTGATCCAGATACGGCCTGGTTGTTTACGCAGCAACAACACCAGGGGCCAGACCAATAGAACGATCATGACTTGTCCAGCCTCTACTCCAACATTGAAGGCCAGCAAGCTGTGCCAAACGTTTGGTGCATCAACTCGTAGAATTTGATGCTACATGAAGGAAAAACCAAACCCGTGCAGCAACCCAATCGCGGACGTGATGGAAAAAGCCTTCAGGTCGCCGTGTCCTTTCTCTGGTGGCCAAACCGCCATCGCAGCAGCGTAGATAATTGAAAGTGCTATTGCCAACTCGACAGTTGGGATGAACCACGCTCCGCTCGGCGCGAAGCCAAAAAAACCCAAAATCAGTGTTATCGTGTGGCCCAATGTAAACCCTGTGACGCGGGCTAATAGGCTGTGTAAGTTCAATGCACCGATGATCATGCAAAGCACAAACAGAACGTGATCGGGACCTTCCAAAATATGCCGAATGCCTTCGACAAAGAAGGTCGAAGCGGCCGCGGTCGCTGATCCGGAAACTTCGACCGGGGTATGCATCAGGCCCCGCGCACGAAATGTCCGAACATCCTGCCCGTTACTGTTCGAAGATGAATGCCATTTCGATCTGATTTGGGCTGTTGATAAACTGCCCAATTTCCACACCAGTTTCTTGCGCGGGAATGACCGGCGGCATGACCTACCATGCAATCAGGGGATCAGATGCTGCCGGCGAGCCAGACAGCCATTTTCTTGTCTGCGTATCTTCCGGTTACGTGGCGTAGCTTAAGTGCGTGATTCGATGCAGAGGGGGTAGTCGGAGATGGGCGACGCCAAATACCGAAATGATGCCGGGCGACCGCATCGCGACCGCCCGGCACAACAGCTTATTCAGCCGGTGCAGCGTGCTTTTGCCGCAATCCGTCGCGATACAGCGCCTTGGCAAGCGCCACGCACATCAGCCCCATCACCATCGTAAATGGCAATGCTCCGATGATCATCGCGTTTCGCAACGCGTCCATCGGGTTGTTCTCACCCGCAGCCAGGATCAGCGCACCGATCACAGCCGTCAGGATCAGACCCCAGATGATCTTGTGCTTGTTGCCGATATTCTGATCGCCACCCGACATGATGGTGTTCATCACCAGAATGCCCGAGTCCGCCGATGTGACCAGGAACGTCATGATCAATACGACGCACATCACGGTGATGCCGGACAGCAACCCGCCCGAAATCATCTCTTGCAGGGTTACAAACAGCTTGGCGGTGTTCGATGCACCGATGATGGCGCCTTCGGCCGTGCCGTTCAGTTCCAGATCGATCGCGGTGCCACCCAAAATGGTCATCCATGCAAAGCAGACCAGCGCTGGTGCGAATACACAGCCAACGATGAACTCACGAACCGAACGCCCTTTGGATATGCGCGCTAGGAACAGGCCCACGAAGGGCGAGAACGCGATCCACCAGGCCCAGTAGAACGTGGTCCAACCTGCCTGCCAACCAAACTGACGCCCGGGGTCACCAGCGGCATAGACCGAAGCGAGAACGGATTCAGGCAGGGCTGCGGCGTCGCCTTCAAGTCCTGATTTGAACCCGTCAAACGAACCCCAGGGGTTGGTTGCACCGCTGTACAGGGCATCGGCAAATGGGGCAGCTTCGCTTGGCAACGCTGCATCAAATGCTGCCGCTGACTGCGGGTTGAACGCGCCAAAGCTGAGCGAGATGAAATGCAGGATGTAGTCGATGAACGCCGTTGCATAGGTGGTCATTGCAAACAGGAACGACCCGAATACGACGAAGACCAGCAGCAGGATCAGAGACAACACTAGATTTAGGTTAGACAGATACTTAACGCCACGACCAACTCCCGATACAGCCGATATGATCGACAGGCCCATGATGACGATCAGACCCGCCAACAGACCTACTGTACTTGGCGTCGGCACTTCTCCGTTCAGATCCATGATCCATCCCATACCGGTGATGGCATAAAGACCGTCGATAAACTGTGATACGCCAAAACCTATCGTTACCGAGACACCCAGGATTGTTGCAACAACACCCAGAACGTCCACGACGTGGCCAAGAAAACCGTTCATCAGCTTACCGAACAAAGGTGTCAGCGCAGTGCGGATCGTTAGCGGCATGTTGCGCGTGTAGGCATAGTAGGCCAGCGACAAGCCCGTCACGACATAGATCGCCCAGGCATGAAACCCGTAGTGCAGGAAGGTATAACGATACCCGGACTGCAGTGCCTCTTCGGTATTACCAACTACCTGTTCGGCGATCACAACCGGATTTGACCCCCAAAGGCCCAGAGGCTCAGCGGTGGCAAATACCATAAGACCGACGCCCAGACCGGCGCCGAACATCATAGAAAACCACGAGAAATCCGAAAACTCCGGTTTTTCACCTTCCGGCCCCATGAGTCGTTTACCAGTTTGCGGCAGCGCAGCCACAACAAACAGGAAAAAGGCAAAGAAGCCGACGATGATGATATAGAAGGCGTTAAAGTCTTCCAGCAGGCGAGAGTTCAGGCTGCCAAGAACACCGTTTGCATTAGCAGGCCAGACCAATGCCCAGATCACCAGCGCGACCATGATTGACTTGCTGAGCAAGGCAATTTCAACGCTGTGGCCTTCGTAAAACCCACCCGAAGATCGCTTGATCTCCAGATCGGTAAAAGGATCCTTCATAGACATGTGATTCCTCCCTGTTCGCACGTGTCCCGATTTCCAGGTCATTCTCTTCTGGCACCCCGGATTTGCGCCACAAAGCCCTAAGTCAGCAGGGCCTCAATTTTGCTAAGTGTCGCTACGTTCACCGCAACGCCATCAGATTTAGCTGCCAGTCGCTTTGCACGGCGGCCATCTCCGGGCAAATGTGCGCCCTCTTGCGACCGGATCGCTTCGACAAGATCGACAATTCCTGTTGAAAATGCGTCATTCGCCGTCGCATTTGCGTCAATCGCAATAAAGAACTGCCCCGTCTTCGGCGGACCACCGGCCGTGCCAGAAAACGGAGAGGCGTGGATTCCCAAAGTCGCGCCGGTCAGAGCAGCAGCCAGAACTTCGGTCAGCAGCGCGATGCCAACACCTTTATAACCACCCGACGGCGCCATCGAACCCTTGAGGCCCACATTCGGATCAGTGGTTGGATTTCCTTCATCGTCCAGTGCCCAACCAACAGGGATCGGCCTGCCTTCACGCGCGTGTTTCATGACTTCGCTTTTGGCGATGGTGCTGGCGCTCTGGTCAATCAATAGGGCGGGCTGGCCGTCCGTGCCCGGAGCGGCGATTGAAAACGGATTGGTGCCGACCACCGGCTTGGCCCCGCCGGAGGGCGCAATTGAGGCCGGAGCGTTGGTGAAACCCAGACCAACCAGGCCGGCCTGCGCCAGACGATAAGTGTGATATCCAAGAACGCCGCAGTTATAGCTGTTTCTGATCGCCAGCGCCGCAATCCCCTGCGCGCGGGCAGCGGGGATCAAGGCGTCGAACCCGGCTTCAATGGCGGAATGCGCAAATCCGGTGGCAGCATCGACTGTAACGACGCCGGGGCGTGGCTGCGCCAGAACGGGCTGTGCCAGCCCATCAACCTTGCCGCATTGAACATGCTCACAGTAGATCGGGATATAGGCCAGACCATGGCTGGCAACCCCGTCAGCCTCGGTTGCCGCGGTCGCAACCGCCAAGGGACGCGCGTTTTCTTCGCTCGTCCCCGCAGCCACCAGCGCGCGAAAGGACAGGTCTTCAATTTCAGCAAGTGAAAGGGTGCGGGTTTCAATCATGTCTGTCTCTTTTCAGTCATTGTCAGAAAGCCCGGCCCCTGCGCCGAGCAAACGGGATTCTTCAGTCGCAGGAGCATAGGTAAGATGGGCAAAACGGTTGAGTATCGTCCATGCCGCCGGATCAGGCGTTGCACGCGTCTGTCGTGAACACGGCTCGATCGGTAGGTCGCTAAATGCAACCTCGACATGATCCGCGCGAATCGGGCAGTCGTTTCTCGGCATCAATCTCGCACCATCCGTCAAAGCCCTGAAATCGCCCGCCGTGACTGAAACCACCGTGTTGTGCATGCGCGCAGCATAGGCCGCAAATGGCAGTAGCATCATTGACGAAGCAACCTGTCTGATCCGGATCGGGCCTGCCAACAGCATGTGCGCACAGTCGGAAAGCAGAGCACCGACCATCAGTGGGCATAGGTCTTTGTGACCAACCCAGTCTCCGTCCAGCCCTGCGGGAACATGATCTTCCAGTGACCCGGCAAACTCGCCTTCCAGCACGCGCGACAATTCGACCGTTCCGTCCAGCCCCTGCGCACAGAGCCATCGCGTCGCTTTTGCGGCCTCTTCAGAGATGCCCCAGGCATAGCCCGCACCCCGCGTTGCGCGCTTGGCCGTGGCTTCGATTTCATTAAGGGAAAAACTCATTGGGCGCGCTCCGGATACACCCACAAATCCGCGTTTTCCGGACTCAGTTCCTCGGGGTAAGGTGCCCCCGAATACATGCAAATACGCACCCAACGATCCGAGCGCGGGTCGAAATGCGTGGCACCAAAGAACGACAATTTGGCGCGCAACATGTCGATCGGCAGGACCTCCGCGCTGATCGTATTGTCGCTGATTTCGCCATATGGTGCCAGACGGCTCATCTGCGCACGACGTACGGTGTGGCGGTGTTCAGGGTGGCGCAGCAGGAATTCGGCGATCGGACTTTCGCCCGGCCAGTCCGCCAAAGCCTTATCGGCAAGCGCGGAATCACGTGCCGGAGCAAGAGGTTGCTCATACTCCTCTATCGGTTCTTCAAACCGTTCCCCCAAACGAGGCTCAAGCTTTTCTTCCGACACATACCAGGCGCGCGCACAGTGTTCAGGCGCCGACCAGTCGAGTTCGAGCGCCCAGCCAAAACTGGAGCGGATCAGGTCGCGCACCTGTGCGACTGGCATCGCGCCGTCAATTGTAAAGGCCGCGCTATTGCCATCCGCCATGCAGCAGGCCAGCCCGTCCACCAACTCGCCATATGGTTCAAGGATCAAAGAAGCCAGCAACTCTTGCCCTTCTTCGCTAAGCGCGGTCCGGGACCACAGGATCAGGCGATCCCAGGGCTGATTTTCCGTCAGATGGGTCTGATCGAGATGCGCGTCTATCGCGCCCAGATCGGCATTCAGTGCGGCGAGTTTTTCAATCTGGATCGGGTGCTCGGACCGCCACCACGAGATCGACAATTTACTGCGCTCGAAAATCTCGCGGAACATGGCAACTTCGGCGTCTGTGGCGGCATCAAGGGACCGAACGCGTGCGATGGCCTCTTCACGGACCATGATCCAGTTGTTGAACAGGATCGGGTGATTGACGATGAAAGGCGCCATGCCCAATCCCGTCGAGTTGCCGATCCCCAGCCAGCGGGCGATATCGGGGTCAAGCTGCGCGGTCTGCGTACCACCCTTGGCATTTGCCATATGCTGCACCAGATCACGGACGAATATTCGCGTCAGATATACCGACAGCATCTCGGCCTGAAACGGGCCGCTGACCTCGGGGCGATCAGCGATCTTTTCCCGATCCGCCGCGCCGAACTTGCCCGATCCGTAAACCGCAGTTGTGCGCATCAGATAGCCAACCTTGTAGATCTGTGCGAGATCCGGTTGCTGGCCCGCAGCCAACTGGTCGACCACATGAGCCCACAACCGAACAGAACGGTTGGCACGCGACAGCGACAACTCGTTTTCACTGACACGCCCGGCCTCTTGCAGTGGTACGTTCCGAGACAAACGTTGGATATCGTCCTTGGTGGGAACACCATCAAACAAGGTGAAGGTGGCATCCCAGGCCTCGGCGATCACACGGTCCGAGCGTTGCTCGGGCGGCAGGTCATGGGCGAATGCGACCAGTGAATAAGTGCGATTGGGTCCTTGTGCGGAATAGACCGCTTGGCCAACCCCGTTGTCACCGATATCGAATACGGGACGGCTAAAAACCCACTGCTCGGCCGCCATGCGACGGGTGAGCTGGCGCATAAAACTGAGCCGGCATTGATGAAGCGAGCCCAGACGCGAAAGGCGCATCACCGTAGCGGGATCGCGGCGTTCGATATTTGGGTTCACGGTATTCATGGTTTATAAGGTCCAAAGTTCTCTGCAAAGAACCGATACCAGTTGCCGCCCATGATTCCGGCGACTTCCTCGGCATTCATGCCAACGGCACGCAATCCAGCTTCGATATTGCCAAAATCTCGATTGTCGCGGAACCAGTTTGGCATCGGCGGGAACCCGGCGTTAGAAGCCGAGCCTTCGCCATAGTCGATCTCTTTTGTCCAGCGCCCAACCCGCATCCATTCGACCACGCTATCGGGTTGGTCCTGACACAGGTCGGTACCAATCCCCAGATGCTGAGCCCCGTACTTGTCAGCGGTGCGGACGATCATCTCGCAAAAGCTTTCCAATGTGCAGTCGGACTTGTCTCTCAGGTGATGAGGATAGACCGAAAAGCCCAGCATCCCACCTTTTTCCGTCACCGCCCGGATCACGTCATCCCGCTTGTTGCGAAGCGCTGGAGACCATTCATGGGGGTTTGCGTGGGTGATCGCGATGGGACGCTCGGACAGTTCTACCGCTTCGATGGTCGAACGGTCCGCCGAATGGCTCATATCAACCACCAACCCCACACGGTTCATCTCTTTGATCACCTGCTTGCCCATGCGGGTGATGCCGGTGTCTTCGGCCTCATAACACCCAGTCGCCAGAAGGGACTGGTTGTTATAGGTCAATTGCATGAACCGCGCGCCCAGATCGTGCAGGATTTCGACCAGCCCGATATCGTCTTCGATGGGGCTGGGGTTCTGGAAACCGAAGAACACTGCCGTCCGCCCGGTTTCGCGGGCTGTGTCGATATCGCTGGCCCAGCGGCCTTTCATGATCAGGTCCGGATATTGCTCGAACCAACGATTCCACTTTTCAAAGTTCAGAACGGTTTCGCGAAAGTTTTCATGATAGGCGATGGTGACGTGGATGGCGTCCACGCCTCCTTCACGCAGTTGCCGGAAGATCTTCTCCGACCAGTTGGCATATTGCAGGCCATCGATCAGCATCAGACAGGGCCTGCGCTGATATAGGCGGTTTTGACGGTGGTGTAGAACTCCGCCGCTGCCTTGCCCTGTTCACGCGGACCGTAAGAACTGTCACCCCGCCCACCGAAAGGCACATGGTAATCGGTGCCTGCGGTGGGCAGGTTAACAGTAACAACACCCGTGCGGGCATTGCGGCGGAAGTGAGTGGCACGTGCCAGAGATTTAGTAACGATGCCCGAAGTCAGACCGAAATTGGTGTCATTGACCACGCTCAGCGCCTCGTCATAGCTGCTGACCTTGATGACGCTGGTCAAAGGCGCGAACATTTCCTCGCGGTTGATACGCATGTCATTATTGGTGTTCAGGAACACGCCCGGCGACATGTAGAAGCCGTCATGCGGCATCTCAAGACGCTGACCACCGCAGGCCAGTTCCGCGCCTTCGGATTTGCCCAGATCAACATAAGCGAGGTTCTCGCCCAGTTGTTGTTGGCTGACGACGGGGCCCATCTGAACGCCTTCTTCTAGTGCATGGCCGACCTTCATCGCCTGCGCGCCTGCAACCAGTTTCTCGACAAATGCATCGTGAATGCCCGCGTGAACCACTAGCCGCGACGAGGCCGTGCATTTCTGACCGGTGCCACCAAACGCGCCGCCCAATGCCAGCGAAACCGCCAGATCTAGATCGGCATCGTCCATAACCGCCAGTGCGTTCTTGGACCCCATTTCCATCTGAACCTTCGTCAGATTCTGTATGGCCGCTGCGGCGATGGCCTTGCCCACCGGGACCGATCCGGTGAACGAGATTGCATTGACCTTGGGGCTTTCAACAAGACGCTGCCCGATTGAGCGCCCTGACCCCATAACGAGGCTGAACAATCCTTTGGGAATATCCTGACGCTCGATGATCTCGGTCAAGGCCACTGCCGAGGCCGGGGTGATGTTGGCAGGCTTCCAGACGACAGCGTTGCCATAGCACAGCGCCGGTGCGATCTTCCACGAGGCCGTCGCAGTTGGGAAGTTCCACGGGCTGATGATCGCAACAACGCCAACGGCTTCGCGACGCACATCCACCTCGATATCAGGGCGCACAGAATCTGCGTTCTCACCGATCTGACGCAGACATTCTGCAGCGTAGTACGTGAAGAACTGACCGGCGCGATAAACTTCGCCCTTGCCTTCGGCCAGTGGTTTGCCCTCTTCCCGGCTGAGCAGCGTGCCCAGTTCCTCGGCGCGCGCCATCAATTCATTGCCGATTGCGTTAAGAACTGCTTGCTTGCGCTCCAGCCCGTAGGCGGCCCATTCCGCCTGTGCCACGCGTGCCTTATCCAGTGTCGCCTCAAGCTGGTCGCCGCTGGCCTGCGCGAACATGCCGACCAGATCGGTCAGATCAGAAGGGTTCCGGTTTTCAATTTCGCTTTCGCCTGCCAGCCATTCGCCAGCGATTAGGTTCAGTTTGGTCACAATGCGCCCCAGAGTCAGAATTCGTTTGTCACAGGATGGATTTTCGGGGGCGCATCAGTCAAACTCAAATAACTTAAACAAACTTCAAGGAAACTGAATATTGGCCATCAAAATCGAAATGTTGCGATGCTTTTGCACCGTCGCGCAGACCGGCAATCTGGTCGAGGCAGCCGATCGCCTTGGCCGAACGCAATCAGCCATCTCAATGACGCTGAAACAGCTCGAAGACCATCTGGGTAAGAAACTGTTTGAAGGCGAGCGAAAAAACCAGCTATCGCCGCTGGGTGAGCAGGTATTCGAACTTGCCCTGAAACAGATCCGCCAATTTGACCAGACCGTCCAGAACATCGATTCGGCGGCACAGGCTCAACAAGGTCTGATCAGGATCGTATCCGTCCCTTCGGTCGGGGCGTTGATATTTCCGCCCCTGCTGGAATACATGACCAGCCAATTCCCAGGTGTTAAGATCGAACTGCGTGACTCGGATACGCAACAGGTGCTCGACGCGATTGCGCAGGATCAGGCCGATATCGGCATTGCATCGGGATATCATCCATTGAATGGTGTTCGCGCTCTTCCACTATTTCAGGATCCATTTGGACTTGTCGCCGCCTCAGATCATGACCTGATCACAAGTGCAAAACCGCTGAGCATCGCTGATATCCCAACCGCGCCATTTGTGCGAAATAGGCTTTGCGATCTCATTCAATCGCCAGCGTTCCTGTCAGCCACCGAAAATGCCGCGATCACAATACACAATACACATTCACTGATCACTCTGGTTCGATCCGGTAATTGGATCACTGTTTTGCCCCAAACCGTGGCGGAATTCCTGCCAGAGGCGGTCGCTTTCCGCCCTATCGTGGATCTTGACGACAAGAGGCAGGTCTATCTGTATGTCCGCGAACGGTCGCGGTTTCAGAACCTGACCGAACAGTGCAGCACTTTCATATTGTCATGCGATTTCGCCAAGAAATAGGATTCCCAAATTCAGCCTCCGCGCAGGCGCTGCATCAGATAAACTTCGGCACCTTCCGGGATCGGCTCGGACAGACCCGTCGCGATGATGCGACCGTCAACCGCAACCGATACGCCCGCGTCAATTGGGGCCTGTAATCGGGGATGATGGCGCACCAGTTCTTTCAACAACTCCCCCGTGGTAGCCGCCTCAACTTCGACCACCTGCTGGCCTCCGGTCAGAGACCGGAGGCTGGACCAGAGGTGAACCTGGATCATTTTTCCTTAAGCGCCGCCAGAATGCGCGGCGGTGACATCGGCAGTTGCTTCATCCGCACACCAGCTGCGTTGGATACCGCGTTGGCGATGGCGGCCAGAGGCGGCACGATCCCGGTTTCTCCCACGCCGCGCACGCCAAAGGGGTGGCCGGGGTTGGGCACTTCGACAATCACCGTATCAATCATCGGCAAATCGCTTGCGACCGGAATGCGGTAGTCAAGGAAGATCGAGTTCTGCAATCGACCATCCTCGCCATAGATATATTCTTCGTTCAGCGCCCAGCCGATGCCCTGCGCGGCGCCGCCTTGGTATTGGCCTTCCACATAGGTCGGGTGGATTGCCTTGCCGGCATCCTGAATGACCGTGTAGCGGACGATGCTTGTTTTGCCGGTTTCCGGATCCACCTCGGCATCCACTATATGAGTGCCAAAGGACACACCCGCGCCTTCAGGGGTGGCTTCGAAATGACCTGAGATCGGACCTCCGGTCGCGCCCATATCTGCGGTGATGTCAGCCAACGGCAGCGGGTCGAAATCGCCCGCATTCGGGCCCGACGGTACTGCGCAACCATCCTCCCATTTCACCGCATCAACCGGAATGCCCCATTTGGCTGCTGCGCGTTCGCACAGTTTCTCAACCGCGTGGTTTGCGGCTTTGATCGTCGCCAGACCACTGGCATAGGTCACGCGGCTGCCGTGAGAGACATCATTGTAACCAAGCGAAGCGGTGTCCGCGACGGTCACCCGAATGTTTTCATAGGGAATTCCCAGAACCTCGGCCGCCATCAGGGCCATTGATGCACGCGAACCGCCAATGTCAGGCGTTCCAACCATAACTTGCGCCGAGCCATCCTCGGACAAGGCCAACGAAACAGACGTCTCGCCACCATGGTTGAACCAGAAGCCACAGGAAATTCCGCGCCCCTGTCCCGGTTTCAGCGGAGCCGAATAATGCGGATGTGCTTTGGCTGCTTCAAGTGTTTCGACAAGGCCGATGCGCTCATATGTCGGTCCATAGCTGGCTTTTGAACCTTCAGCCGCCGCGTTCTTGAGGCGCACATCCACAGGGTCGAGACCCAGTTGATTGCACAGCTCATCCAGCACGGATTCAACCGCAAAAGCACCCATTGGTGCGCCCGGCGCGCGATAGGCGGCCTGTTTGGGGCGATTAGCAATTACGTCATACCCCACCTGCCGCACGTTGGTCAGGTCATAGGGCGCAAAAGCACACATCGCAGTCAAATCGCCGGGTGCACCGGGAAACGCGCCGCCCTGCAGACGAAAAATACCTTGGGCCGCTGTGATCGTGCCGTCTTTCTTCATCCCGATCTTAATATCCATCGACGCGGATGAAGTGGGGCCGGTGGACCGGAATACCTCGGATCGGTTCATCACCAGCTTGACCGGGCGGTTGGCTTTGCGGCTTAACGCCAAGGCCACCGGTTCGATGAACACAGTGGTCTTGCCGCCGAAACCTCCTCCGATTTCGGAAGCTGTCACTCGCAACTGCGCGGTTTCGATGCCCAGCAATGTGGCACAGTATTTCTGGGCGTACCAATGACCCTGAGTGGTGCACCACAGTTCTCCCTTACCATCCATGCCCAACGACGCAAGACAGGCATGAGGCTCGATATAGCCCTGATGAGTCGCCTCGGTCACAAAGCTGTCTTCGATGACCAGATCAGCCTCGGCGAACCCGGCCTCTACATCTCCGTGACCGCTTTCATGATAGCGTACGACATTTGGATGCATGCCTTCAGGCACCGAATAGTCGGCCGCACCTTCGCGGATCACCGGTGCATCCGCAGCCATCGCCTTGTCTACATCGGTGACATGAGGCAACACTTCATATTCCACCTCGATCAGTTTCAGCGCATCACGTGCAGCCAACGCTGAAGTCGCGGCAACCGCAGCAATCGCATGGCCGTCATACAGCGCCTTCTCGCCCGCCATGACGTTTTCCAGGACATTCCAGAACTCGCCTTCCAGACCCGGCTTGAACGGGAGTACGGCAAAATCTGCACGAGTGACGATAGCCTTGACATCCTTGAGCGCCTCGGCCTTTGAGGTGTCGATCCTGACGATCCGCGCATGGGCGTGGGGTGAGCGCAGGATTGCACCGTGCAACATACCCGGCGCGTAGGCATCAGCCCCGAACCTGGCACGACCTGTCACTTTGTCGAGCCCATCAGGGCGGTCGGGGCGCGTGCCCACAAAGTTGAAGATGGACTTACGATCGTCGAGTGCCATTACGAAGCCTCCCGCAGCTCAGCAGCCGTATCCATCACGGCGCGGATGATCTTGTCATAACCGGTGCAGCGGCACAGATTGCCGGCCAGCCAATAGCGTGCCTCTTCCTCGGTTGGATTCGGGTTCTTTTCCAACAGGGATTTGGCCGCAACCAATATGCCCGGCGTGCAAACACCGCACTGCAGAGCGGCATATTCAATGAACTTCTTCTGCAACGGATGAAGGACATCGCCATCTGCGATCCCTTCAACGGTTTCGATCTGCTTGCCCTCAGCCTCGACGCCCAGCATCAGGCACGAACACACCAAACGACTATCGACGGTCACAGAGCAAGCGCCGCAATCACCCGTGCCGCAGCCTTCTTTCGCGCCGGTCAAGTTCAGCTTGTCGCGCAAACAATCCAGCAGCGTTTCACGCGGATCGCAGAGATATTCAACTTCATCACCGTTTACGGTGGTCGTTACGTGCAGCTTACTCATGCTTGCTCTCCCTTGGCGCGGGCATAGGCGATCTTGGCGGTACGCTTGGCAAGAACTCCGGCAACTTCGGTCCGAAACGCGATGGTGCCACGTTTGTCATCAATTGGGTTGCACGCGGCCGATGCGGCAGCGGCGAGGGCATCGAGCGCGGCGTCATCCAAAGTGGTGCCAATGATCGCGCGGGCTGCTTCTTCGACCAGAAGAACGGTCGGCGCGACAGCCCCAAGTGATACGCGCGCCTCGGTGATGATGTCGCCGTCCAGTCGCAGGTTTACACCCACTCCGACCACGGCGATATCCATTTCGGTACGCGGGATGAAACGCAGATAGGCATCCCCACCGTTTTCGCCACGCGCCGGAATGTTGACAGACGAGATTACCTCACCCTTAGCCAGTGAAGTTCTACTGGGGCCGGTCGGGATGTTTTCAACCGCCACGTCCCTTGCACCCTCTGGGCCAGTGACTGTGACCGTTACACCTGCCGCGACCATGGCGGGAACGGAATCAGCCGCCGGAGAGCCATTGCAAAGGTTGCCGGTCAACGTCGCGCGCCCCTGTACCTGAGTCGATCCGATCAGGTCCATTGCCTCGACCACACCGGGCCAGTCGTGGCCAAGCTCAGGGTGCTCGCTCATCTCTGCGCCGGTTGCGGCTACACCCAATGTCCAACTGCCGTCGAAATTACGGGTGATGTCATGTACGCCGTTGATTTTCTTGATATCGATCAGCGTATCCGGTGTCACCAGTTCCGAGCGCAGTTGCACCAGAACGTCGGTGCCCCCCGCCAGAAACCGCGTGATGCCCGTTGCATTTTGTGCCAGCGCCGACGCTTCGGCAAAACTGGCAGGGCTGTGATAGTCCATGAAAGTACCTCGCACCTGTTGATCAGGGTTCACTGGGTTTTGCGGGGACGTTAGTGCAGCGACCCCAGTTCGTCCATGGCCTGTACGACCTATTTTTTGATCTAAATATGTCGCATTCAGACTGCGCTCAGAGATCGATTTCGATCACACCGTCTTTTTCCGCTGCGCGGCTTTGGCAAAGAATGATCGCCCCTTCTCGTTGTTTGTTCGACAACACAAAATCACGATGTTCGATTTCGCCCGAAATCACTCCGCATTTGCAGACACCACAGATGCCATCAGAGCATTTCACATCAACGTGTATTCCCGATTCATTCAGGACCTGAGCAGCATCTTTGTCTGCAGGTACACTCAGTTCCCGACCCGATTTGGCCAACCTAAGGGTGAATTCGTAGTTCTCATACTCCGGCTGTTCGGGGACCGAAAAATACTCCAGATGCCGTGCTTCTTCTGGGAAACCCTGCGCTTCGGCGGCTTGCATGACGCCATCCATGAAACGATCCGGACCGCAGGTATAGACATGCCAACCCTCCTGATAACCGCCAAGGATCGCATCTAGGTCGGCACGCGTGCCCTCATCTGAGAAATGATAGTGGACGTGATCCGCCCAGGGCATCGTGGCCAAGTCGTCCAGATATCCCGCCCCGGCGCGCGTGCTGGCGGAGTAGTGCAGTTCAAATGGCCTGCCTAACGCATGCAATCGATGCGCGAAGGCAATCATCGGAGTAATCCCGATGCCGCCCCCCATCAGGAAGGTTTTTGATGCATCTTCTTTCAGCTCAAAGTGGTTGATCGGTTTGGAAATGAAAACCTTACGACCTTCATTGAAAATCCGATGCAATAGGGCTGATCCACCCCGCCCCTCGTCTTCACGCAGAACGCCGATCTGATAGATCGAGCAATCTGACGGGTCACCGGACATAGAGTATTGCCGCAAAAATTCAGGTGCGACCAGCACGTCCAGATGCGCACCAGCGGTCCATTCGGGCAGTGGGGCACCATTGAGCGTCGAGAATTCATACTTCGTGACATCCGCGGTCATCTTGTCGACCTTAGTCAGCTCCACCCTCATGACCGGAGCATCGCCTGCGATCTGATAACGATGAATGACCGACATATCGCCCGCAGCCTTGCGGGCTTTGTATTCATCGGCAGTCAGCATCGCTTCATACGCTGCGATCCCGGCCTCGCGGTCCATCGCAAACGGATAGGGCCACGGATGCGGCGCAAGGTAGGCCGGATACACCGCAAGCGTCTGATCCTCGTACTTCAGGTCGAGGTCCTTTTGCAGATCGCGCCGGTTCAGGGGATGTTGCGTTGGGCGATAGGCACCGTCAGCTTCCAGCTCGATATCCCACCACCATTTCTTGGTGTCATTCAGACCACCATTGCCGACGGCGTCATCCAGTTTTGCCAAGGCAGTCGCGGCCTGAGGGATATTCATCGCGGCCCATCGGAAAGGGCGTTCCTTGAATATGCCTTCCAGGTTCCAGGGGCAGGTTTTCATGCAACGCCCACACATGGCGCCGCCCGGAGTGGTGACCCGGTAGGTCGCGCATTTCTGGCTATCGGACTTCCAGATTTCGTAGCCATTGAACATCAGCTTCGGCCCGGCGGTAATCGCACCCGATGGGCACTCACGCGCGCATTTGTTGCAGTTCTCACAGAAAGTCTGCAGGCCAAAATCGATCGGCTTGTCATGCGTCATCGGCATGTCGGTTGTCACGACACCCGATTTCAATCGAGGGCCGAGATATGGGTTCAGAATAACTTCTCCGATCCGACTGACCTCGCCCATTCCCGACAGTAGCAACAGAGGGGGCTGCAGCACCTCTCCATCCATCACCGTATGGGCCTTAGCCTTGTAGCCGAGATTCCGGATTTGCTGCGCGATAACGCCGCCCAAAAGCGAAAACCGCAGATATGCGCGCATCGACTGGGCCACGCTGATCCAGTCATCACCGCTGGCACCTTCCATTGTCTCGTAACCCTGGTCAATGATCATGCTGATCGCCTGATCATGTGGCGGGTTTATCTCTTCGCCAGTGGCGTCGTGGGAATACCAACTCCATTCCGGGCACCGGCTGAGGCCCACCGCGTCGACCCCAAGGAAGTAAGTCGCAGCCTTGATATTCGCGGCATTTCGGTCGGCATCTGTAGGTCCTTCGACCTTGGCGCTGTCGCCATCCTGCAGCAGAACAAACGCGCCCAACGCACGGCGTTGGGCAAAGCTTGGGGCCGCTTTGCGGACATAATAGCCGCCTTTGGCTGCGTCCTGCAGGTTTTTGCCCATGTCGCCGAACTGTGCTCGCGCGAACATATCCGCCCGTTTGGGCACGCGGGCAACATTCTCTTCGTCGATATATGTGGTCGGGTTATCCACGCGTTTGAGGTTTTCGAACGGATGCGCACCATCGACATATCGACGCTTAGCATACGGATCACGGTTCATGGCATTCTTCGCAAAGCCGGTACCCAACCACCACGCCGGGCCCTGGGTTCGGAACCAGGGTTGTTCCGCCATGGGGCAAAGCGGGAGGTCATGAGCAAGTTCCATTTCGGTGGTTACCGCAGCCAGACCAAAGCGTTTGCCAAGCCACGGCACTACGACTTCGCCGTCCTCCAGTGAAGCCAGGCCTGCGGCCACGGCGAGTTTGCCCAGATCAACCTCGGATGACATTGCCGAGTGTGCCCGCGCATCAAAACCCAACAATCGGATGTAGTTGGCTATCACAACAGCATTCTCGGTCGCCAACAGGCAGGCGCGGTGGTCCTGTGCATCCGCAATCCATTCGGCCCCCGGCTCAGCAGGGTCAGGATCACGGTTGAATTCATAAAGAAACACAAGTGCATGGCGATGGCTGTCGATGGGTCTAGGCGCGGCCTCCATGCTTTCTTTCAGATCTGCCATGATCACGTCGATGCCCGAGGCCAGCGTCTTGGTCTGGCGGGTTCGAAGGGCATGGGCCAACCGATCGATATCCGGGTTGCGCCGGGGTTCGGCCAACATTGCATCTGGCAGCAGAGGTCCGCAGCCCATCATCGACGCGTCGTTAAAATAGCCGAACGCTTTCAGGTGGTTGACGCGATCAACGGGATCGGCTGGAAACTCAGACGCGACTGGATTCACGAAACCGTCCCGGATCGCATCCAGCATTGCCTGGAATTCTCCCATTGCATTGACGATGCTTTCGGGCCGATCAGAACGGTGAAAGCTGAGCGTGCGCATTGGTGGGACTTGTGTCAAGTCAGGCATCCGGTTTTGCCGTGCGAGCCGTTCCAACGGGTACGAGCCCATATGAACGGGTCGGTTCTTGTCCGAGAAAAAGCGGATCCCCATCGTGTGCCTCCTGCTTGCTGCCCTTCCCCCTATCCCGGCATGGACACCAAATCCATTCATGAATAATCATATACAGTATGAATAAAGTTGATTTCACTGATCTTGATGGCAAAGTCCTTCGGGTATTTCTGACAATACTCGAAGAAAGTTCAGTCTCGAAGGCAGCCGACCGGCTCGGGGTGACGCAATCGGCCATCAGCCATACGCTGGGAAAGTTGCGGCAAGTGCTTGGTGATCCGCTGTTCGTTCGATCCGGTCAAGGGCTGACTCCGACTGAACGCGCGCTTGCTCTCAAAGAGCCGGTTCAACAGGTGTTGGACAACATGCGCGCCCTGACCGTCGGCCGTCCATTTGATCCTGTGTCTGAACAGATGGGCATCCAGATCGCCACCAATGATATGCCGCGCGAGCTGATCTTTCCCGAATTGCTGCGTAAAACGCGCGACGAAGGCGTCCGGCTGCGACTGGAATTCATCCCTTCGGGGGTTCCGGACCCGGACTTACTACGCAGTGACCGGTGCCAGTTGATGCTGACCCCATTGCCGCCAGATGGGCCGGATATCTTTCAGAAACGGCTGATCACCAGCCCACTAATGATTTTCTACGATGCCGCCCACCACGACCCGCCCAAGGACTGGCAGGCATATTGCGATAGCGATCATGTCGAGGTGCGTTTCGCCGACGGACGAAATGCCCGTGCCGTAATGCGTGGCGTGGACCAAAGCCAGATCAGACCACCCGTTGTTACCTTGCCGCATTTCAACGCAATCCCGCCCTTCGTGAAAGGCAGCGACCTGATCTCGACCGATACAGCTTTGATGCAACGCGGTCCGCTGGCGACACTGGACTGTGCGCCCTTACCATTTGAGTGTGACCCAGTGTCGATCTACATGGTCTGGCACCAGCGCTCGACCAACGATCCCGCGCATCGCTGGTTACGCACACGGATCGAGAGCATTGCCGCCAATCTTCAGACCTGAGATAGAAGCCAGTCGCGCATGTGTCCTACTAATTCTGGTTGACGTGGCTTCTTAGGGGTGACGATAAAAAAGCTCAGATCATCAACCAGTACCTCGGATAATGGTTGCGATAGGCGCCCCGAGGCCAGTTCATCCGACACAAGCGGGGCATTGGCCAGCGCAAACCCCTGACCTGAGATTGCGGCGTCAACCGCCAGGCTTGTCTGACTGAAGCTTATCGTCCGGGGTTTCCCCTCTACCCCTGCACGTTCCAGATACAGAGGCCAAAGTCCGTGGGAATCGCTGAGTAGAACGTACTCCATCAGATCATCTGGGCTGTAGATTTGTGACGCCAATTCTGGAGAGCTGACAACAACGAACTCGGTCGAGAATAGCGGTATGGCATTCAGGTCCTGCGCAATCGGCGATCGGCTTTGACGTACTGCGATGTCGATCCCATCCGATCTGAAATCCGCCAACCGCTCGCGTGCATCAACCTGAACTGAAATATCGGGATAGCTGGTCAGAAAATCATTCAAACGCGGCACCAGCCATTTAGATGCAAAACTGGGCGTGACCGATATTGCGATCTGCCTATTATTGGATAGGTCATCGAAGGCATCTTCGATCAGACGAAACGCCCGACGTAGTGGCGCTTGTAGCCTGCGTCCCGCTTCGGTTAGCCGCAACCCGCGCGGAAGGCGTTCAAACAGAGCAGTCCCCAATCGCGCCTCAAGTCCACGCACTTGCTGAGCAACGGCCCCTTGAGTGACCCCAATTTCTTCCGCTGCAAGGCGAAAGTTCAAGTGATGCGCCGAGGCCTCGAAGGCGCGCATCGCGTTGAGTGGTGGAAGAGCAGGCATACTTAGACTGTAGATTTTCTACTGCTATTGCGCAATAGAACTGATTGGTCAAATTCATGCAGGTCAGTCATCTTCACATCAGTTATCGCAGAGAGGCGCGAAGATGGAAAAAGTTGCATTGATCACTGCAGGCGGCAGCGGTATGGGCGCGGATAGCGCGCGCCGGTTGGCGGCGGACGGGTTCAAGGTTGGCATCCTATCCTCTTCGGGTAAGGGTGAGACGCTGGCGCATGAATTGGGCGGCGTCGGTATTACGGGTTCGAACCAGTCAAATGATGACCTGCAAAAACTTGTGGATGCGGCGATGACCAATTGGGGGCGCATCGATGTACTGGTCAACTCGGCTGGTCATGGCCCACGCGCGCCGGTGCTCGAGCTTACGGATGAGGACTGGCACACTGGTATGGATGTCTATTTCATGAACGCGGTGCGGCCCACACGTCTGGTTACCCCTATCATGCAGGCGCAGGGTGGTGGATCGATCATCAACATCTCGACCTTTGCCGCCTTCGAACCTGACCCGGTGTTTCCGACTTCGGGCGTATTCCGCGCGGGGCTGGCGGCCTTTGCAAAACTGTTCTCGGACAAATATGCCATCGACAATATCCGCATGAACAACGTCTTGCCGGGGTTCATCGACAGCCTTCCCGAGAAGGAAGAGTTCCGCGCACGCATTCCGATGGGCCGTTATGGGCGCAGCTATGATGAGATCGCCTCGGTCGTCTCGCTGCTGGCTTCCGAGGGTGGCGGATATATCACCGGTCAGAATATCCGTGTGGACGGCGGTATTACCCGGTCTGTCTAAACTTCAAAATCGGGTTTTGACGAGGTGCGTCAGGGCAGCTCCGGTTTCGAAAAAAGCACGGCGCAGACCCGTCCAGCTCTCACGGTACTCCGTTATCGGCGGCACAGGCAACAGCAACGGATCATCGTTAAGTAGGCTTTCGGCCATCAAGCGACCGAACACGGTGCCCGGTCCGATCCCACGCCCCGAGAACCCATGCGCGGCCAGCGCATGCGGACCGATCTGAATGATCTTGGGGATGTGGTCTGAAGTCATCGCAATGCGTCCGTGCCAACCTTTGACCAGCGGTTGATCCGCCAGTTGCGGGTAGACCGCCACCAACTTGCGACTGACCCAAGCTTTGTGCGCAAAGCCTCCGACGCTGTTCAGATCACCCATTCCGCCGATGATAAATCGTCCCTCCTGATCCAGCCGGAACGATGTCATGATCAGCCCTGTATCCCAACAACCTTCACCCCCGGGCAGTATGCTGGCTCGTAGGTTATGTGACAGCGGAGCAGTGGCGTATTGGAAATAGTAGACAGGTACGTAGGCGGGCGCGGTATCGGTGATGCCTTGATGATAGGCGTTGGTCGCCTGAATGATCGATTTGGCACGCACGGTGCCGTTTTCTCCGTGCAAAACCCACACCCCCGCCTCCTGTCGCAGGGATTGGATTGGGCTTTCGGTATAGATCATCGCCCCCGCATCCTGCGCAGCGCGTGCCAGGCCGACTACAAAGGCCAGCGGTTGAATTGTGCCAGCACGGGGGTCGAACAAAGCGCCATGGACAGCGGGGCTACCTGTGCGCTTGCGTGAGGTGTTTGCATCAAGTAGCTCGACCGGCGCCCCAGAAACGCTCAACTGGCTATGGCGTGTATGCAAATCCTCAAAGCCCTTGGCCGAATGGGCACAATGTAACGTGCCATGCCTCACCGGCTCGCATGCAATCTCATGCGCATCGATCAACCCAAAGACTTCAGATGGTGCATTCGCCAGCAGATCTATCAGACGATTACCTGGCACCTGCCCCAGATGCGACTGAATTTGATCAGGTGGCAACCAAAGCCCTGCATTGACCAACCCAACATTTCGACCCGAGCCGCCATGCCCAATCTCATGTGCTTCGAGCAGGCAAACCGAAGCCCCAGCCTTTGCTGCGGTCAAGGCGGCAGAGCACCCCGTGTACCCGCCTCCTATAACTGCAATGTCTACGGTTACGTCACCGGAGAGCTTTTGCGTGTTGACACTCTCGCCGCAGGTCTGCCGCCACAACGATTGATCATAGTCAGGCATTCCCAAGCCTCGCCAAATTTTCGCCGATCATCAGGCCGGATCTAGCCAGTTGCAAGGGCGCGTTGATCGGCCCGCCCCATGGCAATCAGAAACGGGTCAGCTTCCTGCAGCGACTGGAACGACATCTTGTCCGTCATACCGCGCCAATTCCCCAAGGTCAGAGATTGCGCGACGGCACCGCCTAGCGTTGCACCGGGGCCTGTCACAATAAAGAGGTCCGGAGCAAACTCGCGCGCGGCCGTCTGGATGGCATGGGTGAAATCATAGGTCTCGGTCACCTGATGGCCAAGTGTATACTCCCACAGTGCCCCGGTATCTGTCGCTCCTGGCCACCAGATTTTACCACGGCCGTCGATCATCGGGCGCTCTGGTTGGCCAAACAGATCAGCGCCCAGTAGCGCTCGACCTTCCGCCGCCACTGGTGCCTGTAGCGCAGTGTGGAAGGCAGCATGGTTCGCCAGTCGCAAAGGAAACCTATCGTGCACAACGGGATTGGCGATTTCAAACGCAGTTAGCCCTGCCTCATTCCCTGCAAGTACCAGCATCCCGCCCAGATCAATCGAAAGCGCCAGAGCATGGTCTTTCAATGTGTTGATCCGCGCAACCGTGTCTAACAACGCTGATTTGCGTTCAACATCATTCGACCATTCTTCGTCAACGAACGGGTACACCAATTGGCCACCGATCAGTTGCTTTTGCATTAGCGTACCCATCGTATTGACCACACGAAAGCCGTTCTCTGGGGTCAATGCACCAGCGACGGCCAGCGCGATATACCATCCCATCGAATTGCCGGTGACGGCGACTACCTCAATATCCTTGGCAAGTGCCTGCGTATCCGCCAATGACGCCGCATAGATCAAGGGTGAGGCCACATCGCCACGCGAATATTTACCAACGCTGAAACGGCCAGCACCATCCAGCGCCGTAACCGTCTCCTGCCCCGCTTCAGCACGGATCTCATCGAAACTGTGAAATTGGCTCATCCGACCCGCATGATGTTGATGCAGGTAGCCCAATTCAGGCTTGTTATAAGTACCCCGACCAGGACAGATCACAACAGCAGTGCGGGTCATGATTTTCCTCCGGTCAGCGCCAAAGCAGCGTCAACAATGCCGTCCCTCGAAGGGAGTGGAGCAGCATAGGCCGGTCCGGTCGCGATAAAGCAATCCTCGGCCACAACACGAGCAGTTGGTATTGCGGGGCTGTTTTCCGCGAAGAAAGTCATCAACGCCTCAGACTGGCTGCCGGTGCGGCGGCATTCATCAATGATCAATACATGTGCGCATGAGTTGGTGGCCTCGCGCAGGGCGTCAGTGGGTAGTGGAGCAAGCCAGCGCATATCAATGATCCGGGTTTTCAACCCTGCCGCCCCAAGCTCGGGCAAAGCCTGTCTCGAAAGATAGTGCCCATTGCCGTAGGTCACGATCGCCAAATCTGTGCCGTCACCATGCACGCCAACCTCGCCCAGCGCGATCTTTTGATCCGGTGACGGATATGTGGTCATCCACCCTCCATCCTGCGCCCCGTGCAGATCGCGCATGGGATAGAGCGCGATCGGTTCAAGAAACACCACAACCCGTTGCTCCTCTCGCGCCAACCGCACGCACTCGCGCAGCATTTTTGCCGCATCCGTACCAGTAGAGGGGCAGGCGATGATCACACCCGGTATGTCCCGCAAAACGGCCAGAGAATTGTCGTTGTGAAAATGCCCGCCGAATCCCTTCTGATACCCCAGACCAGCGATCCGCAGGACCATCGGATTAGTGAATTGTCCAATCGAGAAGAACGGCAAAGTTGCCGCCTCCCCCCTGATCTGATCCTCGGCATTGTGCAGATAAGCCAGAAACTGGATTTCGGGGATCGGCACGAAGCCGTTATGACCCAAGCCGATAGCGAGCCCCAAAATAGATTGCTCGTCCAGAAGTGTATCAATCACCCGGTCCGGGCCAAAACGCTGCTGTAGCTTCTGTGTCACGCCATAAACGCCACCTTTGCGTCCTACATCTTCGCCCATACACACGATCTCATCATGCGCCAGCATCAGATCGGTCAGCGCCCAGTTGATCAGCCGACTCATCGGCTGGGGCTCATCCATCGCACGCGTATCGCCGCCAAAAGTTTCAGTCCGAGCTTTGGCACTCGGGCCATTTGTCGGCTTGCAGGGACGTTTGGGCGGGATCAGGCTTGCCATAACCTCGGCCGCATTCGCCAGATGAGGACGACTGGCAGCCTCGGTCGACACGCGGTCGGTTCTTGCGCAAGTGTCGCGGTAAATACTCAGCGCCTGGTCCGGCGACAACGCACCTGCCTGATCCAGCAGCCGTACGGTGTGCAACAACGGGTCGTTTGCCTCGTCTGCTTCAACTTCAGACTTTGGCAGATAAGTTGTCGGCACATCCGCACCAGCGTGGCCATACAGGCGCACTGTTTTCAGATGCACGAAAGCTGGTTTTCGACGCCTGCGGACATAGTCGGCGGCATCTTTTGCGACAGCGTGAGTTTCATAGATATCCAACCCGTTTGCCTGAAAATACCTGATCCCCGGACGGTGCTCCATCGACGCCTGAACCCAGCCTTTGGGCGTTTTGACGGAAATCCCGATTCCGTTGTCTTCACACACGAACAGCAAGGGCAGTGGCGTCGACTGCACGCTTGTCCATCCTGCAGTGTTGATCGCCCCCTGAGCCGTCGAGTGATTGGCTGAAGCATCCCCAAAAGAACACATTGCAATTCCGTCTTCCGGCAGCACGCGATTTTCAGGCGTGTTTCGGCGCGCAGCCCCCAGCGCATAAGCCGCACCGACAGCTTTGGGTAAATGGCTGGCGATGGTCGAGGTTTGTGGCGGGATCATCAGTGCTTTTGACCCCAGAACCTTATGCCGTCCGCCCGAGATCGGGTCATCACTTGAGCACGCAAAGCTGAGCAGCATGTCCCATGTGATCTGTTGACCCGGTACCTGTTCCGCCCGCGCTATCTGGAAGGCCGCGTCCCGATAATGGAGGAACGCAATATCGGTCGGGCGCAGGGCATGCGCAACGGCTGCCATCCCCTCATGCCCGGACGAGCCAATCGTATAGAACCCCTGCCCAGCCTTTTGCATCGCTCGACTGGTCCTGTCCAATGCACGGCTCAGAACCTGTGACCGGAACAGCGAAATCGCATCTGCATCGCTCAACCCGGAGCACGGCGGCACACCGTCGGGAAAATCGCGATCTGCAACGCGGGTCAGAAAATTCTCATGTACGATCTGGGCGCGGTCCATGGTTCTCGCTTTTGTTTGGTCTGTATCATCGGCTTTGACCGATCTCGGCGCGGGTTCGCCCAGCCTCTCGATTTTCCCGCGCCCGGGAGCGCGTTTCAAGATCACAATTGGCGATGCGTTACAGCTTTCATCGCTCTGGTGGTTGGAAAAAACCAGTGTTATTGCATTCAGAAGGTATGAGGATAAGTTATATGATTACGCCCAGGCGGTTTCTTCCCTCCATCTCATCCCTGCTCGCGCTCGAGGCTGTTGACAGGTTGGGCAGCGCTTCGGCTGCGGCAGCTGAACTGTCCCTGACCCAAAGCGCAATCAGTCGCCAACTGAAGACAATGGAGGATCAGTTGGGCGTGCAACTGATCGAGCGCAGCCAAATGCGGCTGCACCTCACGCCCGCCGCCAAAGATTATGTCCAGACCGCAAGGTCTGCAGTGCAGGAACTGGCGCGTGCGGCATTGAAGCTCAAAGCCAACCCGGCTGGCGGGTCGCTTGACCTGTCGATCCTTCCCGCGTTCGGGATGCACTGGCTTGCACCGCGCCTGCAGGATTTTGCCCGCCGCCATCCTGAGGTCACAGTCAATCTGGGGACCCGCCTCAAGCCATTTGATTTTGCCTCTGAACCATTTGATGCAGCGATCCATTTTGGTCAGCAGGATTGGGCGGGTGTTCAGTATCTGCCGATCATGAGGGAAGAGGTCCTGCCCGTTTGTGCCCCTGCACTTACCAACGTCAATTTCGACACCTTGGATACCCTCTGCGCCGCGCCGCTGTTGCACCTGGATTCCCGACCAGATGCCTGGGAGCGCTGGTTCGAGATGCAGGGCCAATCAGTCACCGGCCTGCGGGGTATGATGTTCGATCAGTTCTCGACAATGATCCAAGCCACGATCCATGGATTGGGCGTAGCATTGGTGCCTTCATATCTGGTTCAGGATGATCTGCGCTCAGGGAGACTTGTTAAGGCGTGGGACGGTCCGTATGTGAGTCTTGGCAGCTATTATCTCGTATGGCCGAATGACCGGTCTGCCCCCGAGCCGCTGCGATCTTTCCAAGGCTGGATCAGTGAACAATTGGAGCCTGATACCAGCCTTTAGAACTCCCTTAGAATTTGCCGTTGTCATTCTTCCATTCGCTGCGCGGTGCAATGGTCTCAACCGTATCCCAATGTTCAGTGATCTTGCCATCAGATACGCGGAACAGATCATAGAAAGAGCTATGCTTGCCTGCTCGCTCGCCCTCACAAACGGTCAAAACAAAATCGCCTTCCGCCAGAACCCGGTGAAGATGCTGATAGTCTATGGCCTCTATGTCGGACAATGCGGCGCGCAACGCTGTTAACTCGTCTGAGAAACCCGGGCTGTGTTCCGCAAAGGCAGTGGTGTTAACAAAAGCTTCTATCTGATCTGGATCTCCTGCGATCAGGGCATTTTCGACGAAAGAACGGACAAGCGTCCGGTTCTTTTCTGTATTCTCGATGTCCCGGCTTTCTGTGGGGCCATCCACCATACTGCGCCCCGAACCATTTGGACCCAATCGTTTCTGAATATTGTCCCAATGCTCGACCGCTCGCCCGTCTTCAAAGCGGAACACTTCAAAACCAATGTTTCTGCGCGAGAAATCATATTCGGTATGCGCAAAGACAAAGTCTCCATCTTCAAACGCGCGCACAATGTTAACGCGTGGTGAGGTATCAGACAGCCGCTTGAACAACGCCGCCAAGCCCTCACTGCCTTCATGAGTTTGTGGATTATGCTGGATATACCGCGCTTCGTTCACCACTGAAATCGGGCCCGGATCGCCCGTCTCAATACTCTTGAGCAGGGCGCATATGCGATCCTTGTTAGACGCGACCATGTCGAGGTTCCTCTCAGACAGAATATCCCTCGATCACAATGGCAGGCAGAATGCAGTGCTTCAATGGCAACGAGTGCCACAAACCTGCCTGGCCCAAGGGGAGGAGACGTTCTACAAGGAATGTCGACGACGGGCGAGAGTGCCGCGCGTTAGACGTCCAGCGAACGGGCGATAAGCTCTTTCATCACTTCGTTGGTGCCACCGTAGATCATTTGCACCCGCGCATCCGCGTAGAGCCGCGCTATCGGGTACTCCATCATGAAGCCATAGCCGCCGAACAGTTGCAGGCATTCATGCATGATTTCGTTCTGCACCTCTGAACCCCAGTATTTCACCATCGAGGCTGTCGCTGCGTCCAGTTCACCGGCCTCTAGCTTGCCGATGCAGTCATTGACGAAACTGCGCAGGACTTCGGCCTTGGTCTTACACTCGGCCAACTTGAAACGGGTATTCTGGAAATCCATCACCCGCTGGCCAAAGGCTTTGCGTTCCTGCACATATTTCACAGTCTCAGATATTGCAAAGTCGATCGCGCCCAGCGCCATGATCCCGATGGTCAGCCTTTCCCACGGCAGCTGTTTCATTAGCTGATAGAAGCCTTGCCCCTCCTCTGGGCCCAGCAGATTAGTCATTGGAACTTTGACATCCTCAAAGAACAACTCTGCCGTGTCGTTGCCCTTCATCCCAAGCTTTTCGAGGTTCCGTCCCCGGCGGAATCCCTCGGTTCCTTCGGTTTCGACGGCGATCAGCGAGACACCCTTTGCCCCAAGGGACTTGTCGGTCTTCGCCGCCACGATGACCAGATCAGCCGATTGCCCGTTGGTGATAAATATCTTGGAGCCATTAAGCCGATACGAATTGCCATCCTTCTCAGCCGTAGTCTTCACTGCCTGCACATCCGATCCAGTACCCGGCTCGGTCATGGCAAGCGCTCCGATCATCTCGCCCGAGGCAAGCTTTGGCAGCCATTTGTGTTTCTGATCTTCACTGCCATAGGTGGTGATGTAATGGGTCACAATGGACTGAATGCCATATCCCCATCCAGCATCACCGCGAGCGGTCTGTTCGTACAAGGTGACAGAATCGAAGCCCATTCCACCGCCAACACCGCCATATTCCTCGGCAATCGAACCAGCCATCAGACCCGTCTGACCCGCCTGCAGCCAAAAGTCCCGATCGACAACGCCGTTTTCGGCCCATTTCTCTGTGTTGGGAACCAAAGCATCGTCCATGAAACGGCCGGCCATCTCGGCAAACATCCGGTGTTCGTCAGTAACCCAGGCGGCGGTGCTGGTAAAAAGCGACATCAATAAGCTCTCCAGATCAGGTGTTTGACCCAAGGCTACCTGCGTGTGCGATTCCTTCCAATCCATGTGACGTGGCGTCGAAAAGCGTTGCTACGCAACGTCTTTGGTCCAGTTTCCGTCCCTGTTCACTTCTGCGTTCCCACATCTGACAGCCCACGCAATTGTCATCCATATTGAAGACGATCCGCGAAAGACCCTGGAGACAGCAAAATGCCCCGCGCCTTTTCTGAACTGACCTTCACGCCCGCAGTGCGCGCCCATCAAGAGCAGATGGGATCTGCCAAAACCTACTCAAAATTCCTCGAATCCGGGCCGCGGCAAGGTCATCAAATCGGACCGGCAGAAGAGGCGTTCATTCACGCACGCGACGGATTTTATCAAGCCACCGTATCAGAAACAGAGTGGCCCTATGTTCAGTTTCGGGGTGGACCGGTCGGGTTCCTGAAAGTGCTGGACCCGCAAACTATCGGTTACGCTGACCTGTCGGGAAACAAGCAGTACATCTCGCGCGGAAATCTTGATGGAAATGACCGCGTGGCGTTGATTCTGATGGATTACGCGAACCAGCGTCGCCTCAAGATCCTAGGTCGGATGACATTTTCCGAGGGTGTTGAAGCCGCAACCAATCTCTATGTCGACGGCTCGGAGACCGAGGCAGAGCGTGCTGCCATCATCAAAGTTGAGGCGCTCGATTGGAACTGCCCGCGCCACATCACGCCCCGCTTCACCGAGGCCGAGTTACGGCCCCACCTAAACACTCTGGGTAAGAAACTGGCTGATCTACAGACAGAAAATCAGCGGCTGCAGCGCGAGTTGGCCGAGCTCAAGGCTTCCGGCGCGTAGATCAACTTCAATCCAGGTGCGACGGTGGCGCGCAGTTGAGAACAGTGTCTTGACCTTCCAGTGACTGGAGCCTCTATATCGAGACCAAAATACATTACCAGGACGCCACGAATGGCCGAGTTACTGCATACACAGATCAGGATTACGGGCATGGGATGCGCCTCGTGCGTTGGCCGGGTCGAGGGCGCATTGCGTGCGAAACCCGGGGTGTGCTCCGCCGAAGTCAACTTCGCGACCAAGACGGCCGATATCACCTATGAGGCCTCATTCGACGAGATTCTAGACGCGCTCAACACAGCGGGCTATCCCACGGCGACAAGACAGATACGTCTGGACATCGATGGCATGACCTGCGCCTCGTGCGTGAAGCGGATCGAGCGTATTTTGCAGGCAAGCCTGGGTGTGTCAGATGTGGCAGTCAATCTTGCCACGAAAAGCGCCACAGTGACCTTTGCCGAGGGTGTGACCGAAGCGGCAATGCTTGCGAAGACTTTGACCGAAGCGGGGTATCCGACGCGCCCGCAGGCCGAGGACGGAGCCGATCATAATTGCAAAATAGATGAGTTTGCAGGACTGCGGCGCGCGACGGTGTTTGCGGCCATGTTGGCCTTGCCGGTTTTTGTTTTGGAAATGGGCGGGCATATGATCCCTGCATTTCACCATTGGGTTCATTCTACTATCGGCCTTCAAGCAAGCTATCTGATCCAGTTTACGCTAGCTTCAGCGCTGCTAGTCGGTCCTGGCCGGGTGTTCTACGCCAAAGGTATCCCATCACTGCTGAGGGGCGCCCCCGATATGAACGCGTTGGTCGCTTTGGGGACAGGCGCGGCATATCTGTACTCGGTCCTCGCGACATTTGCGCCGCAGGTTCTGCCGCAAGGCACAGCCAATGTCTATTTCGAGGCTGCGGCAGTCATCGTTGTACTGATCCTGCTGGGCCGTCTGATGGAGGCCCGCGCAAAAGGGCGAACAGGTGCAGCAATTCGCAAACTGGCCGGCCTCCAACCCAAAACAGCACGGGTCGAGAGGGATGGAACAACCCAAGACCAGCCTATCGCTGAGATCATCGTGGGTGACATCATTCAGATCCGCCCGGGTGAGCGCGTTCCTGTGGACGGCAACGTTTTGGACGGAACCTCGTATGTAGATGAGAGCATGATTACCGGTGAGCCCATACCCATCGGCAAAGCCAAGAACGATCCGGTGGTCGGAGGAACGGTGAATGGAACTGGTGCCCTTCGCATTCGGGCCACGCATGTAGGTTCGGATACCGTGCTGGCGCAGGTTGTCAGACTCGTCGAACAGGCACAGGGGGCAAAGCTGCCCATTCAAACGTTGGTGGATCGAATCACCTACTATTTTGTACCTGCGGTGATAGGCGTGGCCTTATTGACGGTTGTTGCGTGGCTGATTTTTGGACCCGCCCCGGCTTTACCGCTGGCACTGGTAGCCGGGGTCTCGGTGCTGATCATCGCCTGCCCTTGTGCGATGGGTCTGGCTACGCCGACCTCGATCATGGTGGGTACCGGGCGTGCAGCTGAATTGGGCGTGTTGTTCCGCAAGGGCGATGCATTGCAGCAGTTACAACAAGCCAAAGTCATCGCCCTGGATAAAACAGGCACCCTGACTCTGGGTCGGCCCGAACTGGAAGAGGTTGCGACAACAAACGGCTTTGACTGCGCTGAAGTCCTGCGCCTGGCCGCGGCGGCTGAGGCGCGATCGGAACACCCTATAGCTACCGCAATCACTCGCGCAGGTCCTGACATTTTGCCTGACGTGAAGGAATTCAGCTCCCTGACAGGGTTGGGCTTGCGCGCGCAGGTCGAGGGGCATTCTGTATTGATTGGGTCTGACCGCCTTATGGTACAGACCGGCATCGACCTTGGTAGCCTGCGGCCTGATGCGCAGATACGTGCAGCCCAAGGGGCTACACCGATCTATGTTGCAATTGACGGACAAGCCGCTGCTGCGCTGACAGTTTCAGACCCAATCAAACCGGGCACGCCCGAGGCACTGACCCGACTGCATGAGATGGGTGTGACCCTCGCCATGGTCACCGGCGATAACGCGCAAACCGCACAGGCGCTGGCCGATAAGCTGGGCATTGACCACGTCACCGCCGAGGTGCTGCCGGAAGGGAAGGTTGACGCAATAGAAAAGTTGCAAACCAGGTTTGGAACGCTCGCCTTTGTTGGTGATGGCATCAACGACGCGCCTGCTCTGGCAAGGGCTGATATAGGTGTGGCAATCGGAACCGGCACTGACGTGGCAATCGAAACCGCGGATGTGGTGCTGATGTCGGGCGATCTGCGCGGTGTCGTAAACGCGGTCGAAATCAGTCAACGCACGATGCGCAATATTCGCCAGAATCTCGGTTGGGCTTTCGGATACAACACGCTGCTGATCCCGGTCGCAGCCGGAGCGCTATATCCGTTAGGCGGTTATCTACTGTCACCCGCTCTAGCCGCCGGGGCCATGGCCTTGTCCAGCGTCTTTGTCGTATCCAATGCTCTGCGGCTGCGGCGCATCCGGACCAGCTTGCCGGCGGCCAGTGACAATTCACTTCAGCGGGAGGCTGTAGCATGAACATCGGAGAGGTCTCGACCCATACGGGCCTGCCCGTCAAAACCATCCGTTACTATGAAGACATCAACCTGATCAAACCGCTGCGCGACAACAATGGGTATCGTCGGTTCCGCGATCAGGACATTCACAAACTGAATTTCCTGGGTCGCGCCCGAACGCTCGGGTTCACCATCGAAGACTGCCGCACATTGCTGGCCCTTTACGAGGATGAGACCCGGGCCAGCTCTGACGTAAAACGCGTTGCGCGGGATCATCTGGCGCAGATTGACGCCAAAATTGCTGATCTCAAAGGTATGCGCGAAACGCTCAGCCATCTCGTCGATGCGTGTGCCGGGGACGACCGTCCTGATTGCCCGATTCTGAAAGACTTGGGCGGCAAACTGTGACACAGGGTTGCCCTTTAGCCCAACCTTTGATTTGTCTCTGCTGAACATCTCGCCCTGTTGTGCCGTCGAGGCCTGGGACGGATTACAAAGAGGATCATCACATGGCAAAAATCGCTTTCCTTGGTCTGGGCGTCATGGGCTACCCGATGGCCGGGCACCTTCAGGCCGCCGGTCACGACGTCACAGTCTATAACCGCACCGCATCCAAAGCAGAGGCCTGGGTTGCCCAGCATGGCGGAACCATGGCGCTTACTCCGCGTGAAGCCGCGGCAGGGGCAGAATTCGTGATGGCCTGTGTCGGCAACGACGACGATCTGCGCATGGTGTGCACAGGTAAGGATGGGGCCTTTCACGGAATGGCCAAAGGTTCAATCTTTGTGGACCACACTACGGTATCCGCCAAAGTGACGCGCGAGTTGTACGAGGCTGGCAAAGCTGATGGGATCGCTTTTGTGGATGCCCCGATCTCGGGCGGTCAGGCCGGGGCCGAGAATGGTGTATTGTCGATCATGTGTGGTGGCGATCAGGAGGCCTATGACGCAGCTGAACCGGTGATGCAGGTCTATTCCAAGATCTGCCGCCGCATTGGCGACAACGGTGCAGGCCAGATGACGAAGATGTGCAATCAGATCGCCATTGCCGGGCTGGTGCAAGGCCTCAGCGAAGCGCTGCATTTTGCTGAGAACGCCGGTCTAGATGGCCGTGCTGTCGTCGAGGTAATCAGCCAGGGCGCTGCGGGCAGTTGGCAAATGGCAAACCGGTACGAGACCATGTTGGATGACCACTTCGAACATGGCTTCGCCGTGGATTGGATGCGCAAGGATTTGGGGATCTGCCTGAATACAGCAAATGAGACCGGCGCATCGCTGCCCGTTACCGCGCTAGTCGATCAGTTCTACAAGGATGTGCAGAAACTGGGCGGCGGCCGGTGGGATACGTCCTCGCTGTTCAAACGCCTGCGTGCTTTGAGCTGACGGCAGGGGGGCTATCTGCCCCCCATCGCACCGGGGCGCGATCCCCCTGAGAGTATTTTTGGCCAGATTAAGGGGATCAAGTTGGGAATGGCATGGGGTAATGCATGGGCGATCTAAATGCATATTGGGCTGGAAAGCTGCGTCAGAACTGGGGGCTGGAAGCCCGTCTAACGCGGTTGGATGGGGAATATGACCTCAACTTTCTAGTCGAGGCCACGAATGGGCAGGACTATGTGCTCAAAGTAATGCGGGGCGGCTGCGACGCTGATCTGGTGGATTTGCAAATCAAAACATTAAAGCATCTCGATACCGAGGCTCCTGGCTTGCCGTTTCCTGACGTTGTTTCTGATTTGAACGGAACCATGTTGCCTGAAATTGCTGACGCGGATGGGCAGCCGCGGCTGGTCTGGCTGCTTGAACGAATGCCGGGGCAGTGCTTTGCCCGCAGTGTGCCAAAAAACGAGGACCTGATCCTCAAGCTGGGGCGTGTTCTAGGCGCAACGGACCGGGCGCTGGAGGCGTTCAAGCACAAGGGCTTAAGTCGTGCAGATTTCAAATGGGACCTGACCCAAGCTGGTTGGATTGTTGATCAACTGGGGGCAATTTCTGATCCGGCACGGCGCGCGCGACTGCGACAGATAGCCTTAGAATTTGATGCCATCGGTGATCAGCTGAACGGCTTACCTAAACAGGCGATCCACAATGATGCCAATGACTACAATATCCTTGTTGAAGGTGAGTTGAGCGAACGTCGAAGCGTCTCGGGCCTGATCGACCTTGGTGATATGTGCGCAGCACCGCGTGTATGCGAACTGGCCATTGCCGGGGCCTATGTCGTTCTGGACCACCCAAAACCCGAACGCGCATTGGCCGCTTTGGTGCGTGGCTATCACGCCGCCAACCGTTTGCGACCTGATGAGATCGACCTGATCTGGCCCCTTCTGCAGATGCGGCTGGCAGTGTCGGTGGTGAACTCTACTCTGATGGCGGCCGAGAACCCGGACGACCCTTATGTGACAATCAGCCAGGCTCCGGCGTGGCGATTCCTGGAGGACGCGAAGATCAATGGCGCGCTCATGCCAGCCCGCCTGCGCGCCGCTTGTGGCCTGCCGGTAGTTGACGGAGCCGAGCGTGTCCACACCTACCTGTCCAGCCATCGCGGGCATTTCGCACAGATGTTCGGGCAGGATTTATGCGATGCGCCGATGGGCTCGTTGTCTGTGGAAAATTCAACATGGCCACAAAATCCATTCCACATGCCGCTTGCTGAGGCGGCACGAGTCGGAGAGGAATTCGGAGAGGGCCTCTGGCTTGGCTATTACAATGAACCCCGCTTGATCTATGCGGAGCCAGGGTTCCGCAAGGGTCCGTGGAAAGCGTCGGATCGGCGCACCGTGCATCTGGCGGTGGATGTGTTTGCTCCAGCCGGAACGGTGCTTCATGCGCCGCTGAGTGGTCGGGTCGAGGTGGTTGAGAACCGGGACGCTCATCTCGATTACGGTGGGGTGGTGATCCTACATCACGAAACACCCGAGGGGGACGCGTTCTATACGCTCTACGGCCATTTGGACCCCGAAGTAAGCGAGCGTTTGAAACCCGGTGATCCGGTGGCTCAGGGTGCGGCTTTTGCCCGGCTGGGCAATGCCAGCCAGAATGGTGGCTGGGCCCCGCATGTGCATTTCCAACTGGCACTGACGACCGACGGGATGCAGGCCGACTGGCCCGGAGTTGCCGACCCGGATGAGATGGAACTGTGGAAAGCGGTGTGCCCCAACCCGGCGGCTTTGTTGAACCTGTCGGATGAGAAGGTTTTCTATCGCCCAACCGACAAGCAAGCTATCCTACAAGACCGACGCGATCACTTTGGCGGCAACCTCAGCCTTACCTATGATGATCCGGTCATGCTGGTGCGCGGTTGGAAGCATCACCTGTTCGACGAATGGGGGCGGCCTTATCTGGACGCGTACAACAACGTGCCACATGTGGGCCATGCACATCCGCGCATTCAAGCGGTCGCGGCGGATCAGCTGAAGAGGATGAACTCCAACACCCGCTATCTGCATCCTGCGCAGACCGCATTTGCTGACAAGATTTTGTCGAAACTGCCAGATCACCTTGAGGTCTGTTTCTTCGTCAACTCGGGAACCGAAGCCAACGAACTGGCCTTGCGGCTGGCGCGCGCGCATACCGGGGCGAAGGGTATCGTGACGCCGGATCACGGCTATCACGGAAACACAAACGCAGCGGTGGCGATCTCAGCTTACAAGTTCAACAAACCCCGAGGGGTTGGGCAAGCCGATTGGGTGGAACTGGTTGAGATCGCAAATGACTATCGCGGTTCGTTCCGCCGTGACGATCCCGACCGTGCCCGGAGGTTTGCGGATCTGGTTGATCCGGCGATTGAGGCATTACAGGCGAAAGGCCACGACCTTGCGGGCTTTATCGCAGAAACCTTCCCTTCGGTCGGCGGGCAGATCATCCCGCCAAAGGGCTATTTGCCTGCTGTCTACGAGAAAATCCGCGCTGCCGGCGGGGTCTGTATCGCAGATGAGGTTCAGACTGGTCTTGGGCGATTGGGCGAACATTACTTCGGCTTTGAACATCAGGCCGCGCTGCCTGACATCGTGGTCATGGGAAAACCCATCGGCAACGGCCACCCCCTGGGCGTGCTGGTCACCACCAAAGAGATCGCCCAAAGCTTCGACAACGGGATCGAGTTCTTTTCTACTTTTGGTGGCTCAACCCTGTCCTGCAGGATCGGGAAAGAGGTGCTGGACATTGTCGACGACGAAGGCTTGCAAGAAAATGCCCGCGTCATGGGGGCTCGCCTGATGGACGGCCTCAGGCAGATTGAAGCAGACTTTTCCTGCGTTGGCGATGTGCGCGGTATGGGCCTTTTTCTGGGCGTAGAACTGATCAACCCAGATGGCTCGGAAAGTGGCGAGATCTGTAGCTACGTTAAAAACCGGATGCGCGATCACCGCATCCTGATTGGCAGCGAGGGGCCGAAGGACAATATCCTGAAAATACGGCCGCCGCTAACCATCGAAGCGGAAGATGTGGACATGATCCTTTGGGCGTTGCGGGAAGTACTTGCGGAGGTTGGGGACTATAGCCCCGACCTCGAACGCGATCACGACCACAACCATGCAGGCTGTGGCTGCTGCTGAGTAAAACAAAACCCCGGCAAAATGGCCGGGGTTTTGCTACCACCGATCAGTGGAGCACCGCATTTGGGGGTTGGTGCCCTGTCGTCGGCAAAGGTGCCGCTAAAATCATCCGGCGTAGAGCCAGCCCCAGTTCCTCGGACAATGAGGCCAATGCTGGGGCAAAATCAGGTCGCACAATCAGCGAGGCCATCATCATCGCGTCCTCGCGCGCGCCCTCGGACGCGGCGCCGATCATCTGGGCAAAGCAGTTCTCATCAGCCCCCAGACAGGCGCATCCCAAGCCATGGCGCACCAGCGGGCGGCGACCATGATGCGTACACAGTGAACACAGCCGATCCAAAGTCAGCATCGTGGCATGGCCCTGATCTGCGCCCAGCGCGATGTCGAAATCACTAGCAGCGTTGGCGCGGCCTTTGTCACCATCACCCCAGAGGCGCAGGTACATGACGGCACCGGCCTCAATGGGGCTCAGGTCGGTCAGACGACCGACGGCCGCCCCGCCGCGCGAAGAAGGTGCGCTCATTTGGTCAGGATCAGTTTGCCCGCGCGGGTGATGCGCAGTGTATAAAGCTGATCGCCCAGCTCGATATGGGCCAGATTGCCACCGTTTGTCAGGTCTTCTGCTTTATGAGCCGGCAGCATTGAAACAGCATAACTTTGCGTCGAGGAGGGGGTTTGCATGTTCATCGGGGCATCTCCAGAGCGTCTTTGGCACGTGGCCTGTCGGTTTGTTTCGCTTGATCTGGCTGACCCTGAATAGGGTTGGCTATCTGTTCGTAAAATTAATCTGATAAAAATAGTAAGGTTTGTCAAGCCACAGTTTTGAAGCCAATTATTCGGCTCTCCATTGCGTCGTCACGAATTGCGACCTAGGCACTAATCATCAATAGTTAAAGGTGGATTCGCAGATGACGGCAGTCGTTGTATTTGACCTGGACGGCACCTTGGTAGACAGCCTTGCCGACATCGCTGCTGCAGCAAATCGAATGCTGGATGATCAAGGGCATCCGGCCTTGCCTAATGACACGATCCGTAGATTCGTCGGAAACGGTCTGCCTAAATTGGTCGAGCGTGTAATGACCCATTGCGGGATAGAGCCGGATCGGCACGCGGAACTGACGCAGCTTACCTTAAAGCACTACAATGCGGGCGCGTGCGACCAGACCGTCGTTTACCCCGGAGTCTTTGAGGCATTGGAAGAACTGCGTGAAATGGGATGTGCGCTTGGGGTCTGTACCAACAAACCCGAAGCGCCGGCCAGGCATGTATTGAGCGAACTGAAGCTGCAGCCTTATTTCGACACGGTATTTGGCGGCGACACCTTGGATATCCGCAAGCCCGACCCAGCGCATCTGCACGCCAGCTTTGAGGCGCTGCAGGCTGCCGGCCCGCACATTTTTGTCGGAGACAGCGAGGTTGATGCCGAAACAGCCCAGCGTGCAGGGGTACCGTTTTTGCTATTTGAACAAGGCTATCGCAAATCACCTATTTCGGACCTGCCGCACACGCTCAGCTATCAAAACAGCGCCAAGCTGCCTGCACTCGTTCGGCAAATCATTCAAAACGATACGGTGTAAGCCTAGTCCCAAAAAAGTTGAGGGGCCGGCCAAGGGGGTAGGAAGCCAGCCCCTCATCGGGGGAAATTAGTGAAAGTGGTTGGGCGCACTGGCCCGGTAGTTAAGGAAAAGTTAACGCATCTTCGGGAAACGCGAAATTGGGGGATTCCCGTAGTGTCGAAAAATTTTTGTCTGATCCCAGAAAAAATCTTCAAACCAGCGCGCTTCGAATGAGAAGATTCAACCGATCTGCGCAGCCGCCGCCCGCGCTATTACCAATTCCTCATTTGTCGGAATGACCATCAATTTCACGCGCGACAAATCGGTGGAAATAACCCGCCTGTTATCAGCGTTTGCATCATGGTCCAGCTCGATGCCCAACCATCCCATATCAGTGCAGATGCGATCACGGATGTAGGTCGAGTTCTCTCCGATCCCACCGGTAAACACAACCGCGTCCAGCCCACCCAGCACGGCGGCCAATGCACCTAGTTCGCGGCGAATCCGGAAGGTGTAATAGTTGATTGCATTACGCGCACCCGGCGTATTCGACGCCTCGAGTGTGCGCATGTCATTGGTCATACCCGAAAGTCCCAGCAACCCGGATTTGCGATAAAGAAGATCCGATATCTCGTCCGCATTCATGCCCTGTTGATCCATGAGATACAGCACAACCCCCGGATCCAACTGACCGCAGCGCGTGCCCATAGGCAAACCATCCATGGCCGAAAATCCCATGCTCGACCCGACCGAGCGGCCTGCGATCATGGCACACATCGAAGCACCGTTGCCAAGATGGGCTACAACCACGCGCCCACCGTGAATTAGTGGGGCAGTGTTGGCCAAATGGTCCGAGATGTAATCATAGCTCAACCCGTGAAAACCATAACGCCGAACGCCTATGTCGTAATACTCGGTCGGCAATGCGAAGGTGTCATTGACCCAGGGGTGATGGCGGTGAAAAGCCGTATCGAAACAGGCAACCTGCTTGGCATCTGGGAACCTTTCCATCGCCGCGCGTGCACCATGCAGATTGTAAGGCTGGTGCAACGGCGCAAAAGGCTCGAGCTTTTCAAGCACCTGCAAACTATCGGGGGTCAGCAATATCGGTCGATCATTGTCCGGCCCGCCGTGCACAATGCGGTGCCCAACGGCTGCCACACGTGCAGCCGGGAATTCTCGCTCTAGAAAATCCAGAATGTAGTCCAGTGCGCTGGCCTGATCGTGAAGAGCCTCGGAAGTGGTATCGACAAGTACCCGGCGATCCGTGGTCTTTGCGCTGATCTGTGCCGCCGCACTGCCAATACTCTCAACCTCACCCGAGCAGATCAGCACCGGATCGTCTCCGGTGGTTGTGAACAACCCAAACTTGAGTGAAGACGAACCCGAATTCAGAGTAATGATATGGTCCATCAGAATCTTCCCGATATACGTTCCCGTTGCAGAGTCGCATCCAAGGCAGCTGCATCCTGTATTGTGAAGCGCCGCGTCAGATCTGCAATATCGCAATTCTGTAACTGATCATTTGGATTGTAGTGGCAATGCATTGAATCTCTCGGCGGTGGATTTGACCGGAGCATTATGAGATTTCAAGCAAATGTCCAATGACATGGCCAAGCTCTTCTAGGGTTCAAAGCCCTCGGGCACACCAAAGAGCGGCGTATCAAGCGTCGTTCCCGTCAGAGCATGAAGAAAGGCAACTAGGTCGGCGATCTGATCATCCGTCAGATTTTGCCGGGTAATATCGATTTTGCGGCGCTGGCGAGCCATCTCTAAGCTGTCTTCCCAGACGATGAAGTCGACACGTTCCAGCCACGGCACTTCGGGAAGGGCTGCCATATCTGAGGTCCATGTCGCAAGGCTTTCCTGCGGGTTCAGGTGATGGCGTACAATACCTTCAAGATCGGGAAACGCACCGTTGTGACCGTAGGGTGCCGTTTTGGCAACGTTCCGCAGCATTGGCGTGCGGAACCGATAGGCGTCTTCCAGGCGATTGCTTTCACCCACACGGCCCACGTCGCGCGCATAAGGATCCCACTGACGGGTTTTCCCCGGACCAAACGCAGGCAACCCCAATGCATGGAAACTTTGATCCGAAAGCAATGGGCCAGAGTGGCAGGCAGAACAGCCCGCGTCGCCAAAGAACAGGGACATCCCTTCTTTTTGTTGTGGCGTCAGGGCCAACCGATCTCCGGCCAGAAATTGATCAAACGGACTGTCTGTGCTGCGCCATTCCAATGCCATGAACGCGGCCAGCGCGTTGGCGATCTGGGTAATCGTGATGTCTTCGGTCGTGTCGATTTCATCAAACGCACTGACCATTGCTGGGCCATAGAGAGGGTCGGTGCGGACGCGCTTCGCGAGGATCGGCCAACCTTTGTCGATGCGGTCATGCACCGCGCCCGTCACCTGATTTTCGGCGACATTACCAGCCATCTCGAACTGCGAGGTCAGCGGGAACAATGCTTGTGCGGCCAATAGGGAGTTCAATCCTTCCGGCAGCCACTCCTGTGCAGGTGAATTGAAGCCGTTGCCGTAAACGTCCGAGATACTCAGGCGGCCGTCGTGAAAGACCGTATGGATCTCCTTGGCCCCCAGATTCCACAAGCCCGGCGAGTTCCGCGGAATTCGCTTGCGGATCTTATCCGCCCCGATGCCGGGCGTGCGGTCCGGGCCTAGCCCTTGCCCGCCTTCGCCGATGCCCAGAGACAGCCCGTCCGAGGTGCCAAAATCCGGGTGATGGCAATGAGCGCAAGCAATGTTTTGGTTACCCGACAGGATAGGATCGTAAAACAGTTGATGACCGATAGCGGCCTGTTCCATATCAAAGGGAATGAAATCAGAATCCGTCAGCGGGCGCGGCAAATCCTGAGCCGCCGCGGCCCCGGCCAAGAGGAAAGCAACCCCATGCGCCAGTTTGTATTTGCCCTTTATCTGCTTGCGACTCCGGCGCTGGCCGAGTTGGAACAGGCGCGTGATTTGATGGAAGCCGGGGAGTTTAAGGCCGCGCGCGAAGAACTGTTGCCAGCGGCGCGATCCGGCAATGCCGAAGCCGAAGAGTTGATCGGTGTGATGTACGGGCTGGGTCTTGGGGTCGAGCAAGACTATGAGCGCGCGTTCGAATGGTATCTGCGCGCCTCGATGAAGGGACATCCGGGGGCACAATCCGGCATCGGCTGGTATTATGAGCTGGGTCTGGGCATGCCTGCGCCTGATCTGGTGCGAGCCTACATGTGGTACACGCTCAGCGCGATTGGCGGCGATCCCGATGCGGCGATCAGCCTTGAGGAAGTGGTCAAAAAGATGTCGCCGGAGCAGATCGAAAGGGCGCATGTTCTGGTCAACGACTACAAAGGGTGGATGTACCCGTTTCGGTGAGGGCCGGGTCCAAAGACCCGACCCAACAATTTAGTTCAGGTCCGCATCACGCGAGGCGTTTACATCCGCCTCAGCCGCTGCAACGGCCTCGGTCAGCGCAGTGAACACTTCGTCCCCGCGTGCCACGTTTGACTGGAACCACGCATAGACAGGGGTTGCAGCCTCTTTGAACGCGGCTTTCTGCTCGGGTGTAGGTACGTAGAGATCACCTCCGCCAGCAACGAAATCTTCGTATGCTTGGATCGATTTGCGCTTGGGCGAGGCAAAGGTGGCCTGCTGCAGCGCATAGAAACCATCCACGACAACGCGACGCATGTCCTCGGGCATTTCCTGGAATTTGGCGTTGTTCATCCACCACAGCGCACCCATGTAAGCGTGACCATCAAGCGTGACGTATTGCAGACCCGCATCGGGGAATTTCATGCCCATGATGTCGGTGATGCCGTTTTTGGATCCTTCAACCACACCGGTCTGGAAGCTGGTGAACAGTTCCGGCCACGGGATTGGGGTCGGCGAGGCACCAAGAGCCTTAACCAGTTCTTGTGGCAGGTCGGCCACGACTGTGCGGATTTTCAGACCTTCCATATCGCCAGGCTCGGCCACACGACGCTGCGTATTGGCGAAGTTGCGCCAGCCACCGGTGTTGCCAATGGTCATCAAGCGGATCGCGCCACCGGAATCTTCCAGCGCCATGTCGCGCATTTGGCGGGTGAAATCGCCTGACAACACGTGTTCGGCAATGCGGTCATCGGCCATCAGATAGGGCAGGTCCAGAACCTGCACGTAAGGAAAGATGCCCGACGCGCCGCCAGAGGTGGAGATGTAGATGTCGATGGTGCCATCCGCCACGCCCTGCAGACACTCGGCACCGTTCGAGCAAAGCTGCGTTCCGATGAACAGCTCAACCTCAATGGCTCCGTTCGAGGCCGCCTCGACATAGTTTTTGAAAACGACCAGACCGTCATAGTCTTCATCGTTTTCATTCGAGTTTGCTGTGGCGCGTAGCGTGTAGTCGGCGGCTGTCGCGGCAATCGCTGATGCAGCCACCAACGATGTGGCCACCGCTGCGGTTTTGATAAATCTTCTGAGCATGCGTTTCCTCCCTGTGAAACTCAGTTTGCAAATCCCGTTATCCTCGGGATCGTCATGGATAGTGCGGGGATGTATGTGATCAGGAAGATCACAATGATTTCGACTGCCAGAAACGGCAGGATGGCTTTGGCGATGGTTTCTACCCGCTCCCGCGACACTGCGGCGGCTACGAACAGAACCAGACCCATTGGCGGTGTGGCCAGACCAACGGTCAGGTTGACGCTCATGATGATGGCGAAATGGATCGGGTCGACACCAAGACTGGTGAAGATCGGACCAAGGATCGGGCCAAGGATGATGATCGCCGGGCCTGCGTCCAGAAACATACCCACGATGAACAAAAGCAGGTTGATCAGGAACAGCAGGATCAGCGGGTTTTCCGATAGGCTGAGGATTAGCGAAGCCAACTGTTCCGGCGCATGGCTGAGGCTGACCACCGTCTTAAACGCCATTGCCGCGCCCACCAACAGCAAGACGACCGCCGAGGTCATTCCCGCGTTGCTAAGTATTTCGGGAACTTCCTTCAAAGTAAGGGTGCGCAGAACAAAGAAACCGATAATGAAAGCGTATCCCACGGCAACGGCGGCGGCCTCGGTAGGCGTGAAGATTCCGCCAAGAATACCACCCAGAATGATCACTGGTGTCATCAGCGGAAAGAAGGCCTTAAGGCTGGCCTGACGACGTTCGGGCCAAGTGTATTTGCGGCTCGCGACTGGGAAGTCATAACGATCGGCCATGACTTTGATCATCAGCATCAGTCCAACGCCAACCATTACACCGGGCACAATACCTGCAAGGAACAGGGCAGCCACGCTTTCACCCATGACATAGGCATAGATGATCATGATGCCCGAGGGCGGGATGATCGGCCCGATCACCGAACTGGCCGCTGTGATCGCGGCGGCAAACTTGCGAGTATAGCCCTGCTTCTCCATCGCCGGGATCAGCATAGATCCAAGCGCCGATGTGTCGGCGACGGCAGAGCCGGACAGACCCGCGAACAGGATCGAGCTAAGCACATTCACATGCGCAAGACCGCCCCGCAGGTGGCCCATCAGGGCCTGGCTGAACTCGACGAGGCGGATGGTGATACCGCCGCGATTCATCAGCTCTCCGGCAAGCATGAAAAACGGAATGGCCATCAGCGGGAAGCTGTCCATGCCGTTATAGACATTGCGATAGAGCAGCGTGATGTCGTTGGTTTGGCCACTCAGCCACAGCAATATACCGGGTGCAGCCAGTAGCGCGAAAAAGACCGGCAGGCCGATCAGCAGGAAGACAAGGAATGTAGGCAGGAACCAAATCAGCATCTATTCAGCCCCCACCGCAGCTTCGGGAATTTCGGGCAGAAGATGCGCTCCGCCCAGCATGGTCACTAGGGATCGCAGGATCAGTTCGATATTCACCGAGATCAGCAGGATGATCCCCACCAGCAGCGAAGCCATCATCCAACTGCGCGGGATGCGGTACCATTCATCGAACCCAAAAGACGTGGGCAGATACAGGGCCGCGGTGGCAAACTTGCCGCCAAAACCTGTGACCTCGGACCAGCCAATATTGACAGCAACCAACAGCACGACCAGCGATATCAGCAGCAGGAACAGATTGAGCGAAAGGCCAAGCGCACGCGGCAGGAGACGCGCAAGCATATCGATGGCAACGAACCCTCCGCGGCGGAAAGCGGTGGGGGCCATCAGGCCCGTCATCCAGAGCATGCAAAACCGCGCAGCCTCGTCCGGCCATGGCAGGGCGTTGCCCAGAACGTATCGAAAGAACACTTGGATCAGGATTGCGATTACCATGACTGCAATCGCAACGACACCAACCGCGCGGCCCAATCGCAGCACGGTTTCGTTCACGAATGCAATCGGCGCTAGCGCCGATGCCAGTCCGCCCATGCGGATCCTCCCTTGTTCAGCTGCGGGTTTGCCCCGCAATCGTCATATCGCGCTTAGCTCTGCGCAAATTGGCCGAGTTTTCCGGCAAAGAAAGTCAGCGCGTCTCCATCCGCCATGCTGACCTTCAGAACTTTGCCCACCACGATCACATGATCGCCCGCATCGTGATAAGCGTGCTGCTCGCACTCGAACCGGGCAAGACTGCCCGGCAACAACGGGGTGCCGTTTTCACACCGGTCATGCTCGATATCACGCAGCGCGTGGGCGTCTTTCGAACACCCAAAGCATAGCTCGGCCTGTTCGGCAGACAGAACATGCACGCTGAAATGACGTGCCTCTTGGAAATAGCGGAACCGGCGCGAGTTGCGGTCTCCGGCCCACATCACCAAGGCTGGGTCCAGCGACAGGGACGAAAAGCTGTTGGCAGTAATACAGATCGGGCCATCTTCGCTGTCGCAGGTCACGACGGTAACACCCGTGGCAAAACGGCCAAAGGCATCACGCAGGGTGCGCGTGTCGTCTTTATGCGGGACGAATGTATGGTTCATATCGCGCGAGATTGCATTCATCATGGCACCTCATGTCCCAGCGCCGCCTCATACAGGCGGTACCAGCTTTCACGATCCAGCTTGACCTTCAAAGCATCCGAGACGCGCTTGATGCGGCCCAGATTATTTGTGCCCAGAACCGGTAGGATGTTTGCCGGATGCGCGAGCAGGAAGGCAACGGCCACTGCGGCTCGGTCCACGCCGAATTCTGCGGCGATCTCATCCGCTACAACACCGACCGGAGGGTTCCCGGCCATCAAAAGGCCGCCGCCAAGCGGGGACCACGCCATCAGCGGATGTCCATACTGCTGATGGAACGCCAGATCACCGTTAGTGAACGGGCCGATTTCTCCAAGCGAGATTTCAATCTGATTGGTGACCAACTGGGTTTTCATTGCCGACTGCAGCAGAGACCAATCCCAAGGGCGGAAGTTTGACACGCCTACAGCCCCGACCTTGCCACTCGCAACCACCTCGTCCAGCGCTGCACCGGTTTCAGTGTGGTCCATCATTGGATCAGGGCGGTGGATCAATAGCAGGTCGATGTGGTCAATCGCCATTTCCGACAGAGACGTATCCACCGATTTCAGAATATGCGCGCGCGATGTGTCGTAGTATTTGACCTTGGCCTCCGCATAGCGACCCATTGGCGCGACGATGTCACATTTGGTGACGATCTCCATCTTCTGGCGCAGGCTGGGATTGGCGCGCAAGGCGTTGCCCAGAACAGCTTCGGCTGCGTATCCACCGTAGATATCTGCCTGGTCGAAGGTGGTGATCCCTTGATCCAGACAAGCCTGTATCTTGGCCTCGACATGCGCTGTCGAGGTGTCACTGTCATCACCCAAGCGCCACATGCCATAGACAAGGCGGCTCATTTCCAGCGTGTCAGATAGTTTCACACGTTGCATTAGCGACGAACTCCGTTGCCCAGCGGGGTCGCCGGGGTGGTTGCTGGCACGCGTCCGTAGGCTTCGGGAAGCGAGCAGGTTTTCAGGTTGGGCATCACGCGGGCGCCAAAATGCTTGGCCTCGTCCATGTGCGGATAGCCCGAGAAGATGAAGGCGCGGATGCCCATCTTCTGATACTCTTCAATCTTAGACATAACTTGATCGGTCGAACCGACCAGCGCTGCACCACAGCCCGAACGCGCGCGACCGACGCCGGTCCACAGGCCGGGTTCGACATAGCCATATTCATCCGCCAGATCACGGTTCTTGGATTGATGCGCCACACCCAACGATGTCGCGTCCAACGCCCTCTCGCGGATCGCGCGACCGTATTCGTCATCCAGTTTCGAAACGATGTAGTCGGCGTATTCCTGTGCCTCAGCCTCGGTATCGCGAACAATCATGTGGACGCGCAGACCGTAATCCAGAGTACGATTGTAATTCTCGGCAACGGCATGAACGGCTTTCATCCTCTCGGCCAACTGATCCTTGGTTTCCGGCCACATCAGATAGACATCGCAATGCTCGCCACACAGGTCCAAAGCAGACGGGGAGTAGCCGCCAAAATACAGAAGTGGCCCACCAGCCTGGTAAGGCCGGGCCGGGTCCGTAGTCAGGCTCGAAAAATTGTAGACCTCGCCCGCATGGTTAATCTCATCCTGCGTCCAGGCCTGTTTCAGGATTTCCACCACTTCGCGCGAGCGTTGATATCGGAAAGCGCTATCGGCTTTTTCACCGGGAAAATCGGACGAGATGATATTGACCGTCAACCGCCCCTTAAGCATGTGGTCCAGCGTCGCGATGGTGCGGGCCAGCATGATGGGCTGCATCTCACCACAGCGCACGGCGGCCAGTAGGTTGATTTTTTCGGTAATCGGCGCGCACCCAGCGACAAAGCTCAGGGTGTCCTGTCCGACCTGATATGACGATGGGCAAAGGATGTTGCGAAATCCTTGCGCCTCGGCCTCTTTAACGATGCCCGAGCAATGCTCCCAACTGGATCGCAGATCACCATCGGGCACACCCAGAAACTGGTAGTCATCCGAGCAGAGCGCTGCAAACCACGAAACCTCGGCCGCATCCAGGTCGGGGGATGTGATGGGGACGATGGTCATTTGATTCACGCTCCGTACATCTTTGACTTTCCTCTTGCGTAGCAAGCGCATTGATGTAGATCAATAGTATATCAATTTTTCCTGCGACCGAGTGAAGCGCCCTTAATGTCCTCCAACAGCCGCAACCCAAATGCCCTGCCGATCTATGTCCAGATCTCAGAGCTGCTGATCCGAGATATCGCGGCGGGTCGCCTGATTGATGGTGAGCGTCTTCCGCCCGAACGAGACATGGCTTCGAACCTGAATGTCTCGGTCGGGACCTTGCGAAAATCCCTAGCCGAGCTTGAGAAAAAAGGCATGCTGGAGCGTATTCAAGGTTCGGGCAATTACATCCGCGAGACTGGAACGCAGAACAGCGTCTATGCGATGTTCCGGCTGGAATTACCCGAAGGCGGCGGGTTGCCGCGCGCTGATATCCTATCGGTTGATCATCTGCAAAAGCCCGCAGACCTGCCGGAATTCGGCCTGTCTGATCACGGTTCGCGGGTGCGCCGGATGCGCTATTTGAATGACACAATCATCGCGATCGAGGAAATCTGGCTGGACGAATCGGCTGGGACCATCGACCAGAACCTGCTGTCCGACTCACTTTATCGCTATTACCAGCAACAGCTTGGCTTCTGGATTACACGGGCTGAGGATCGCGTTTCCATCGGTTCATTGCCCGACTGGACGCCTGAAGGCTTCACCAAATCTGCCGGACACAAGGTCGGTTACATCGAACGGTTCAGCTGGTCTGAGAAAGCCAAACCTGTCGAGTTTTCTAAAACATGGTTCGATCCGGATCGGGCCAAATACGTTCAACGCCTGAAGTAAAAGGAACTGCGCATGACCCGGACCACCAACTACGGGCTGATCGGATGCGGCATGATGGGGCAGGAACACCTGCACAACATTGCTCTGCTTGAGGGCACACGCGTCGCCGCAATCTTCGAACCTGACCCGGAGATGGCGCAAAAGACGCAGGCGATTGAGCCCAATGCGAAGATGGTGTCTTCCATTCAGGATCTTCTGGCGGTCAGTGATTTGGACTGTCTGGTCATCGCCAGCCCCAACCACCTGCATGTCGATCAACTGGTCGAGATTGCGGAAACCCGCCCTCTGCCCCTGTTGATCGAGAAACCGTTATTCACCGACCCCGCCGATCTTGCCCGGCTTGAGAAACTGGAACGCATTTACCCTCACCCGATCTGGGTAGCGATGGAATATCGCTATATGCCCCCTATCGCAGCGCTGATCGAGGAAGCAGCGACCGCCAGTGGTGAGATCAAAATGCTCTCGATCCGCGAACACCGTTTCCCGTTTCTTGAAAAGGTCGACAACTGGAACCGGTTCAACCGCAACACCGGCGGTACGTTCGTTGAAAAGTGTTGCCACTTCTTCGATCTCATGCGCCTGATCCTGCAATCAGATCCGGTTCGGGTTTCGGCAAGCGGTGGCCAGGCCGTCAATCACTTGGACGAAGACTATAACGGCGATACTCCGGATATTCTGGACCACGGCTATGTCATTCTCGATTTCGCCTCAGGCGCGCGCGCGATGCTCGAGCTTTGCATGTTCGCCGAGGGGTCGCGGTATCAGGAAGAAATCTCGGCCATTGGGCCCAATGCTAAGATCGAAGCGCTTGTGCCCGGCCCGGGCCGGTTCTGGCCCGAACATCTGGGCGACGCTCCGGTACCACAGCTGATCATCAGCCCCCGCGCACCGAAAGGTCCAATCCAGAGAGAGATCCCGGTTGATCCCGAGTTATTGGCGGCTGGCGACCACAATGGCTCGACTTATTATCAGCACAAAGGTTTTCTGGAGTTGATCCGGGGTGAGCGCGCCAAACCCGAGGTCTCTCTGGGTGATGGGATTTGGGCCGTACGCATCGGTCTTGCGGCGCAGCAAGCATCCGAACAGGGCCAAACAATCAACCTGTCTGGATAGTCATCAGGGTTAGAAGATCACGTTCAGCATCAACAGCGAGACGATCAGAAATATGATCGTCATGACGCCGCCGGAACGCACGAAATCCATAACCTTGTACCCTGCGGGCCCCATGATCAGCGCGTTGACCTGGTGGGTCGGGATAATGAAACTGTTCGAGGTCGAAATCGCGACGGTTAACGCAAAGACAGCGGGGTTGCCACCGGCGGCAACCGCGATTGAAACCGCAAGGGGCACCAGCAGAACGGTGGCCCCGACATTCGACATCACCAGCGAAAACGCTGTCGCCAGAATGGCAACTCCGGCCTGAAGCGCCCAGATTGGCCATCCGTCCAGGATGATCATGATCTGTTGCGCAATCCATGCTGCAGTTCCCGTATTCTGCACCGCTTGCCCCAATGGGATCAGGCAGGCCAAGAGAAAGACCGTGTTCCACCCGACCGCGCGGTAGGCCTCGTCCACGCTCAACACGCGGGTCAGCATCATACCCGCAGCACCCGTCAGCAGGCAAAGCGACAACCGCACATCTGTGAATAGAATTAGCGATAAAGAGATCACGAAAAACAAAAGCGCCCAGCCAACCTTTTGCGGGCGTAATTCGTCTTGCGGGAAATCAGACGTGACCACAACAAAATCCGGGTCACGCTTGATCCGCATCAGGTTGTCCCAACGGGTATGGGCAACCAACATGTCACCGGCCTTGAACTTCTCAAGACCGATTTGCGTGGATTCGTGTGTCTCTGTTTCGACATGGCTTAGCGTTTCCTCCCCCCGATGGATGGCGAGCAGAGACATTCCGTAAGTTTTCCGAAACAGCAACTCCCTCGGGCATTTGCCGATCAGCTTGCTCTCGGGCGTCACGACCACCTCTGCGACCCCGGCATTTGTGGGTGCAAACTCTTCGACAAATACATCCAGATCCGGCAGAACGGTCAGCCCGTACTTTTCAGCAAATTCTTCGACAACCCAACGCCGCCCCACAATCGCCAATCGGCATGGCGCGGCGATCTCGGCTGTCAGCACCTGAACCATCGAGGTCTTGCCGCGATAAAAGGTCGAGATGATATAGAGGTGATTTTCAAAGTTGATGTCGGCCAGAATTTGCCCAACCAGAGGGCTGTCGGCCGGTACAACAACCTCAAACACGTCGGCTTTCAGCCCATAAACCCGCTGAAGATATTCCTGCGTCCCGCGCCCGGTACCGGTGCTTTCAGAACCTGAATCGCCCGGCAAAACCCATCGCCCAAGCAACAGGAAATACGCGATACCCGTCAAAATCAGCACCGCACCTATGGGTGTGACCGAGAACAACCCAAAAGGCTCCATACGCTGTGCTTCAGGCAAACCTTCATTCGCAGTTTGGATCAGATCATTCAGAAGGATCAGCGGAGAAGAGCCCACCATAGTCATTGTGCCACCCAATATGGCGCAAAACCCCATCGGCATTAGCAATCGCGACAGCGGGATCCCTGATCGAGATGAGATCCGGCTAACCACAGGAAGGAACAAAGCCGCGGCACCGACATTCTGCATGAATGACGAGATGACACCGACGGTGCCTGAAATGATGGGTAGAACCCGTCCTTCCGACTTGCCACCATATTTCAGGATAACAGAGGCGACTTTGTTCATCAGCCCTGTCTTGTCCAGCCCCGCACCAACGATCATTACTGCAATGATCGAAATGACCGCATTCGACGCAAATCCGTCAAACAGATGCGGTACATCTGCCAGATTCTCAAGGCCGGGCGCATAACTCAGCAGACCAACAATGACCAAAACGAGAATAGCGGAAAGATCGATCCGGACGATTTCAGACACAAACAGGAAAACAGTGAACGCCAAAAGCCCCGACACCACGGCCATCTCATAGGTAAATGCCAATTGCTCCACAGGGGTCACCGGGCTTCAATCGTAAACTTAATTAGCATTTCTAGGCAATTGCCCGGTGTCTGTCATGGTTTTTGTGATCGTGGTGCAAAATCAAAACCATTATCAGGTTGTACCCGCCTCCATATCGAAAGATCTAAACATAACAAACATCCCGCAATTAGCGCCACAGACAGATCGCCATTTTGTAGAATAGCGTGGATGGTCGCTAATCGTTCCGTCAAACAGCTGACTCCAGTATGTCGCGGGCAGCGCACTGTTGAGCATTTGGATCAAGCTCGGCCAAAGCAGCGCGGAAATCTCGCCCCCACAAATGGAACCCAAATGTGGTGGGTGTCACAAAATCTGAAAGCCGGGTTCCTGCTTGAAACAACGCAGGTATTTCTCGACTGGAAATATGGTAAAATGCGGTGCTGTCATGAGCGTATTTGCGTTCGCCTGACATATTCAATGCAGTTGTCAAAGCTCTTGGGCCAGTTGACCCCCAACGCAAGCGCCCAAAAGGTTTCTCGCGTTGCGACTCAACCGCCGCGTTCAATCCCAAAAGTGCTGGCGAATCCTTCCAGGCCTCAGAGGCCAACTGGTCCTCCTCAAACACCTCTCCCAACAGGGCAAGCGATTTACTATGCGCCGGAAGCCCAAAAACCGCATTATTCACGAGTGAATGATACGTTTGATGCCGTGGAAGATCCGGCAAAACACAGCCAACACAAAAACCTGCACGAGATTCAGCCGAAGCCATGAGCCTCTCGGCCGAAGCGACCATGTACATATCGGTATCGAGCCAGATCATGCCGGTCTTACTAATCAAATGATACCTGAATATGTCTGCGTGTATCGCCGGGCTTTTGTGCCTTACATGCCGAATGACCCTGCCTGGCTCATATATTTCTCTCGCATCAAAATACTCCACCCCTTCTGGCAGGTTTCGGATCGGCTCGTAAGAAAAGACAATAGGATTATAACCAAAGTCCTTCATGGAATTGAGGCAAGCACGTTCCAGTTTTCCCGGCTCTCCCCCCATCCAGAGTGTCCCAAATTTTTGGTCCTTCTCTTGCTCGCTTCGCTTCTTGGGCAACGCGGCATTCTTTGGTTCTCTCTTTGGCTTTAAGTGCAGCCAACGCATTGGGTATCTACGTCCCTCGGATGCAAGCACCCAAGTCAAATCGTCTGGCATTTGCAACTCATTCCGAAGCTGCAAAAGATCGCGTTTTGTATCGTCAACCAATTCGACATCAAATAAGACCTGTGCGTCGCGAATTAGCCTTTCTTCTTTTTCGTTGCCCAACCAAACACCACTGGAGTGCAACTCGATCAGAAACTCTGAAGACTTGAATTCACTAAGAAATTCGAAGGTTAAAAGTTCGAACTCACCGCCTTCGATATCAATCAAGAAAAACAAATCCTGAGGCTGATACCTACTAGACACCAGTTCGCGAATTGACGTTTCCGTAGCGGTGGTAGCAATCTCGACCCTGTCGCGAACACTATTCACGTGCAGGGTCTTACGGATGATCTGTCGAGCTTTGCGTCTTTGTTCGAAACATAGGCTTCGCTCGAAATGGCCCGCTTGCACCAAACCAACGCCCCAATAGCCATCTGCCGCCCCAAGATCGACGAGTATCGGCTTTGTGCTTTCCACGAAAATAGGTTGATTTTGTTGTTCGTAGATCCCCAGCAATTTCGTGAACAAATCTGCTTGCCCCCAACTGCTTTCTTCAAGCAACCGGAAACCGCGGAGGCAGCCGCCCATGACGTATCCACCACTTTCCTTAAATAGTTGGTTACCTATGTCCCTCCGATACTGGACGATCTGACGCTTTAACTGCCGCAATTCTTTTGGAGATTTGCTCGGACGCATGGAACGCTCTTGATAGAACCGAAATTTGGACCTTTTCTAGCGCAAATGTCTAATAGCGAAACCATCTCCCAACTTGTCGGCACTATTTGTGACATCAATGCAGCGGCAACGCGGAACAAAAAAAAACCGACCAACACCTGTTGGCCGGGTTTTCTGAGAGTATTTCGAAGAACTTATTCGCCCGCAGCAGCCGCCACGTCCAAAGTTACACCCGGGCCCATCGTCGAGCTCAGTGCGATTTTCTTCATGTATGTACCTTTGGCGCCCGACGGCTTGGCTTTGGCCACAGCCGAGATGAAGGCGCGGACGTTTTCCACCAGCTTGGCTTCGTCAAACGACGCTTTGCCAACACCGGCGTGCACAACGCCACCTTTTTCCGCCTTGAACTGAACTTCACCACCTTTGGCTGCTTCCACGGCCGCTTTCACGTCCATGGTTACGGTGCCAACCTTGGGGTTCGGCATCAGGTTGCGGGGCCCCAGAACCTTACCCAGACGGCCGACGATCGGCATCATGTCCGGAGTTGCAATGCAGCGATCGAATTCGATGGTGCCGCCCTGAATGGTTTCCATCAGGTCCTCTGCGCCAACGATATCTGCGCCAGCTTCTTTTGCTTCGTCAGCTTTCGGGCCGCGAGCGAAAACAGCAACGCGCATCGCTTTACCGGTGCCGTTCGGCAGGCCAACAACGCCGCGAACCATCTGGTCTGCGTGACGGGTGTCAACGCCCAGGTTCAGAGCGATCTCGATGGTCTCATCGAATTTCGAAGTTGCGTTGCCTTTGACCAGGGAAACAGCTTCTTCAACCGACAGGTTTTCCTTGCCAGCGACAGCTTCGCGCGCGGCGCGGGTACGTTTACCGAGTTTTGCCATCTTACTTCACCTCGATGCCCATAGAGCGGGCCGAGCCCAGGATGATCTGCATTGCGCCTTCCACGTCGTTGGCGTTCAGATCTTTCATTTTGGCTTCGGCGATTTCGCGAACCTGCTTCGAGGTCACGGTTGCCACGGTCTCGCGACCTGGGTTTTCCGCACCGCGGGGGCGGTTACGCTTGCCAACCGGTTTCAGACCAGCCGCTTTTTTCAGGTAATAAGACGCAGGCGGCGTCTTGATGTCCATGGTGAAGGACTTGTCCTGATAGTAGGTGATCACGGTCGGGCACGGAGCGCCGGGCTCCATGTCTGCGGTCTTGGCGTTGAACGCCTTGCAGAATTCCATGATGTTGATGCCGCGCTGACCCAGCGCCGGACCAACTGGCGGCGACGGGTTCGCCTGACCTGCAGGAACCTGCAGTTTCATTGTACCAGCAAGCTTCTTGGCCATTTGGTTTTCCTTTCAACTTAGGCAGGACGCGTCCCACCCAGATTATGTTGCGTGGTCCGGTCCAAGATCGCGATCTCAGTAACCTCCCACGAGAGAATCTCGCCCGAAGACGATAGTGGCGGCGTTTACAGTGGAACGAAGACGTTGGCAAGTGGCCGACGACCAATTGGACCATATCGAATCGCGCTTCGCAGCATCGAGAGTGAGTTCCATGGATGAGCGGCCTCGCCACCAACGTCGCGTGAACAGCTAACTATCCCATAGCTCGACAGAAATTCCAGATACTCCGCGCACAAGCAGCCAATTGTCGCCGGTTTCACCCGCGCGTGCTTAGCTGTGATATACTCAGCGAAATTAGTGATTTTTGAGTGGAGGTTAATTATGATCGTTCGTTTTATTCTATCGTTGGGTATCGCTATATCTATTGCAGCAATAGCCCCTCAGAATGCGCGCGCTGACGCTGGGGATTTCATCGGCGGTGCTGTCGTCGGAGGGGTCGCTGGATATCTTATTGGCAAAGATCAGCAAAAAAAGAAGACACAGTCATCGACAGCGACCCGAACCTACCGGCAAGGTATCCCATCCACCACTCAAGGGGCGCAAACCCAAACGGCACTGAATTACTTTGGCTACAATGCCGGTCGTGTTGACGGTCAGGTCGGGCGTGGCACGCGCTCCGCCATCGAACGTTATCAGGCCTCAATGGGTTATCCCGTAAATGGGCATGACTTTCAGCCTTATCAATATGACTTCCTGCAGCAGGCTTATTACTGGGCGACAAGCGGTGGACAGGCAGCCACGCAGCTCTCGGGTCAACCGCTGTTGATGGAGTACCGCCGACAGGTTCAATCAGGATCTTCTCTGGCTGCGGCACCTCAGGCTCCAGCTCAGGCTATTCCGGTTATCAAGCCCCAAGATACCGAACCCGCAGCGAACACCACTGAAACAACGTCTGCGAGCCTGCCGAGCCTGTTTTCGGGTGGCACCGGGGGGCCGTCGCTGGCAAATCGTTGCAGCGGGGTGATGCTTCAAACCTCGACCAATGGCGGCTATACGACTCTGTCGAACATGTCTGATCCTGATTTTGCGCTCAGCGAGCAATTTTGCCTTGCCCGCAGCTATGCGATGGCGCGCGGTGAGGATCTGATGCAGGATATCCAGGGTCTGACACCCGATCAGGTATCTGCCCAATGTGCCTCGTATGGTGAGATGCTGGCACCTCAAGTTGACGCTCTGTCTATCAGCTCAAAAACAGAAGCTGAAACCCAGGTTCGCAAAATGGCGCTGGACTCTGGATTGAGCCCCGCAGATCTCGCTGCGACGAGCAAGGTCTGTCTGGCGATGGGCTACCGTCAGGACAACATGGATACTGCCGTTGGCTCTGCGCTCATGCTGGTTGCGATGGGTGAACCCGCCTATGGAGAGTTGGTGGGCCATCACTTGCGCGAGGGCTTTGGCGTGCAGGAGCGTCGCGATCTTGCGATGCAGTGGTATGATGCGAGCCTTTCGGCACTGGATGCCGGTTCGCAGGCTGTCTTCCTGCCGTCCCAGACCGACCGTCCACAACTTTTGCGCGCGGCTATGATCCAATCGCAATAAGACGACACGCAATTCGGTATCGGCCCCTGTAGGTTTCAAAACGCGCCGCGTCGCTAGCTGCGTTGCGGCGCTTATTCCGGTCGCGTAGCATGGCCCAACTCGTGATCGCGCGCCTTTCAATCTGGGATGAGAGCCTCTCCCCAATTATTGTGACCGCAACTACGCTCAACGCGGAGTACCTTGGGGCGGAGTTTTGATACATTCACCCGCTTTTCAAATAGCCAAGCGTCTTTTGTGGAATATTGTGCTATCGATTGGCCATCCAAAGTGCTGGGCCGACAACAGCCCGAAAAAGGGAAATCAATGATGAATACGACAGGCAGAGCAATGGCAATTGCCGTGCTGGCAGCCTCGGTCGGCACCGCGCACGGAGAAACCGCCGAGATCAATGGGTCTGATATCTATTATGAAACCGTCGGAGACGGGCCGCCAATTCTGATGATGCACGGCGGCCTCGGCCTGAGCCATGATTACCTGAGACCCTATTTCGATACCTTGTCCGATACGCATACGGTTATTTACTATGACCATTTTGGCAATGGTCGTTCGGGCAGACCCGACGATTATTCTGAAATGACCTTTGACCGCCTGGTATCAGATGCCGCCGGGCTGATGGATCATCTGGGGCACGATAATTTCACGCTGATCGGTCATTCCTATGGTGGATTTGTCGCTCAGGATTTTGTCACTCGACATCCGGATCGGCTGGAGGGGCTTGTATTGATCAATACGGTCCCCGCGTTTGACTATGCGCCAACGATTTCCGGGCCAGACGAGCAAATGGCGGCTTTTGGGAAGTTGTTCAGCCAGCCCATGGCCGACAACGACGATTGGCGGTCAACTTGGGGCGAAGTCGTGAAGCTCTACTTCAAGCAATACCAAGAAGATACTGGCGCGGATCTGGATGATCGAACCGTCTATGAATATCAGGCCTGGAATGCCGCTGGCCCTCTTCTGGGCACATTCAACATGCTGGATAAACTGCCTGATGTGACTGTGCCTACTCTTGCGATGGCTGGTCAGCATGATGGCATTACGCCTCCCGGTCCTGGGGCCGAAAGAATTGGCTCATTGATGCCCAACGCCACTGTCGTGGTTTTCGAAGAATCTGCCCATTACCCATTCATAGAAGAGCAGGATGCCTTTTTTGCCAGTCTGAACGAATGGCTGAACCGATAGCAGAAACAGGCGGCGCCCTCGGGCACCGCTTTTGATTTTTTCAGGCAGAGCCCGAACAGGCGCGGCAGCCTACGGAGACCCAAATATGTTTGGGTTGTTTGGTCAAAGATCGATTTTGAGACCCGTTCGATCACGTACCAGTCCCTGATAGTCGATTCCATTAGTCACAGCGCCATCTTCGCGTGCTACTTGCGGTCTCGGACTAAGACCGCCACAATTTTATCCAACGCGGAACGAACCTGACCCAGCATTCTATCGCGAGAGGCTTATATTGCCCCCAGCATCCGAAGCGAACCAGCAACAGAACAAGGTTGATGCTCTGATCGAGTGGATGGTTGACGGAGCCCGACCAGCTGGAAATGCGGTCGAGATTATTGAAGGTATCTGCACGCGTCTGCTGGAAGCTGATGTGGCCATTGATCGGTTCGGTTTGTTCATTTGGACGCTGCACCCCAATCTGATGGGCCGGCGTTTCCTGTGGAAAGCAGGCGCTGGCGTCGACAGGGTCGATGCGCCGTCACAACTGTTTACTACGGCTGTTTATACCGATAACCCCTTGCCACACGTGATCGAGCGTCAGCAATCCATCCGTCGCCATCTGGAAGATCCAAACTGCCCCCAGGACTACATTATCGTCAGCGAACTGCGCGAGCAGGGATTCACGGACTACCTGGCGCAGCCGCTGATCTACCTCAATGGCGATACCCATGTCTGCACTTGGTCAAGTGCTACACCCGGAGGGTTTTCAGAGCGAGATCTGGCAGTCCTGAACCGGGTTCGCGGTCCGCTCGCGCGCCTGACCGAGACATATATGCTGCGACTCGACGCGACTTACCTGCTATCGACCTATGTTGGCCGTAACAGCGGCGCGCAGATACTCGATGGCAAGGTGCATCGCGGTGATGGCAGCACAATCGATGCCGTTATTCTGTTTGCTGACCTCAAGGGATTCACACATCTTTCAAATTCTGTATCCGGCGATGCACTGGTTAGGCTGCTGAATGACAGCTTTGACTGCCTTGTTCCTTCGGTGATGGATCAGGGAGGAGAGATTCTGAAATTCATGGGCGACGGCTTTTTTGCCATCTTCCCAACCAACTCGGACCATACCCCGAGCACTCAGATCACAGCCGCCATTACAGCAGTCCGCGAGGGTTTGGCGTCGCTGACCAATGCCGACTTCCAGCACAAGCTTGGCGTACGGACTGCAATCCATCACGGTCGTTTCCACTATGGCAATATAGGTGGCGGTGATCGGCTGGACTTCACGGCCATCGGCCCCGATGTCAATTTAACAGCCAGACTTGTGTCGGCGGCGACAGAACTGAATTGTGATCACGTCCTATCCGAAACCGCCGCTGCGTTTTTGCCAAAACTCTGCGAACCGGTCGGGACCGTGTCACTTAAGGGGTTTGGCGAAGATCAAACCGTTTGGCAGGTGAGTGGCCCGTAAACGCAAAAAAGGGTGCCGATAAGGCACCCCATCCAGTGGTTCAAAGAAACCAATCAGCTCTGCTTGGTCACCTGAGTGAAGTCCAGCTCGACCGGAGTTTCGCGGCCAAAGATCGAGACCGACACCTTCAGCTTCTGCGCCTCGTCGTCCACACCTTCGACCATGCCGTCGAAATCCTCGAACGGGCCGTCGTTGACCTTGACCTTCTCGCCAACCTCGAAGGTGATCATCAGCTTGGGCGCTTCTTCGCCTTCCTGAACGCGGTTGAGGATCTGGTTCACCTCAGCATCGCGCATCGGCATCGGGCGGCCCTGCGGGCCCAGGAATCCAGTGACGCGGTTGATCGAGTTCACAAGGTGATAACCCTGATCCGACATTTCCATGTGCACCAGCACATAGCCGGGCATGAAACGACGTTCGGTGGTGACCTTCTTGCCCCGGCGCACTTCGATCACCTCTTCGGTGGGCACCAGAACTTCGTCGATATCGTCCTCAAGGCCCTGTTCAGCCACCGACGTGCGGATCTGCTCTGCGATCTTCTTTTCGAAATTCGAAAGAACGCTGACCGAGTACCACCGTTTCGCCATGAACCTGTCGTCCTTGTTTGCCTTTGGCGCGTTCGAACCAGGCGAAGCACCGTCATTGAAATTCTATCACGTCACCCGGAATAAAAAGCGGCGCGCAGCTCGAATCGCCGCACGCCCATTCCGAATAGTTCCGTGTCACCTACTCTGACACAGCGCGCTGTGCAAGGGGCAATGGCGTTTCCACCCGCCCCGAACGGGCTTAGCTGAACGCGCCTAGGACCAGTTGCAGACCACCACGAATGCCCAGATCGACCAGTGCAAAAAACACAGCAGTCAGCGCTGCCATGATGAACACCATGACCGTGGTCAACAGCACCTCGCGACGGGTCGGCCAGACGACCTTTGCAACTTCGGCTCGGACCTGCTGAATGAACTGGATCGGGTTTGTGGTTGCCATGAGGCTACAATCTCTCTGCTTGCGGATGGGCCGGACATAGCCGGGCATTGCGGCAATTTCAAGGGCTGTTGGCACCGCGTCAGGGCTTGGGCTTGTCATCCCATTCGTCGCTGAGGATGCGGCGCGCATCACCTTCGGGATCTTCATACTGGTTCGAGCGCACGGTGTAGATAAAGGCGATAAGACCAACTGCGCCCAAAAGCAGCGAAATCGGGATCAGATAAGCAAGCACTTCCATCGGGGTTACCTCAGCCGCAAGGCGTTCAGTGACACCGTAATCGACGAGGTCGACATCGCCAAGGCTGCGATCAGAGGGGTTGCCAATCCGGCGACGGCCAGCGGGACAGCGATCACGTTATAGACAGTGGCAATGCGGAAGTTCTCGCGAATCCGGCGCGTCGCCTTGACAGCAGTTTCGCAGGCCTCGGCAATCGGGGACAGATCGTTGCCCAGAAGCACGATATCCGACGCCACCCGCGCGGCATCCAAGGCGCTGGCAGGAGAGATGGATACATGCGCTGCCGCCAGTGCGGCCGTATCGTTCAGCCCATCGCCGACCATCAGAACGCGCCGACCCTGATCGCTCAGTTCCTGCACCTTGGCGGCTTTGTCCTGAGGCAAGGCTTGGGCGATCCAGTTCTGGATGCCAAGCTTGTCAGCCAAGGCCTGAACTGCGGGGTGCGTGTCGCCGGATATCAGGATGACGTCTTTTCCCGCCTTTCGAAACGCGGCGATGGCTTCGGCGGCACCCGCGCGCAGGCTGTCCGTAAATGTAAAGCGCGAAGGGGTTTGCGACCCTATGGCCAGCCAAGCTGCGGTCTGCTCACAATCTTTGCCTCCGACCCAGGCAGCACGACCCAGCCGGACGCGCTGTTCATGATACATGCCTTCGGTGCCATAGCCCGGCACCTCAACCACATCACGCAATGTCGCAGGCTTTATCCCCGCCCCACGCGCCGCCTTTGCAAGGGCAATCGACAGCGGATGGGAAGAGGCCTCAGCCAATGCCAGCGCGACTTCCAGATCAGCGCGGGAATGATCACCGAGATTGGTCAGCTCGGGTGCCCCTGAAGTGAGCGTACCGGTCTTGTCGAACACCACCGTGTCCACCTCGGCAAGGCGTTCAAGGGCGGTGGCGTGTTTGATCAGCATCCCGTTGCGGAATAACCGGCCCGAAGCCGCTGTGGTTACTGCTGGCACCGCCAGCCCCAATGCGCAGGGGCACGTGATGATCAAAACCGCCGCTGCGATGTTCAGCGCGGTGCGAATATCGCCGGAATAGATATACCATCCTAAAAAGCTGAGCGCCGAAAGGATGTGCACCCCTGGCGCATAAAGCTTGGCCGCCTTGTCTGCCAGCGAGGTATAGCGTGACCGGCCCGACTCTGCGATGGCAACCAGATCGGCCATACGGTGCAGCGAGGTATCCTCGCCGACCGCGGTCGCACGGATGGTCAAGGGGCCGGTCAGGTTGACCTCGCCTGCGCTGACACTTAGCCCAGCTTCGGCAAAGACAGGAAGGGTTTCCCCGGTCAGCAGCGATCGGTCCAGCTCGGACCGGCCCGAGGTAATTTTGCCATCCACCGGCATACGCCCGCCGGGACGAACCAAGATCAGATCACCTACGTGCAGGTTAGCGACGGCGACCTCCTGTTCTGAACCATCCACCAGACGAATGGCGCGGGGGACTTCCAGCGCTGTAAGCTCTTCGGCAGCCGATCGCGCAGCGGCGCGCGTGCGATAATCAAGATACCGGCCCGCCAGCAGGAAGAATGTCAGCGTCAAGGCCGCATCAAAATAGGCGTGTTCACCGCTGAGTGCAGTTTCCCAAAGCGAGGTGACCAGCGCCAGCAGGATCGCCAAAACAATCGGCACATCCATATTCAACCGGCGCACGCGCAGCGCGCTCCAGGCGTTGGCAAAGAATGGTTGGGCCGAAAATGCAATCGCAGGCAAGGCAATCGCTGCCGATATCCAGTGGAACATGTCGCGCGTCGCATCGGTGGCACCAGACCAGACCGAAACCGACAACAGCATCACATTCATCGAGGCAAAACCCGCAACCGCGAGCCGCATCAGAAGATCGCGCCCAGCCTTATCCGATTGCGTGGCCGACAGGGCACCCGGATCCAGTTCGTGTGCTTCAAAACCGGCACGTTCCAGCACTGGTATCAGATCAACCGCACGTGTATCGGGTGTCGCTTTAATCATCGCGCGTTTCAGCGTCAGATTGACCCTCGCACCCTCTACACCGGGATGAGCATTCAACTCGCGTTCGACAGTGGAGATACAGGCCGAGCAATGGATACCTGGCAGCGACAGCGCGATTTGCACGTCCTCGGGGATTGGCCGGGCCGGTTCCGCCGCGGTCGCGACACAACCGGGACAAGCTGCCCGAGCTGGAGTAACTTGCGCTGTCATCCCTCTAACCCTTCACATAAAGCGGCACGCGTTGCGCAAACTCGGCACCGTCTTTCGCTTTAGCCACAAGGCGAATATTCCAGTTTCCTTTACCCAGCGCAGCTGGGGCGGCATAGGTGATACCGTCAAAGGTGAAGTCAGGTGAGAAGTCATCTTTGACGTGGGTAGCGCGCCCGACTACGGCTTGCAATTCTGCCACCTCAACTGGTGAACCAGTCTGATCGGTGATGCGCAATACCAACAATCCACCGACCAACTCAGCCCTGATATCCCAGCCCAGCGCCTGCTGTTCCTGCAAGCGTTCGTTGAACTCCTGGCTGGCAACGTAGGAGTTCTTGACTTCCAAACCCGGGAACGTCTTTACCGCGCTATAGGCCAGTACGAGATTTACCGCGATGATCACGCCAAAGGCCGCGACAAATACCGCCAGTGCGTGTTTGCCAGTGAATTGACGCTCTGCCATTGTCAGTTTCCTCGCCCATTGAACGTGGTGTCTTTGTATGCGCGCTCACCACTTTCCAGATCTTCGACCCAGATGCGAACTGATGTGCTGTCATCCGCTGCGGGCCCGGTGTCTTTCGCTGCTGTAACATAAACGCGCGTCAATTGTGCCGTATCTGCCGTGACATTTACAGTGTCACCTTCGACGCCCTCAATTTCGATCTGCAGCGACGGATCACCGGCAAGCGACAGTTTAAAAGCCCGTTCCTCGCCATGCTTGTTACGCAGGCGTACGTCATAGGTATTGCGGATCGTACCATCGGAAAGGGTTACGAAAGTCGGGTTCCGTACCGGAGCCACAGTCAAGTCGATGTCCGACCGGATGAACAGGGCGAAGAGCAAGGCAAAACCAACCAGCGACCACAAAGAGGTATAAAGGATCGTGCGCGGACGCAGGATGTGTTTCCACACATTCTTGGGCGGATGGCCTTCGCGTTCACGCGTTTCGTCACTTAGCGCCATATAATCGATCAGGCCACGTGGCTTGCCGATCTTGGCCATCATGTCGTCGCAGGCATCAATGCAAAGCGCGCAGGTGATGCATTCCAGCTGCTGACCGTCGCGGATATCGATCCCTACCGGACAGACATTGACGCAAGCCATGCAATCGATGCAATCGCCCAGCTCGCTGTCAGCGGTGCGTTTGCCCTTGCCACGCGGTTCACCCCGCCATTCACGGTAGCCGACGACCAAGGTATCCTCGTCCATCATCGCGGCCTGTATGCGTGGCCATGGGCAGGCATAGATACAGATTTGTTCGCGCGCGAAGCCTCCAAAGAAGAAGGTTGTACCTGTCAGGATCAGCATTGTCGTGTAAGCGACGGGATGCGCATTGCCGGTGACCAGATCACGCGCCAGCGTTGGGGCATCCGCAAAATAGAACACCCACGCGCCACCGGTTGCCAGCCCGATAAAGAACCAAACTACCCATTTGGTCAGTCGCAGGCGCGCTTTGCGGAAATCCAGCTTCTTTTGGCGATGCAGGCGCAGACGCGCATTGCGGTCGCCTTCGATCCAGCGTTCAACAAGAATATAGAGGTCGGTCCACACAGTCTGAGGGCAAGCATATCCGCACCAAACCCGGCCCAGCGCTGAGGTAAAAAGAAACAACCCCAATCCCGCCATGATTAAAAGCCCGGCAACGAAATAGAACTCGTGCGGCCAGATTTCGATCCAGAAGAAATAAAAACGTCGGTTCGCCAGATCCAGCAAAACAGCCTGATCAGGAAGGCTTGGTCCTCGATCCCATCTGATCCACGGCGTTACATAGTAGATGCCCAGTGTCACTGCCATAATGATCCACTTAAGGTTCCGGAATGGACCGGATACCCGTCTTGGGAAAATTGGTTCTCTGGCGGCGTAAAGGCTGGGGGTCGGGTTGGAATCGCTCACAGGCTGGCTCCGGGACTGGCTCTTCTGAGTGTGCGTTCTTCCAGATCACAAGCATAGGGACTTTGACATGGGTCAAAACGCGCATCGTACAGATACCTTTTATCACGTTTCACGTGCCTGACGTCTAAGCCAGCCAGCAAAAGTTCTGACAGCAGGTCTAAGTGCCGAATTTGCCGTCACAATATGGTATCCGCGCGCATCGGGCTCAGCGTAGAGTTCCACAATGCGCCCAGCTTTGATGTCTTGCTCGACGAAATGTCGCACGGTCACCGTGACCCCCTGCCCGGCGCGCAATCCTTCCAGAACCAGATTGCCAGGCAGCTGAGTCCGACCTGCACCGCGTTCTGGACCGACGCCGTGCTCGGCAAGCCAAGACGTTGCCTCGGTGGTGCCTACCTCTTCCAACCACGGCAGCTGGGCCAGCTCTGACGGGGTCAATGACGTCTTGCCTCCCAGAAGTTTCGGCGCGGCGACAATCACCACCGGCGATTGCAACAGCATTTCTGAATGAACTCCCGACCAGCCTCCGGGGCCGTAGCGGATCGCAATGTCCACTCCGCCTGGGCGCAAATCAACCACTTCGGCGGACGGGTCGAGGATCAGATTCACCTCGGGGTGGGATTCGCGAAACGCCGGAAGGCGTGGCATCAGCCATGAAGCCGCGAAAGAGGATGTCAGTGATACATGAACTGGGCGATCCAGGCCGGATCTGGCCAGATCGCTGACCGCAGCCTCGATCGCACCAAAGCCAAGTTGCAGGGCGCGGGCCAGATGCTCTCCGTCCACTGTTAGCGTCAAGGCTTTGCCGCTGCGATCCAACAGGGCTGCGCCAAGATACTTTTCCAGCACGCGCAACTGCTGGCTAATAGCGGCATGACTGACGTTCAGCGCGGCGCCGGCTTCGACAACATTGCGCTTCTCAGCAAAGGCAGCAAAAGCGCGCAGCGCGGCAAGTGGAGGAAGTTTGAGCCAATCCATATGTAATCCATACTTACATGTTGGAAAGGTTATTGAGTCGCATTTTCGGCGTCAAAGGTCAATCTATTCGGCAGAAACAACGCCACATAGGAGGCAAGCCATGCTGACTGTATTTGCCCGATCTTTCATGAACGCGACCCGCATCGACGCTCCGCACATTCGAGAGGCTCCTAAGCCGGGTCTCCGTAAGCGCCGGTGGCTGCCCGAGAGTCATTGGTGGAGAGAAAGCCCGCGCGGGGTGGATCTGAACAACCTCTGATGGCGTCTTAGATCCCCACACTAGACCGCAGCCTGACGCGGCCCTATTGTTTGGAAAATCGGCACCGGCTGTTCTGGAAACGCGCGAACAGATTGAACAGCCGGTGCCTCAGCCTTCGGGCGGAAAACCGCCCGGAGGTGTTCTTTTAGCCTCTACTGACCACCACCCAACTGGTGGACATAGGACGTAACGGCGCGGATTTGCGCGTCAGTCAAACGATTTTCCCATGGGGGCATCACACCAAAGCGGCTGTAGGTGACCGTTTCAGTCAGAGCCTCTTCACTGCCACCATAAAGCCAGATCGCGTCCGTCAGGTTTGGCGCACCTTGTGTGACGTCGCCTTTACCATCCTCGCCGTGGCACGATGCACAGTTATCCTCGAACACAACCTTGCCCGCCTGCGCCGCCGCATCGTCGGTCTGCGCATTTGTCAGAGACATGACGTATTGGACTACCTGAGTGATCTCGTCTTGCTCGAGGATCTCACCAAAAGCCGGCATCTCAGAATAGCGCGCATCGTCGCTTTCCTCGTTCCGGATACCATGGGCGATGGTGTACTCGATGTCTTCGAGCGTACCGCCCCACAGCCAGGCGTCATCCAGCAGGTTCGGGAAGCCCGGCGCGCCTTGTGCACCCGAGCCATGGCATTGCGCGCACCAGGTCCGGAACACGGCACCGCCAGAGTTCACAGCGTATTGCTGAAGCTCTGCATCCGCCGAGATCTCTTCCAGCGGCGTCTCTACCAGCTTGGCATTCCAGGGCGCGTTCGCTTCTTCAAAAGCGACCATTTCCTGCTGCACCAGCTCGCGCGAAGACCAACCCAATACACCGGCGGTTGCCGATTGGACCAGAGGCCACGCTGGATACATGATCGTATAGATCACGCCCCAGAGAATGGTCGCATAGAACGTCCACAGCCACCAACGCGGCATCGGGTTGTCGAACTCTTCGATACCGTCCCAGCTGTGACCCGTGGTGTTTGGATCGCCCGGCTGTTTTTCAGGTGTCTTGCTCATTGCCGCGCCTCCTTGGATGTGGCGGGTTTGTCTTGCTGAGGTGCAGGGGCATCCACATGTCGGAACGGGATATTGGCCGTGTCCTTGTATTCCTTGCTGGCACCGGGGCGGAAAACCCAGATCACGATGCCCAGAAAGAACGTAAACAGCAGCAACAGCATCCAGCTATCCGCAAACTGTCTTAGGAGAGTGTATTCTTCCATCTTATCCCTCCTTAGCGGCTTGCATCTGGCGTAAACGTCGAGAAGTCGACCAATGTACCCAGCATCTGCAGATAGGCGACCAACGCGTCAGTTTCCGTTAGTTCGGGCTGACCATCAAAATTGCGCACGTTCACCTTGTCACCATAGCGCTCCAAAAGACCGTCGTAGTCGCTGTCCGGATCCGCCTGAGCACGGAAGTCTGCCAGCGCGTTCTCCAGCATCTCATCGGTGTAAGGCGTGCCGACCATTGCATTCGCGGCCATGACATCACCGATGTACTTACCGTCGATCTTGCGACGCTCGAGATAACCATACTTGGGCATCACCGATTCCGGGACCACCGATTGCGGATCACGCAGGTGATCAACTTGCCATTGATCCGAGTATCGGCCGCCGACGCGTGCCAGATCAGGTCCGGTACGCTTCGATCCCCACTGGAACGGATGGTCATACATCGACTCGGCCGCCAGAGAATAGTGGCCATAGCGTTCGACCTCGTCCCGCATCGGGCGGATCATTTGGCTGTGGCAGACATAGCATCCTTCTCGGATGTAGATGTCACGCCCCGCCAGTTCCAGAGGAGTGTAAGGGCGCATGCCCTCCACCTTCTCGATGGTGTTCTCAAGATAGAACAGAGGCGCGATTTGAACGATGCCACCGATAGTAACGACCAGAAAGCTGAAAATCAGCAGGAGGGTCGCGTTGGTCTCGAGGATCTTGTGTTTGTCGAGAATTGCCATTGCTCCGGCCCTCCTTATTCAGCCGGGACCGCGACGGTCAGGCTGGCCTCTTTGGCCGGTGCCTTCCGCACAGTCATCCACAGGTTGTAGCACATGATCAGCGAGCCAGCGAGGAACATCACCCCACCCAATCCACGTACGACGTACATCGGGAACTTGGCAGCCACGGTGTCAGCAAACGAATTCACCAGGAAGCCGTTGGCATCCACTTCACGCCACATCAGACCTTCCATGATACCAGTGACCCACATCGACGCGGCGTAGAGTACGATACCGATTGTGGCGAGCCAGAAATGCCAGCTGACCATCTGCAGCGAATACAGGCGGTCCCGTTTCCACAGAACGGGCACCAGATAGTACAGCGCACCGAAGGTGATCATTCCGTTCCAGCCCAGCGCACCCGAGTGCACGTGACCAATAGTCCAGTCGGTGTAGTGAGACAGGCTGTTCACCGCACGGATCGACATCATCGGACCTTCGAAAGTGGACATGCCGTAGAAGCCGACCGAGATGACCATCATCCGGATCACAGGGTCTGTGCGCAGCTTGTCCCATGCGCCGGACAGGGTCATCAGACCGTTGATCATGCCACCCCAAGAAGGCATCCACAGGATCACCGAGAAAACCATGCCCAGCGTCGAGGCCCAATCCGGCAGCGCGGTATAGTGCAGGTGGTGCGGACCGGCCCAGATATACAGGAAGATCAGCGCCCAGAAGTGGATGATCGACAGTTTGTAGCTGAACACTGGACGCTCGGCTTGTTTCGGGATGAAGTAGTACATCATGCCCAGGAAGCCTGCGGTCAGGAAGAAGCCCACGGCGTTATGGCCATACCACCATTGGATCATGGCGTCTTGGACACCTGACCAGACTATGACCGATTTCGAACCCCAGATGCTGACTGGAATGGTCATGTTATTGACCAGATGCAGCATGGCGACGGTCACGATGAATGCCAGATAGAACCAGTTGGCCACGTAGATGTGGGGTTCTTTCCGTTTGATGATCGTGCCCAGATAGACAGCCAGATAAGCAACCCAGACAACGGTCAGCCATAGGTCGACATACCATTCCGGTTCCGCATATTCTTTCGACTGGGTTCCACCCAGCAAGTAACCGGTCGCGGCCAGAACGATAAACAGCTGATAGCCCCAGAACACAAACCAGGCCAGGTTTCCGCCCCAGAGACGTGCGGCACTTGTGCGCTGCACGACATAGAACGAGGTTGCGATCAGCGCGTTACCACCAAAGGCAAAGATAACCGCCGACGTGTGTAATGGCCGCAAACGTCCAAAGTTCATATACCCTTGCGCCCATTCGAAGTTCAGCGACGGAAAGGCCAGCTGGAACGCAATGAAAGTCCCCGCAAGGAACCCGACTACACCCCAAAAGGCGGTTGCGATCACGCCATAGCGGATCACGCCATCCATATATTCCGCCGAGCGATCTACAAGAATATCTGGCTCATCGGTGTTTCTAAGCGTCCAAATGAACAATCCGGCAGCGATGAACATCACCAGAATTGCGTGCACCTGATACGCCAAATCCCGTGCATAATTGGACCCAATGGCTGCGAACAGCACAACCAGCCCAAGCACGATCAGCTTGATGTAATTTGACATATTGCGTCCCTTTGCCATGCCCCGCGCGATTCTTCATGCCACACGGAACCCTTTTGACTGCGTGTCGTAATGCAGTGATGCCAATTGTGCTGCTTTGATCTGTGTCAAGACAACCCCCTGTTTTCTGTGAGAGGTATTTTCCAGAGACAAACACACGTTCCGCATTAAGGAGCGTCGGAATAATGAGGTCGACATGGCATATAAATCCCTGCTTACAGTCATGACAGAAACCAAGATTTCCCAATCGGCTCTGGCACAGATGATCGCCTTGGCCGACGGGCAAGACGCCCATGCCGAAGCGCTGTGCCTTGGGGTCGACCGCAGTCAGACCGGGTATTACTACGCCGGGGCCAATGCACTGATCCTGCAGGAAACCCTGAGTCGCGCAAACGCCGAGGCGGATGAAATCCTCAAATATGCTCAGGACTATCTTGGCAAATCGGGGGTGCGTTGGTCAGCTGAAAATGGGGTAGCACAGATTGCCGATATTGGCCGACACGTCGCACGCCGCGCGCGTTTTTCAGATCTAGTGATATTGCCGCGCCCATACGGAAAGGATCGCGACGCCGAGGCCGAACCGATTGTTGAGGCCGCCATGTTCGAGGGCCACGCCCCGGTATTACTGGTACCGGACGAAATTGAGCCGATCTCCTCACCCAAAACCATAATGGTAGGCTGGAATGAAAGCATCGAAGCGATGCGCGCCATCCGCTGCGCTCTTCCCTTCCTGAAGCAGGCCGAGCTTACACGGATTGTCGTCATTGACCCGCCACGTCATGGGCCCGATCGCTCGGACCCGGGTGGGCTGTTGTCTCAAATGTTGGCGCGGCACGGCGTGAAATGCGAGATTGATGTGCTGAGCAAAACCATGACACGCGTTTCGGATATTCTTAATCGTCACGCTGCCGATACCGAGGCCGACATGATCGTAATGGGCGCCTACGGGCACTCGCGCTTTCGCGAGGCCATTCTGGGCGGTGCGACTCGGAACATGCTTGAACAATCCGAAGTGCCGGTCTTTCTGGCGCATTGATCGAATTGCAAAAACCGCCCCATCGGGGCGGTTTTTTCTCAAGCCTTGCGGATCAGGCCGATTAGGAACAGAAGAATCACTGCGCCGGCCGTCGCAAAGAAAATCGAAGTGAGCAACCCACCACCGACGCCAAAGCCCAAAGCGGGAAAAATCGTGCCGGCCAAAAATGCGCCGACGACTCCGACGATGATGTTGCCAATCAAGCCGAACCCGCGGCCTTCCATGATCTTTCCGGACAGCCACCCGGCAATCGCGCCGATGAACAACATGGCCAATACACCGCTGAATTCCATTGTTGGCTCCTGTTTGTTTTGGGACCTTAGTCAGATCATTGGATATCAGACCAGAAATCCGCCATCCGAATCGTCACCCGCCTCTTCCATCAAACGCCCCATATCTGGGATCGTGACATGGCGTTTGCTTTCCAACAAGATGACCTTGTCCTTCTTGAGGGCTGAGATTTGTCTGCTAACAGTCTCAAGTGTCAGGCCTAGGTAGTCTGCCATCGCCTCTCGTGTCAGAGGAAGGTCGAATATAATCGGGCCGGTGCTGCCGGATGAATGAAGCGACGCGTCCCTACGCGCAATGATTGAGAGAAGGCTGGCAATCTTTTCCCGCGCCGTTTTCCGCCCAAGCACCAGCATCCATTCACGCGCGGCATCCAACTCGTCGAGAGTCATCTGCAACAGACGCTGCGCGATATGCGGTGTCGTCACCATCAGTTCTTCAAAAGGTTTTTTCCGAAAACAGCACATCACCAGATCGGTCGTCGCAACCACGTCATACGGCGCGTTTTCACGCCCGGGTCGCCCAACGAAATCACTAGGCAAGAGCAAGCCCACCATCTGTGTGCGCCCGTCTTCCATCGTCTGTGTCAGAGACGCAATTCCGGATACGACAGAACCGACAAAGTTCATCGGATCTCCGGACCAGATGACTGTCTGCCCGGCCTCGAAGCTGCGGTAGTACTTGATGCTCTCAAGTTCCTCCAGCTCATCCTTTTCACAATGCGCGCACACCGCGCGATGCCGTATCGGGCATTCTGCGCAATTTGTGTGGTCGAATTGGGCCTTGAGTGTCATTCGCGTTTCCATTTGATTTCGGTCAAAGTACCTTGGGCCCTCCCGCTATAGTCATATCGCTATGACACTGAAACCTCAATTGGCACGGCTTGGACTTTTTGACGCGAAAGTACCGCGTTACACAAGCTATCCCACCGCCCCTCACTTTAGCAATGACGTGGGGGCTGACTTGTTTGCCGACTGGATTTCCGGGATTGCCCCCGGCAGTTCGATCTCGCTTTATATCCACGTACCCTTCTGCCGCAGGCTGTGCTGGTTTTGCGCCTGCCGGACCCAGGGCACCCAGACGGATAACCCTGTTATTGCCTATGTGGACGTTCTGAAAGCCGAACTAGACCTGCTGGCCGCGCGTTTGCCCGAGGGTGTTACGCTGTCTCGGCTACATTGGGGTGGCGGCACGCCGACCCTGTTGAATGCGGACCTGATGCGCGAGTTGGCAGGACGGATTCTTGAAGTCGTTCCGCTGGGTCCAGATGCGGAATTCTCGGTTGAAATTGATCCGAATGAGATCGACGAAGCCAGATTGGATGCGCTGGCCGAGGCCGGGATGAACCGCGCCTCGATCGGCGTGCAGGATTTCGATGATGAAATCCAGAAAACCATCGGCCGCATTCAAAGCTACGATACCACTCGCAAAGCGGCTGAGATGATCCGCGCACGTGGAATTGCCAGCCTGAACGCGGATATCCTTTATGGTCTGCCCCACCAGACCAAAGCGCGCATGACCGAAAGCGTGCAAAAGCTACTTTCCCTGAACCCGGATCGAGTCGCACTTTATGGCTATGCGCACGTGCCCTGGATGGCCAAGCGCCAGCAACTGATTCCATCAGATGCGCTCCCCACGCCAGAGCAGCGACTGGAATTGTTCGAAACGGCCCGGCGACTGTTTCTGTGGGACAATTACGCTGAAATTGGGATCGACCACTTTGCGACACAGGATGATGGTCTGACCCATGCGCTGCGCGCTGGCCGACTGAAACGGAATTTTCAGGGTTACACGGACGATCAGGCCCCGATCCTGATTGGCCTAGGCGCAAGCTCAATTTCACGTTTCCCGCAAGGCTACGCGCAGAATGCTCCGGCAACATCAGCCCACACGAAGGCCATTCGCGAAGGGCGGTTCTCGACGTCGCGTGGGCACTTATTCAAAGGTCAAGATATCCTGCGGTCGCGCCTGATCGAGGCGCTGATGTGTGATTTCCAAATCAATTCGAACGAGATTCTACGCGACTACGACATCTCGGCCGCTGAGCTGCAGCAGATGTACGCCAAGGCGAATGCAGCCTTTGACGGACTGCTGCGCGTTGATGAAAACGGCTTGTTCATCCCGCTCGAAGCGCGCGCACTTACCCGCATGATCGCGCGCAGCTTTGATGCCTACGACCTGAGCAAAGCTGGGCACAGTTCGGCGATCTGAAAACTCTTTGGTAGGTCGTTTTTCGCGACCCACCCTACCAAACCGGCACGGGGGCTTGACGCAGGCCGTTGGTTTTCTCCACACTCAAGGGGTGGAGAGGACCGCCTCTTCACAGCCTGAGGCAGGCAAACGCAGACAGTTCTTGCCGACGCGCATGCGTTCGACAGCCCTTTTCGTGCAGCCAAGTTGCAACTGAAACAGGGACAGCACTCATGCGCGTTTTCACCGTCCTCGGCCCCAGTCAATCGGGTAAATCCACCTTGGTCGAAGCGATCAGCCGCCTCGACGGGCGGCCTACAACATTCGATGTTTCCGGAACCGTGCATTTGCACGGTTTTTCTTATTTAGACGAACCGTGGTGCGCGGTGGACGTGGACGGAGGTGGGGATGCGCTGGCCTATGTCGGCCCGGCGATGGCCATTTCAGACGCAGCTGTGGTTGTGGTTCCCCCGGATCCGGACGCCGCAGTCCTTTGTGCCCCTTATCTGAGACTGGTTGAGGAAGCAGGTATTCCCAGTTTCCTCTTCATAAATCGCATGGACAGCCCCAATGGCCGCATACGCGACATTGTAGCAGCGCTTCAGACCTATTGCAGTCACCACATCGCTTTGCGTCAAGTTCCGATTCGCGAAGGCGATGACATCATCGGGGCCGTCGACCTGATCTCGGAACGCGCGTGGAAGTATCAAGAAGGCCAGCCCTCAGCCTTGATCGAACTGCCGCAATCGGTGGAGGATCGCGAACAGGAAGCGCGCACCGAATTGCTCGAGACCCTGTCAGATTTTGATGACCATTTGCTGGAGCAACTGATCGAAGATAAGCAGCCACCCAGCAAGGAAGTCTACGAGTTGGCCGCGCAGGTTTTGCAGAACCACCAGCTGATCCCCGCCTGCCTGGGTGCTGCCAGCCATGGCAATGGCCTGACGCGCCTGATGAAAGCACTGCGCCATGAGGCGCCGGAATTCAACATCGCAGCAGACAGGGACGAGGCCGAAGATTCAGCGCGCGCCATCGCAGGCTTTGCGGATGTGAAGAAGCATATTGGTAAGATCACCGTATTGCGCGGACTGGGCGATGGCGTCAAAGCGCACGAGCCTCTGGGCGGTGAAACCGTTGGGAACCTGACCACACTCGACGCCAAAACCCAGATCGGTGCTCTTGAGGCTGGACAGATTGGTCTGGCCGTCAAATCCGATCATCTCAACCCTGGTTTCATATATGACAGCGCTGCTGCTACACCGCTGCCGGAATGGGCCTCTTCGCATCCCGCTGCGCATCGTCAGGTTGTCTCATCCGCGCATGAACGCGACGATGTGCGTCTGTCGAACGCGCTGACCCGTTTGGTTGAAATCGATCCCGGACTGCATCTGGAACAGGACGAATTAAGCGGTCATTCCATTCTAAGTTCGCAAGGCCCACAACACATGCGCCGCGTGACAGCTAAACTAGACGAAGATTTTGGGATCGAGATTGAGGCCGAGGCCGCCGGAACAGCCTATCGCGAAACCATCCGCACCAAAGTCGATCATCGTCACCGCCACCGCAAGCAATCCGGTGGCGCAGGTCAATTTGCTGATGTGGTGATCTCAATCGCGCCACTACCGCGCGGATCGGGGTTCCAGTTCGAAGAAGTAGTCAAAGGCGGGGCCGTACCCCGGAACTACATTCCTTCGGTTGAACACGGGGCCAAGGACGCACTGGTCGAAGGCCCTGAAGGTTTCCCTGTCGTGGACGTCAAGGTGACGCTCAGCGACGGCAAGCACCATAACGTGGACAGTTCGGACTATGCCTTCCGCACCGCTGGCAAGAACGCCGTGCGTGAAGCGCTACCCGAGGCCAAACCCGTCGTCCTGCAACCGATCCTGAATGCCGAGATCCATCTGCCATCAACCTTCGTCGGTGATCTAGTCCCCACGATCAGTTCTTTGCAGGGTCAGGTGCTAGGATTCGAGGGTAATCCGAACGCTTCGGGTTGGGAGATATTCAACGCGCAGCTTCCGGCTGTTGCCGAGGATGAACTGCACCGAACCCTTGCCAGCGCCACCCGTGGCACCGGTTGGGTCAAACTGCAGTTCGATCATTATGAAGAACTGCGCGGCCCTGTTCCTGCCTCTGCAAAGAACAAGGAAATGGCCTGAGGCTAGGGGGGCGGGCTGCTCGTCAGCCCGCTGCCGCGATCAATTCACGCGTGTAGTCGGTTTGGGCGTGTTCGAACAAATCCTCAGCTGCGCCCATCTCGACCACATCCCCGTTGCGCATGACGATGACGTTATGGGACATCGCGCGCACGACCTTCAGGTCGTGGCTGATGAACAGATAAGCCAGCCCGTACTTCCTTTGCAGGTCCCGCAACAGATCAACAATCTGCACCTGCACGGTCATGTCCAGCGCACTGGTCGGTTCATCCAGAACCAGCAGCTTGGGCCGCAACACCATGGCGCGCGCGATGGCGATCCGCTGGCGTTGCCCACCTGAAAACTCATGTGGATAACGGTCCATCGCGGCGGGGTCCAGCCCGACCTCGGTCATCACTTCGGCCACCAATTCACGCGGGGCACGATGGGGGTCGACATTGTGGATAGCCAACCCTTCGGCGATGATCTGCATACAGGTCATACGGGGGCTGAGGCTGCCAAACGGGTCCTGAAACACGATCTGCATATCTTTGCGCAGCCGTCTGAGTTCACGCGTTGACCAGCGGCGAACGTCCTGATCGCGGAAAGTGATTCCGCCCTCGGAGGCGATCAAACGCATCATGGCCAGAGCCAGTGTCGTCTTGCCCGATCCACTCTCGCCTACGATTCCAAGCGTTTCCCCGGCACGGACGCTGAGCGTCGCGTCATTGACGGCTTTTACATGCCCGACTGTACGTTTCAGGAACCCCCGTTGGATCGGAAACCAGACCTTCAGGTGATCGGTGCGCGCGACCTCTTCGGCATCCTCTGCCACCGGATCAGGGTGTCCTGACGGCTCAGCCGCCAGCAGCTTGCGCGTATAAGGATGCTGCGGGTTGTCGAAAATCTCGGAGGTCACGCCGGTTTCGACGATCTCACCATCCTTCATTACGCAGACCCGGTCTGCGATACGCCGGACGATGCCAAGGTCATGGGTGATGAACAGCATTCCCATGTTTTCAGACTTTTGCAGTTCAGCCAGCAGTTCCAGAATTTGCGCCTGAATGGTCACATCCAGCGCGGTCGTTGGTTCATCTGCGATCAGAATGTCCGGCTTGTTGGCCAGCGCCATTGCGATCATCACGCGCTGACGCTGCCCACCCGACAGCTGATGCGGATAGCTGTCCAAACGCTCTTCCGGGTCGCGGATGCCAACTTTGTTCAGCAGTTCAATAATCCGATTTCGCGCCGCATCACCAGCCAGCCCCTGGTGCAACGCCAGAGATTCGGCCATCTGCTTCTGGATCGTATGAAGCGGGTTTAGCGAGGTCATCGGCTCTTGGAAAATAAAGCTGATGTCGTTGCCACGCACTTCCATCAGCTTGTTCTCGGACGCGCCAATCATCTCTTGGCCGTCATAGGTGACCGAGCCTTCAACGATCGCACTATCGCCCAGCAGTGTTACGGTGCTGAGAGCGGTCACGGACTTGCCTGAGCCCGATTCCCCTACCAGAGCAACCGTTTCACCCCGGTCCACGGTAAAGGACACACCTTTCACCGCCGCAGAAACCTGCCCGTCCTGCCGGAAGGAGACTTTGAGGTTGTTCACATCCAGCAGGCTCATGAAAAGGTCTTTCTGGGATCAAACGCATCACGCACGCCTTCGAAAATGAAGACCAGCAGCGACAGCATGATGGCAAAGGTGAAAAAGGCGGTGAAGGCCAGCCACGGAGCCTGCAGGTTTTGTTTTGCCTGTAATGTGAGCTCTCCGAGCGATGGGGCCGAGGACGGAAGGCCGAATCCAAGGAAGTCTAGCGACGCCAGTCCGCCAATCGTGCCGGTCACGATGAACGGCATGAAGGTCAGCGTGGCAACCATCGCATTGGGCAGCATGTGGCGGAACATGATCGTCATGTTACCCACACCTAGCGCGCGCGCGGCACGAACATATTCCAGATTTCGAGCCCTCAGGAACTCAGCCCGTACAACGCCAACCAACCCGGTCCAACCGAACAGAATCATCAGAGCCACCAACAACCAAAAACTTCGGCCGAGAATGGCAAACATGATGATAATCACGTAGAGTGAGGGAGTTGATGACCAGATCTCGATAATCCGTTGGAAGATTAGATCGAGCCAGCCGCCAAAAAAGCCCTGAATGGCCCCTGCGAAGATGCCGATCAAACTGGCAGCCCCGGTCACAATTAGCGTGAACAGGATCGACAGGCGAAAGCCATATATTACGCGGGCCAGCACATCTCGCTTGGTGTCATCCGTGCCCAGAAGGTTTTGACTATTGGGCGGCAGCGGTGCAGCACCCGGTCGGTCCACGCTGGTGTTGAAGGAATAAGGGATCAGTGGCCAGATAGCCCAGCCGCGCTCGAAGCCGTCGGCCTCGAATGTACCGGCTTTAATCTCCTCGATAATCCCTTCAGGATCATCGAAACACTGATCTAGCCCTCCGCTGTCGATCAGGCACATGACTTCGGGGTCGCGGTAGATCGCCTCGGTCTGGAAATCGCCGCCGAATTCGGTCTCGGCGTAGAAGTTGAAGACCGGCGTGTAGAATTCGCCCCGGTACTTCACCAGGATCGGCTTGTCGTTGGCGATGAACTCGGCAAACAGCGACAGGCCAAACAGGATCGAAAAGATGATCAGCGACCAGAAGGCACGGCCGTTACGCCGAAAATTACGCCAGCGGCGCTGGTTAAGGGGGGAAAGTGCCAATTATCCCTCCCGCTTTTCAAAGTCGATGCGCGGGTCGACCAGAACGTACATCAGGTCGCTGATGATGCCGACAACCAAGCCCATCAGGCCAAATATGAAGAGCGTGCCGAAAATCACCGGATAGTCGCGCGCCACTGCGGCCTCAAAGCCCAGCCGCCCAAGACCATCGAGCGAGAAAATGGTCTCGATGATGATCGAGCCACCAAAGAACACGCCGATGAACACTGCCGGAAACCCTGCAATCACAATCAGCATCGCGTTGCGGAAGACATGGCCGTACAGCACCTTGCGCTCGCTCAGACCCTTGGCGCGGGCGGTCATGACGTATTGCTTTTTGATCTCATCCAGGAACGAGTTCTTGGTCAGCAGTGTCAGCGTCGCAAAGGCCGAGATCGTCAGCGCGATGATCGGAAGCGCGATGTGCCAGAAATAGTCGGCGATCTTGCCAAACAGGCTGAGGCTTTCCCAGTTGTCCGAGGTCAGTCCGCGCAGCGGGAATATCTGCCAATACGACCCACCGGCAAACAACACCAACAGCAGAATGGCAAACAGGAACCCGGGGATCGCATATGCCACAATGATCGCACCACTGGTCCAAGTGTCGAAACTTGAACCGTCCTTGATCGCCTTGCGGATACCCAGTGGGATCGAAACTAGATAGGCGATCAGGGTCGACCAAAGACCCAGCGATATCGACACGGGCATTTTTTCCAGCACCAGATCGATCACGCTGATCGAGCGGAAGTAGCTCTCACCAAAATCCAACGTCAGGTAATTGCCCATCATGCCTAGAAAACGTTCGAGTGGCGGTTTGTCGAATCCAAACTCTTTTTCCAGTTCAGCGATGAACTCAGGCGGCAACCCACGCGCACCGACGTATTTGTCGTCAAAGGCACCTCCAGCAGGTTCGGCGCCTGCCCCGGCATCGCCACCACCGGCGAATCCTGCAAAGACATCGCCCTGACCTTCGATTTGCGCGATGATCTGTTCGATCGGTCCGCCGGGCACAAATTGCACCAGCGTGAAATTGACGATCATGATGCCCAGAAGGGTCGGTATGACCAGCAATAGGCGTCTTAGAATATAAGCGCCCATGTTACCGCAGTGCGCCTTTGGCTTTCAGGTCAGCCTCTTTCTCAGGGTTGATCCACCAAAAATCGAGATACCCCAGTGAGAATGGAGGTAGATTTTCAGGGTATTCATACATGTCGTAGTAAGCCGTCCAGTAGTCCGCCACATACCCATCGGGTATGACAAAGAACTCATAGCGCAGCACACGGTCCAACGCCATCAATGCGGCATCCTGCTCTGCCTGATTTGTGGTATCAAAGGACGCTTCGATCACCGCGTCCACAAGAGGGCTGGCAAGACCCGCCGGGTTGAATAGGCTGAATGCAGCCTCTTCCGATCCATACATCTGGCTCAGGCCGCCACCGGTGGATAGGAATGAGCCATATCGGTTCGAATACACCATGTCGTAATCCCGCTCACGACGCCGCAGCGTGAACTGAGAGGGGTCAACTTTCTCTGCAGAGGCATCCACACCAATTGACTCCAGGTTCTGGACGTAGGTCTCGATCATCGTCGAGGTCGAGGTGGGAATACTGGACGCGTAAGGAATATTCACTTTCAGCGTCTGCCCTTCGGAATTGCGGCGCAGATTGCCTTCACCGACCGGCCATCCGGCTTCATCCAACAGTTTCGACGCTTTCCGCAGATTGCGACGGTCGTTCAGCCGGGCCGGGTTGGATTCATGAACAACAAGCGCGGGCTCGCTCAAGACTTCGGCCGGGACGACATCGCCCAGTGTTTCCAAGAACGCCAGTTCCGCGCCTTCTGGTGCACCTGTCGCCTCAAGATGAGTGCCTTGCACAAACGAATTCCGCGGCGTGTTCAGTCCGAACATCAGCGACTCATTTGCCCATTCGAAATTAAACGCCAGCGCTAGTGCTTTGCGCACATTCTTGTCGGCAAACTGCGGTTTTCCCAGATTGAACACAAACCCAGATGGTGTCGGAGGACTTCCATCAACGATCTCATCCTGCACAACATACCCTTCGTCGAGCTTCGGGAAATCGTAACTCGAGGCCCACTGCTTCGGATCACTTTCAACACGCATGGTGTACTCACCAGCCTTGAAACCCTCAAATGCGGCAGTTTGATCAGCGAAATATTCGATCCGAATGATGTCGTAGTTGTTGCGACCAACATTGATCGGCAAGTCCTTGCCCCAATAGTCATCACGACGCTTGTAAACGATGCGGCGATTGATGTCGTAGCTGTCCAGCTTGTACGGGCCGGACCCTACGGCGACCTCAAGACGAGGTTCATCAAGGCGGCGGTTTTCATCAGCTTCAAACCAAGCCTTCGAGAAGACCGGAGTTGAACCAACTGTTTCGATTAGCCCACGACGGGTGACATCCGGGCTGAAGGTAAATTTGACGGTGTGATCATCCAGCGCTTCGGCGCCCGTGACCATCCGACCGACTGCCTGTGCATAAGATGGCAAGCCCTGCTCGATAAACAGGCGGTGGCTATAGACTACATCCTCGGCCGTCACTGGGGTTCCATCCCAGAACATCGCCTCGGGGCGCAAATGGAATATCACGTAGTTGCGGCCTTCGTCATACTCCATGCTTTCGGCGATAACGCCGTAGTATTGGCCAACACTATCTGATGTGCTTTCGATCAGCGGGTCATATTGAATTGTCGTCAACGCGCCCGCGCGACCTTTTCGCGAGTAGGGGTTCAGGGAATCAAACGTACCTGATCCCGCCAGCGACAGCTCTCCACCTTTTGGCGCATCGGGATTGACATAATTCAGGTGTGGATAATCCGCCGGGTAATCCAGGTTTCCAAAGTAAGAATAGCCGTGGGTTCGAGTGATACCATCCTCGCTCGCGCTGGCTTGAACACCCCCGAAAACAACCGCTGCCGAAATTCCTAACGCCGCAGTCCAAGAATGAATTCCAGTAAAGCGCTTCACGGGCAGAAGGGGTTTCATTGGGCTCGTCCTCTGAATATCTGTCATCTTCATTTTCGTGCCAGCCAGCTAAAGGTCCAGCACTGTCAGTTGCAAGTTTAGAATGCGTGAGCGCTTTGTGAAGTTTTTCTCACGTAAAAAATGAAAAGCCGCTGCTTGGCGCAGCGGCTTTGAATTCTTGCGTAATGATCAAAAGATCAGTTGCCGATGGTCTGCAGGTAAGCAATCAAGTCGGCGCGATCCTGTGGTTTTTTCAGGCCCGCAAAGCTCATCGAGGTGCCCGAGATATAGCTGCTGGGTCGGGTCAGGAAGGCATCAAGCGCTTCAGGTGTCCAGTTGCCGCCATGCGCCTGCATAGCTGCAGAATAGCCGGTAAACCCTTTTGCCGAAGCTACAGGGCGATCTACGATAGCGTACAGGTAGGGGCCAGTGCCGTTCGCGCCGTCTTCCAATTTGTGGCAAGCGGTGCATTTACGGAACACCCTTGCTCCTTTTTCAGGATCGGCTGCTGCCAGAATCTCTTCGAAGACCACCTCTTCACCGTCGGCACTTTCGCCCGAACTTTCGGATTCGATAACGTAGGCAGCCTCGGCATGATGGCTATCACTGCTATAGAGGACATCCGCCCCCCATTTTGCCAGAAGCAGCACCAGGAAGGTGCCAAACAGGCCTGCTGCGGCCTTGGTAACTGTCATCGTGTCGAACATTGATCGCGAGTCCACTTTAGCTGTCTTCCGGGTGTCTAAGGCTTCCCCTGACAAGAGGCAAGGTATAGACACCGCGACTAAACGCCCAATTCAAGAACTTGTTGCACGGAAACGACCAAATGACCAATCGCATCGCATTTCAGGGAGAACCCGGCGCCTATAGCCATGAGGCTTGCCGCAACGCGCGCCCGGATATGGACGCACTGCCCTGCCGCACATTCGAAGATGTGATCGAATCGGTGCGTTCGGGCGAAGCTGATCTGGCAATGTTGCCGGTTGAAAACACCACCTATGGCCGCGTCGCGGATATCCACCGCCTGCTTCCCCATAGCGGGCTGCATATTATCGATGAGGCATTTGTGAGGGTGCATATCAATTTGCTTTCCGTACCCGGCGCCAAGTTGGAAGACATCACCGAAGCGCATTCACACCTTGTTTTGCTGCCACAATGCGCAGGATTTCTGCGAGAGCACGGAATTCGCGGACGGGTCAGCCCTGACAATGCCCGCGCCGCGCGAGAAGTTGCTGAGGCTGGTAACAAGCATTCCGCAGCTTTGGCCAGTGAACTGGCAGGGGAAATCTACGGCCTCAAAGTATTGGCGCGACATATTGAAGATCAGGGAGATAATACGACTCGATTTCTAGTGATGTCGCGAGAGGTAGACGATTCGCGTCGTGGCGAACATGGGATGATCACCAGTTTCGTCTTTCAGGTCCGTAACATTCCGGCCGCGCTATACAAGGCAATGGGTGGATTTGCCACCAATGGCATCAACATGACCAAGCTCGAAAGCTACATGGTCGACGGCTCCTTCACTGCGACGCAGTTCTATGCGGATATCGTGGGCCACCCGGATGATCGGAATGTAAAATTGGCGATGGATGAACTGGAGCATTTCACCACCAATGTTGAGGTGCTTGGCGTCTACCCGGCGGCGCAGCCCCGCGGGTAACATTTCGCTGTCGCTACCCCTCCTGCAGGGCAAACTCAGAGCTCCGCATCCCATTGCGCCATGCATCGAGGATGAGATCGACATTCCCATCGATGTCATCCATCGAATTGACTTCCAGATCATAGACTCTGCCTATGTGAACGACCTGTTGGTCATTCACTGCGCTGCCTTGTTCGCGGTCACCGCGCGCCATTTCTCTTTCGATTAGGATATCGGTGGGGCAATGCACAGCCACAAACAATACATCATGACCTGCCAAATGCCGCTTTAGCATTTCTGCCCATTCAGGCGTATCCAGAATGTGTTCGATGATCAGGTTGTTTCCAGCATTTGCATAGGCCGCCAAAGACGCATGGAAACCGTCAAAGAACTTGCCACGCTCGATCGACCAATCGAATTCTCTGCTTTGAAAGCGCCGTATGGGCAGCACGCCAGAATCCCGAAGATGATCAATCGAGATGTGCCAGAATGGAACCTCTGCCGCCATTTGCAATGCCCGTGCCAGTGTCGTTTTCCCACTGCTGGATGCACCGTGAAGAAAGATGATCTGCGACATGTTTTAGGGCGGGCTTATCGTTTGGGTGTTTCCAGGCTCAGACTTTGGGAACATGAAAGATCTTGCATACTGCACCTTCCATCCGGCGATATTCTCGAAATCCCATGGCTTCATAGTACCCAAGCCCCTCGAGATTGGCAGCCCCAATCGTCGCGTCGATAGCAGGTAAACCCTTATGCCGAGCGGCCTCAAGCGTCGTTTCAAATAGTGCCCGCCCCACACCGCGTCGCGCAGCAGACGGCCGAATATGTGTGCCGATGATGCCCCAGCCGACCGTAACCTCATAGGGGTTGTTTTCGGTGGCAAGTTTCAGCGATTGGAATCCCAAAATTTCTCCGTTTGGCGTGACAGCAACACTACACCGAATACGTTCGGGATCGCTGATGTAATGCCCCAAAGCAAAAGCAGCGTTGCTGTCTTTGCTTCGCTTACCGGCAGCCACGAGCTCGCTCAGCACCTTGGCAATTCCATCAGCATCAGCCTCAACAGCTTCGCGGATGATCGGTTGATCCAATCTACTCATCTACTCCCTCATATTCAGGCACCATGCAGGTGCCGTTCTTCCATGTCCCGCGCAAATTCGCTGAGCCGCGTCTGAAACTGTCGGCGGAACCTGGATCGCCCGAGCTTCAAAGACTGTAGCAATAGCCGTGCGGGAAGGGTTTTTGCGCCCAGCGATGTCTCAATCCGCAAACGTGTCCGACGTTGAGACAGTGCCAAAAGCTCGACAACCGTATCACCGTTCATTCCCTTACTACTGGATTGAAAGCGCATCAGAGACGGGCTGTCATATTCCGTCATCTCTATGGCAATCTGACGTGGTTTACCGCGTATCTTGAACTCGGTCTCCCATGCGGTTCCGGTCTGTGGCACCGCAGAATCTGCGATTCTCCTCACTTCAATCCCGCGCCGCAAGGCCATGCGTTCAAAGCGCTCGAAATCAGAAATCATGGTAAAGACCGTATCAATCGGTAATTCGATATCTTCCTGCGCTGAAAACTGCATGTTCGTTTTACTCTACCCTTGATTGAGTCCAGTTTCTCGTCAGTCCAGTGTGTCTGCAAGCCAGTGTTGCAACAAAAAATGTGCAATCGCGCCCTTTCGGGCTGGCAGGAGCTTGGGGTGGTCCCCGGCAAAGGCCTGCATCATCTCGGTCCGGGTGACCCACATCGCATCTTCGATTTCAACCGGGTCGATCTGAATATCGCGCGAAAGGGCTTCGCCTGCACAGCCAAACATCAGGGATGCAGGAAAGGGCCAAGGCTGGCTGGAAAGATAGCGCACCTCGCCCACGGGTACTCCGGCTTCTTCCATCACCTCGCGCCGTACTGCGGCTTCGAGCGTTTCGCCGGGTTCAACGAAGCCCGCCAAAAGTGAATACATCCCCTCAGGCCAGCCAGGAGAACGGCCCATCAGAACAGAATTTCCGTTCGTTATCAGCATGATAACAACCGGATCTGTGCGCGGGAAATGCTGCCCGCCACAGGATGGGCAGCTGCGTTGCCATCCAGCTTGAGCCATCTCACTATGTGCACCGCACCGGGCGCAAAACTGATGCGTTTCATGCCAGCCGATCACCGCCTTGGCTGTTGCTGCCAACTCTGCATCACGCGGATTCAGCCGTGCCATGATCCGGCGTAGCTCGACAAACACATGCCCTTTGGGCAGGTCGGGGTGCTGTTGTTCGCTACCATCCACAAACTCCCCGACGGCAGAGAGGTCGAGCCCCTCGGCCGCCCAATCAGATATATCCAAGGCAAACAGAGGCGATCCGTCGCCCATACACCCAAGCAAGATGGGCACATCGATCACACCGCCCGGACCATTTTTGAGAATATCGTGGGACATGGGAAGCAGCGCCAACTGATCCACAGCGTCACCCATAGCCAAAATTTTGCCGCGCCACAGCAGAACACATGTTGCTGACGGGTCAGCATGGGCCTGCGCCAATTTGTCCGCATCGCCTCGCAGCAATCCTGCCCGGTCCAGCCCAGAGCCGCCAAAAGTTACCTGTTCTGCGCGTTTCATGCCTGTCATTCCTGTATTTGCGCAAAGGGCTGCCATGTCTTGACCACCGGTGCAACGGGGTATTCACAGATCAATATTTCTTGCGCCGTCGAAAGACCGCAGCAATGCCTCGGAATTTGCACTAAATACAACTCATAGTGAAGTTTACGTTACACAATCATCCAGAAGTAAAAATATTGAAAGCCGAAGTTTTCCTGCCTCAAAATCGATATTCCAAAGGTCGCGCGCACATTCGGATCCTGGCGACCTCTGATCTTCATATGCACATGACGTCATACGACTATTATGCCGATCGCCCCGATCCTGATGTCGGCCTCGCCCGCACCGCAAGCATGATCCGGGTCGCCCAAGAACAGGCGGAACGCAACCGGGCGCTGGTTTTGCTATTCGACAATGGCGATAGCCTGCAAGGTACCCCGTTTGGCGACTGGGCGGCCGAAGCCATGCCAGCCCAGCACCCTTTGCCCAAGGCGTTCAATATCCTGGGGTATGATGCAGTCGGATTGGGCAACCACGATTTTGGATTTGGACTAAAATTCATCAATCGCATCACAGGTCAGTTCGAGTGTCCGGTTGTTTGCAGCAACATGAAAAGCAACACTCCCGAACAGGGCTGGGTGTCCCAAGCAATTCTGCAGCGCACAATCAGTATCGGTGGAGAAGATGTTCCTATTAGCATAGGTGTTCTTTCTGTCCTGCCACCTCAGACCGCCCGGTGGGAGGCGCATATGCTGCGGGATGACGTGCAAATTGCCGACATCCTAACCGCTGCACAACGTACAGCAGCAGAACTGCGCAAAGATGGATGCGATTTGGTCGTCGCGCTGGCTCATTCAGGCCTCGGTTCGGCAGAGGCACAGCCAGAACTGGAAAATGCCGTTATTCCACTTGCGGCCCTGACAGGCATTGATGCAATCGTTGCTGGCCATACACACCTGACTCTGCCGGGCGCGGCGCATGTCGGTTTGAAACATGTCGACAGCAATCGCGGACTTGTAAATGGCAAACCGGTGGTGATGCCGGGTTGGGGAGGCTCACACCTCGGCCTCATTGATTTGACCCTGGGTCGAGATATTGACGGCTGGCACATCGTCAAGAGCGAAGCCGAATTACGCTCAGTCAATCAAGCAAAATCGCCGGTGACCGATTGCCCGGAGTTGGCGCAGTTGTTTGCCCAAGGCCACACAGCAACACGCGTCCGCGCAGCCAAGCCCGTCGGCAATTTCCCACACCCTTTACACAGCTATTTTTCGTTCTGCGCCCCTGATCGTGGGTTGGCGCTTATCGCAACCGCTCAAGCTGCAGCGCTTCGGCCGTACCTATTGAGTACTGAATGGGCAGACCATCCCGTCCTGTCAGCCGCCGCCCCGACCAAATTCGGAGGCCGCGCAGGCACTCGATTTTATACCGATGTCCCGGCGGGAAGTATCTCGGTACGCAATGTGGCTGATCTGTGCGTGTTTCCAAACGAGTTGCGTGCCACTTTGATCACCGGAGAACAGGTTCGTGATTGGCTTGAGATGTCCGCCGGACTGTTCAATCAGCTTTCGCTGAATGATCCAGTCAACCTCATCGATCCTCTGCGGGCGGGGTATTATTTTGATGTACTGCATGGCGTGACCTGCCGGTTCGACCTGTCTCAACCCGCTCGTTTCGATGCAACCGGACGGATCACAGATCCCGGCCATAGCCGCGTTCGCGATCTTACATTTCAAGGGTTGCCTGTCGCCCCCGATCAAAGGTTTGTTGTTGCACTCAACAATTATCGCGCCAGCGGGGGCGGTCATTTTCCTGTCGACTTTCAAGCAGATCAGATAAACCTGCCGTCGCTGCGCATTCACGAAATCCTGTGCGATTACATCGCGGGAAGATCGCCCGTAGACCCATTGGAACAAGCTCCTCAGCCGTTTTCGTTTGTGCCGACCCAAAGCCGCGGAGCAATTCTGACCACCGGTCCCGGCGCGGACAAATACCTGGAAGAATTGGCGGATTATGATCCCCAGATACTGCCCCGTGATACCGATGGGTTTATGCGCATTCATCTGACCTTCTGACGGGTTGCCATTTTACAGCCGGAGGCCTATATCGATGTTCGAGAGGTTGGCGCGGGCGAGCGCCTCGCCAACCTGGTCAGGTCCGGAAGGAAGCAGCCACAACGAGCCCCGCTTGGGTCGATGTCCAACCTCTCACTTTGAACCCATTAGCCGTAGGAGGGCGTTTATGATTGTAGCAATGACCCTTCGGGCAGACCGGTTCTGATTCTTTTTTCCAGCTGACTGCCTGAATACCTCACCTGCGAATGCGCGTTCGCCATTCGACAGGATTGTTTTTTCTGATTACAGGCAGACACATGTCACTTTCCTTATCGGACCTCGGATGGTCATCTCACTTTGCAGCTCAGCATGCGGCTGAGCCGTCTCTTCTCCCCTTTCGCATCGCAGCCGTTCACCGGGATCGGTTGATCGGGTTGAGTCCAGAAGGCGAGACTCCCCTACTCTGTCCAGACCAACCAACTGGTGCTTTTGCCGTCGGAGATTGGGTGCTGACCGATGAAAACAAACGCATACGCAGTGTTCTGGAACGGCGCAGCCTGCTGCAGCGCCGGGCTGCGGGTACAGGCGTCGCAGCACAGTTAATCGCGGCCAATGTGGATGTGCTGTTCATCGTCAGTTCCTGCAATGCCGACTTCAACCTGCCCCGACTAGAGCGCTATCTTGCGCTGGCCCATCAGGCAGGCAGCTATCCGGTGATCGTTCTGACCAAGTCGGACACCTGCGACAACGCAATTGCTTATGTCGAACAGGCCCAGTCACTGGCCCCGTTTCTGACAGTTTTGGCCGTAAATGCCTTGGATCAGTCCGATATCGAACAGGTCCTGTCGTGGTGCCCGAAGGGACAGACCAGCGCCCTGGTCGGATCGTCTGGCGTTGGCAAGACGACACTCGCCAACGGGATGACTGGACAGGATCAAGCCACCTCAGGCATTCGCGAAGATGATGCGCGTGGCAGGCACACAACAACAGCGCGTGCGCTACATCGAATGAGCAACGGAGGTTGGTTGATCGATACACCCGGCATGCGTGCGTTGCGCCTGTTGGACGCGCAAGAGGGTGTGGACGAGGTGTTCTCGGACATCTCGGACCTGAGCCTGAACTGTCGATTCTCTGATTGTCAGCACAACACCGAGCCCGACTGTGCGATACAGGCTGCAATCGAAACCGGGGCACTTGATCCCGCACGGCTGGACCGATGGCGCAAGCTGCGTCGCGAAGATCAGCACAATTCGGCTTCGGTGGCGCAGGCACGCGCACGCGATAAAGCGTTTGGAAAAATGGTGCGCAGCGTGATGCACGAGAAAAAATCCCGCAAGGGACTTTGACCTTTCTGGGCACCGGTTACCGGTGCCCAGCATTTCAGGCGATCAACCGGGGCCAGACGGCAGCGTTTCGCCGGGCAAACGCGCCGATATGGCCGACTTCGGATAACCCGAATTCATTTGCCGAAAGCAGATGGCGCCGCGCGCCAGAACCATAGAGGTCGGCAAGCCGCCAAACCGCCTGGGGGGGCACAACCTGATCATCCTCAAAGGCGAATATGTCAACTTGCTTGCCCATGTCGGCCCAGCGGTTTGCCGGCAACGTGTCTCCGATTTCGGGTACATAGCTTTGGGGCGCTGTGCACCATTTGCGCCATTGCCAGTAAACTCGGGATGGCAGATTTGTTCCAAAACCCAAAGCCTTTCCGGGCAAATACCCGAGCGCATGTACCGCCAGGGGCGCATGACCGTACCAGAACAACGTCGCCAAAGCGCGGTAAGGCCAAGGATGATCCTTCAGCGTTACCAGACCGGAACAGACACAGATCATCCTGTCGATCTGATCGATATCGGGTTGGACCGGACCAAACATCCCGCCCAAAGAATGCCCAATACTCCAAAGCTTGGCCTGTGGAAACCTCCGCCGCATTTCGGTCCGTGCAGCCGGTATGTCGATCAGCGCCCAATCCGCCATGGTGACACGCGATTGCTTTTGTGAGCCTGTCAGAGAGTGACCAAAATCCCTGTAATCATAGGTAAGGCAGGCCATGCCGTGCGCTTCTGCAAGCCAACTTGCGAAATGCTGGTAGTAGTCTCTGGGCACACCGGTTGCGCCGTTGATCACAACAACTTTGTCTGGTTCTGCGACAGGGTGATAGAGCCGTGCCGACAGTATTGCCGGGCCGGACTGAAACTGAATGTCCTCGGTGACAACCGCTTGCTGTGTGTCCAACATGGTGCCCTCTGAAACCAACTGAACCGATCAGTTCACCCAAGGTGCGCCGAGTCAAGGTTGACGTGGCTGGACCGTGCGTCACATGCCATGATCAATCTTCTTGACTCCCGAACGATTGTACCGCTAGCGATGACGTGATGGTTCTCGCGCCCAACCGGGCCGGGATGAAAAGGGAACACGGTGCGGTTCTGCCCGGATAAAACCGGAACGAACCCAGTCCGAGACTGCCCCCGCAACTGTAAGCGGAGAGCGATGTCGAAATGCCACTGGCCTTGAAGGTCGGGAAGGTCGGCAAAGCAATGACCCGCAAGTCAGGAGACCTGCCATCAAATCGAAACTGCAACTCGGGCGGGGTGTCCGGGCAGGGCAAGACCGCATGCATGCTGTCCCTCCTGATTGATGCCCCTGCCCTGCGCGGAGGGCGCATGAATGATCTGGAAGACCAACACGCATAAATTCTCGGCAACAATTTGCCAACGGACCGGGAAAAACTGCCCCGCTTTGGCACGAATGGCACGGGCACTGGCCACTTCGGTTGGAAAAGCTGGCCCCACTACCACCGCAGGATTCGGAATCGAAGGAAGCTGCGATTTGACTCATTGCGCTAGTGGGTGCACCGCCCGATTTCGCTCCGGTCCCGAAGAAACCCGAGTGTTCTGTGATGCGGATTCAGACGTCGCGATCGACCATCTGGACAGCTATGCAGACCTGATGTTTGGCACGGAATCGCACCCCATCCCTGCAGGCACCTTGTCCCGACCGCCTTGCGCGATGCTGGAAGTGTTAACCCTGGGCGGAAGTACTCGGGCGCGGGCTGAATACCGTCCGTCGGCCTGATCGCTATTCGGCTACCAAAACTCTGGCAGGCGCAGTCGCCCAGCGCAGCTGCGCGTCAGTTTCAACTGCACATGGGCGCAACGCTCGCAATCTTTTCAATGCCTCGTCCGGGTGCTCTCCACACTCGACCATCAAGCGCAATACAGCCATACCAGAGCGGCCACATCCGCCTTTGCAGTGGATTAGTACTCGGCCTCCACCCGATAATGCGTGGCGAGCGGACTCGCTGGCATCCACCCAGCGCATATCAATGTCGTCGGAAGGTATACCGTAATCCTCGACTGGCAGATGAACCCAGCGACAAGCACGGCTGCGAACATCGGCCCCAAAATCCCTGGCGCCATCAAGGATCATCTCGACCTCGGTAGTCATCGACAGAATAAGGCCGGGCTTCCATCCGGTAACCGCATCAAGATCACCGGAATAGTCTCCTCCTCGCCCTGGCATTGAAGTTAACGCAAGCGTGCCCCCGCCCACTTGAAGTGCATGGATAACAATCTGAGCCATTCTACGCTCCCCCCGAAACGCTGATCAGAAAATCTTTCTGGCTGGTCTTAGACTGTACGATATTAACCGCGTCGGCCGGCAATCCAAAATGAAAATCCTCGCGGCTTGCTGTGGACGCGGACAGCGGGGCCCTCTACGCTGCGGCATAACTCGAATCCGACAGAGCAGACATGACCGATACGCCAAGCCCCGCCTACCAGGTTCTTGCCCGCAAATACCGTCCTGAAACCTTTGCCGATCTGGTCGGTCAGGACGCGATGGTACGCACACTGAAAAACGCGTTCGAGGCGGACCGGATCGCTCAGGCCTTTATCATGACCGGCATCCGTGGCACCGGTAAAACAACCACAGCCCGGATCATCGCGAAGGGGATGAATTGCATCGGGCCTGATGGCGAAGGTAAACCCACCACCGAACCCTGCGGTCAGTGCGAGCATTGCGTGGCCATCATGGAAGGCCGCCACGTCGATGTGATGGAGATGGACGCCGCCAGCCGGACTGGTGTGAACGACATCCGTGAAATCATCGACAGTGTCCGCTACCGTGCCGCCAGCGCACGCTACAAGATTTACATTATCGACGAGGTCCACATGCTATCGACCAGCGCTTTCAACGCGCTGCTCAAGACGCTTGAGGAACCACCCGAGCATGTGAAATTCATCTTCGCCACGACCGAGATCCGCAAGGTCCCGGTCACTGTTTTGTCGCGCTGCCAACGTTTCGATCTGAGGCGGATCGAACCCGAAGATATGATCGGCCTGTTGCGCAAGATCGCTGAATCCGAGAATGCGCAGATCGCCGATGACGCATTGGCGCTAATCACCCGAGCCGCCGAAGGATCCGCCCGTGACGCAACCTCGCTGTTGGATCAGGCGATTTCGCACGGTGCGGGTGAAACCAGCGCAGATCAGGTGCGCGCCATGCTCGGGCTGGCGGATCGGGGTCGAGTGCTGGATCTGATGGACATGATCCTGCGCGGTGATGCGGCCAGTGCTTTGACCGAACTTAGCGGACAATATGCAGAAGGTGCTGATCCTCTGGCTGTGCTCCGCGATCTGGCTGAGATCACCCATTGGGTTTCGGTGGTCAAAATCACCCCCGATGCCGCCGAAGATCCAACCGTTTCACCCGACGAACGTGCCCGAGGCCAACAGATGGCCGAAGCGCTGCCAATGCGTGTTCTGACCCGCATGTGGCAAATGCTGCTCAAAGCTCTGGAAGAGGTCTCGGCTGCACCCAACGCCATGATGGCTGCAGAAATGGCTGTGATCCGCCTGACCCATGTGGCCGACCTGCCAACTCCGGAAGAACTGATCAAGCGCTTAAAGGATGCACCTCCATCCCCCAATCCCGCGCCGGGTTCGGGTATCGGAGTGCCAGGCCAGGCGAGCGCTGCGCCACAGGCCTCTGCCCGACCGGCCTATACCTCTTCGGCCATCGGTGGGAATGCAGGTGGACCGAGTGCAGCTCTGGCTCAGGACGTACAGGCAGCACTAGCGCGGTATCCCACTTTTGAACATGTGGTTGAATTAATCCGTACCAACCGGGATGTGAAACTGCTGGTCGAGGTCGAAAACGGGGTACGCCTCGTGTCGTACCAACCGGGACGGATTGAATTTACCCCGACCGACAATGCCCCGACCGATCTATCTCAACGGTTGGGTGCATCGCTGCAGCGCTGGACGGGTAACCGTTGGGCAGTATCGATTGTCTCAGAAGGCGACGCTCCGACAATTGCGGAAGTTCGGGATGCTGCTGATCTGGCTCTCAAAGCCGAAGCGGAAAAGCATCCACTGGTGCAAGCGGTTCTGAGTCATTTCCCGAAAGCGCGGATCAAAAGCATCGAAACAGCCGAGCAACGCGCTGCTCAGGTCGAAACTGAAGCCCTGCCCGAAGTAGATGACGAATGGGATCCGTTCGAGGAAGACTGATCCTGAAAGCGATCTCCTCAATCCAGCCAGGTGCTCCCGTGCCGCCACGGCTCCTCGGCTGACGCCGACGATCCTGCCCGGACCAAACGGGAGGAAAGGTCTTGACGACGGGCGGGAGTGTCCTGACCTCTTGTGTCGCGCGGTTACGCTTCGTATCTAGGCCTCAAATCGAGTGACAGGAGATTACCGATGCTTAAAGGACTCGGCGGCCTGGGTGACATGGCCAAAATGATGAAATCTGCGCAGGACTTGCAGACCAAGATGACCGAGATGCAGGAAGAGCTGAACAACCTGATGGTTGTCGGTGAATCGGGCGCCGGCCTGGTCAAAGCCACCGCAACCGCCAAGGGTGAGTTGAAAGGTCTGGATATCGACCCGTCGATATTTAACGGCGATGACAAGGAAGTGGTCGAGGATCTCATCCTCGCTGCGATCAAGGACGCCCAGACCAAGGCGCAGGAGCGCTCGCAGGCTGAAATGGCCAAGCTGACCGAAAGCATGGGCCTACCCGCAGACATCAAGCTGCCGTTCTGATACACCCTCCTGACGGATCAATGGCCGGGGCTTACTTACCCGGCCTCTTTGCAGGAGCTTCGCGGTGAGTTCGAACAGCGACATCGACAATCTGATCGACCTTATGGCCAAGCTGCCCGGCCTCGGCCCTCGTTCGGCCCGACGCGCCGTCCTGCACCTGATCCGCAAACGCGCCCTGCTTCTAACGCCGCTTTCAGATGCCATGCAGCAGGTGGCTGTCACTGCCCGTGAATGCCTAAACTGCGGCAATGTGGGCACAACCGATATCTGCGACATCTGCAATAGCGAAGACCGTGCAACCGGGGAACTGTGCGTCGTGGAAGACGTCGCCGACCTCTGGGCGATGGAGCGCGCCGGGGTTTTCAAGGGTCGCTACCATGTTTTGGGCGGCACATTGTCAGCACTGGATGGCGTTGGCCCGGATGAATTGCGTATCCCACGGCTAAAGGATCGTGTTCTGGCCGAGGGTATCACCGAGGTCATCCTCGCCCTAAACGCCACCGTTGATGGCCAAACCACCGCACATTACATCGCCGACCAACTCGATGGGCAGGTCCGCCTGACTTCCCTAGCGCAGGGCGTCCCGATTGGAGGCGAGTTGGATTATCTGGATGATGGGACGATCACAGCAGCGCTTAGGGCAAGGAAGGAACTTTAGACCGTCAGATCAAGGCCGAAGCATCATCTTTCCTTGAGAACAGCATCCAGCTTCTCGAATGCTTGCTTCCATCCGCCTTCGCCTGCACTTCCGGCAGGCACACCCCGATGGACCATGGTCATGCGTGTCCTACCATCCTGTTCGAGAAGATCAATAATCACCTCGGTTATGTCTGGGCTTCCCTCGGGCATCCCCATATCTTTTGGCGAAAGAATATTTCCATCCTCGTCACACATGCTCTCGGTATAGACCAACCGGGACGGTTCTGAGATTTCTTTATAAACGCCAGTAAACCACATCCTCATGGTGGTATCCGGCGTTTTCATTTCCATACAGACCTTTCGTATACCTCCAACACGCAAATCGATCTCTGCAGTTGGAACTGAGAACCCTTTGGGCCCATACCATTTCTGAAAAAGCGCCGGATCGGTCCACATACGCCAGACCCGGTTCGCCGGAGCCTGGAATTCCTGCACAATTCGCACCCAGTTTTCTGAGTCACTCATCATTCAAATCCTTTGTTTCGCTAAGTAGTTTTTCCATCGCTTCAAACCGAACCTCCCAAATATGACGATATTGGTCAGTCCAGTTTGCAATCGATTCCAAAGGCTCCGGGTTTAGTCTGCAGGGTCGGAACTGAGCGTTTCTTGAACGCTCAATCAGCCCGGCCTCTTCCAAAACACGAAGATGTTTAGAGATTGCCGGCATGCTTACATCGAACGGCTCGGCCAGTTCTTTTACTGTCGCTTCTCCTTGCGCCAATCGCGCCAGCATGGCGCGGCGCGCAGGGTGCGCAAGAGCGGCAAATGCAATATCCAATTTTTTGTCGTCAGTCATAATCCCATTAATAAACCATATGGTTAATTAATCAACTAGTAAAATAGAAGAATGAATCACTCTGCAGTTTGAATCTCTCGAATTCTCTTTGGAAGAGAATGGTTTGCGGTTACTAAGGGTCAGTATCACTTACGATTTGGAATGATCTGATGTACCGACTTTTTGCCTTGACCCTGGCCGCCTTCAGCGCCACCGCCGCCCTGTCGCAGGAACTCATCGACAAGGGCTTTGTCGAAGGCTGGAACATCATGATGGACCCCAACCTCGGAAATGGGTGCCTGATCCAGACGATCTATCAGGATCTCTCGGTGGTGCGGCTGGGCTATGACGCGCTGGACAATCGTGGGTATTTCACCGTTTACAACAAGGCTTGGGGCGACATCAAACCAGGGCAGAGCTATCTGATCCGGTTTGATCTGGACGGCAAGAGCTTTGACGCCACCGCCATCGGGTTCAAACAGGATCGCGTGCCCGGCGCGACAGTGTTCTTTACCGACCGGAGCTTTGTCACCTCGATTGCGCAGAACAAGACCATGACCGTTTACAACCCAGAGGGTCAGACTGTCATGGCAATTGATCTGAAAGGTACGGCCAAAGCACTGGAATATGCGCGCGATTGCCAGAACAAAAAGCTCTAACGAATCGGATCAAACACGGCGTCTTTGGCAGTGCAGTCGCGGATAACATCCCGGCCACATGGAACGGGCTTGAGATCGCGGGACAGGCACAGGCGGACCTCTTCGATATATCCCTGCTTGCAGGTGATCGTGATCATGTCTGGTTCCAGATTGGCGTTGGCCTTGAGAAATGCTTCTTCCACCACCGAAGCAGGCAATTTGACCGACGCATCGAGTTTACGAAACACGTCGGGTCGCGTGACGCCTCCATAGGCCTTTCGTGACAGCGCAAAATAGTCTGGCGCACTCAGACCCGAGCAGGTTCCGTGCTTTTTCCATTGATGCCATGCCAGCCCGGATGAGCCCTGAATGTCCTCCATTTCCCGCGTCATACGGCGTGATGGCGGAGCCTCAACCGTGCGGCAGTAAGAGGGCCAGCCCTGGTGATATTGCGGCCATAGCCCGTGCAGGATCCATCCGTGATCGTGCCGGGCATCGCATTGATCCGATCCGCGCGCATCCCCCTCGCGGGCGCACCAATTGGGTGACCAGCTGAGCGACAGGACATAGTAGTCGAATTCTCCCGCTTGCTCGCCATCGGCCAGCGCTGCCATCGCGCTGAAGAACCACAATACCAGCCCCAGAATACCTTGGCGCATTCGCCTCTTCCCTTCTTTAGCTGTCGCGACTATATAGGCCCCAAGTTCCCCGACAACGGAAACCTGCCCCAAAGCCTCGGGGCCGCCGCATTCCGGCGACGGGACAGATGTATTTATAGGAGACGGGCTGATGGCAAAACCGCTTATGGCCAAGGCAACCGCCGTATGGCTGGTGGACAACACCACGATCAGCTTCAAGCAGATCGCGGATTTCGTAGGGATGCACGAGCTGGAGGTGCAGGGCATCGCGGATGGTGATGTGGCTGCTGGTGTCAAAGGATTTGACCCGATTGCCAACAACCAGCTGACTCAGGAAGAGATTGATACCGCGCAGAACAATCCGCTGCACAAGCTGAAACTTAAGTTCAACCCGGCGGCTTCAGGCGAAGAAAAGCGCCGCGGCCCGCGGTATACCCCATTGTCCAAACGGCAGGACCGTCCGAACTCGATCCTGTGGCTGGTCAAGTTCCACCCGGAACTCAGCGATGGTCAGATCGCCAAGCTGGTTGGCACCACCAAGCCGACCATCCAGTCGATCCGCGAGCGGACGCACTGGAACATCTCGAACATGCAGCCGATCGATCCGGTTGCTCTGGGCTTATGCAAACAGTCCGAACTGGATGCCATCGTGCAGAAGGCGGCGGCCAAGAAAGCTGCTGAAGGCGGCGTTATGAGCGATGATGAGCGTCGCAAGCTGGTGTCGACCGAGCAATCGCTGGAAATGGATTCTGCACCAAAGATCCCGACCGCGATTGAAGGCCTAGAGACGTTCTCGCTGTCCGACGAGCCTGAAGACAAAGAAGACGATGAGCCAATCGTTGATGCCGATAGCTTCTTCAACCTGCCCAAAGGTGGCGGCGACGAAGAAGACGAAGACGATCTGCGCCCCTGAGACGCTAACGGCCCCGATGCCCAATAATCGGGGTCACATTCCCAAGGGAAACTGATGCTTAGCATTCTGTCAGCAGTTTTTGGACCGCACCGCGCCGTATCGATTTATGTGTTCCTGAAATCCTGGTGGTTGGCGATCACCGGCGCCATCGCAATGATTGCCATCGTTGCAGGCTTATTGTTGCTGAATGACGACGGCAAGCACGAGCACGAAGCGTTTCTAACCGTTGCCGTTTTGTCGGCGACGCCGATCAATGGAGACCTCAAAAACGGGGTTATTGCATCGGTGCGCCTGCCTGATGGTTCGGCAACTTCGATTACGTCTACAGAAAGCCCTATTGCGCGTTCAGTGGGCACTGAGGCCTGCATCGAAAAACGTGTGTACGTGGCGAGCGGTGAGCCGAGATACAGGTTCAAGCTGCCGCGGTACTGCGAAGCAGGTTAGTAAAGTAAAACCGCCCGGTGTCTGCACCGGGCGGTTTTCCATTCAGATCACCTGGAATGCGATGCCTGCGATGATGGCCCCGCTGATGCCCAGCCCCAGATAGGTTGCGAATACGCGAGGTTTGACCAGCGACCACACCGCCGCCATTGCGGGGATTGAACTGACGGCTCCAGCCACCATGAATGACATCGCAGCACCAGCGCTCATACCTTGTTCCATAAGGCCAGCCAGCAGCGGTGGCGCTACGTAAGAGTTCAGATAGGCCGGCATTCCGACCAATGCTGCGACAACGATGGGAACAACGCCTTCACCACCGACAACTCTGGCAATCAGGTCCGCTGGAACATAGCTGACCAGCAGTGCTTCGAGTACGTAAGCAAATGCCAGCCATTTCAGCAGGAATAGACCGTTGTGAACAAACTCAGCCCGAAAACGCGAGCGGCGTTCAGGCTCCTTCCAGAACTGCCATACGGGCTTGTCATCCTTCTTTGGTCCGCATCCACAGCATCCCGCTGGTTTGTATTCGCGCAACGGCTGTGCGAACGCGCCGCCCTTCATCAGGGCGCGTACTGCGAATCCGCCGAACAGCCCCAAGGCAACGGCGGCCACGGCTTTGCCGATCGCAAATGGCCAGCCCAACGCACCAGCTGTGATAAGCAATGTCGGCGGGTCGATAAGCGGGGAACTGAGCCAGAATGCCATGACTGCCGATAAGGGCGCACCCAGAGCCAACAATCCCGCGATGAACGGGATGACTTCGCAGGAACAAAAGGGCGCCAGTCCGCCAAACAAGGCAGCAAGAAAGATCATCCGCGTCTCACGCCCTTCAAACGCACGGGCTACCATCACTTCAGCTCCGGTTGCCTTGAGGTAGGACAGCAGCAAAACGGCAAACAGGATGTATTGCCCTGTATGCGCAAGTGCCTTACCGGCAAATGTCACGATTTCGGCCCAGTTACTTGGGTCAAGAACGGCCACCAGCACCAGGATGACCACGATCAGCGCCCACGGCGTTTTGATCAGACTGACCAGATTTCTCGCCGAGGGTTTGGGGTTTTGGGTCAACTCAGCCATCGTTCGCGGCCTTTTCTACCTCATCTGCACAGCATTCGCTGAGGATGAACTGCGCAAGATTTCTCAACTCATCAAAGCACGCCCGATTGATTGTAGTGCGCCCGATCTTTTCTTGTTCAACAACACCACCAGCAGCGAGAAACCGCAGATGATGCGCCAATGTCGACGGCGCGATGCCCGTACGAGACTGGATTTCTCCGACAGTCAGCCCGGTCTCGCCGGCGCGCACCAACGTTTTCAGAACTTTCAGCCGGGCTTCGGACCCCATGGCCGAAAAACCGGCAGCGGCTTCTTCCCACACAAGCTTTCTCCATATAACTAGTTTTATAGTTATATAGCTCAATAACCAACCAACGTCAACCAAACAGATGCGAATGGCTATAAGTCCAGATTGCTTCCAACTTAAGTCCAGCCTATAACGACGCTATGGGCATTTCGGTCGACACGTTCTTTCTTGAGCGCAACGGGCAAGGCACGTTGCAGGCGCAGCTTCAGCAGCTGATCGCCGAAGGCATTCTTTCAGGGCGTTTTCATGTTGGCGAGAAACTGCCCTCGTCTCGCAAACTTGCGGCTCATCTGGGTGTCAGCCGGATTACCGTTACCCTTGCCTACACTGAGCTTCTGGCAAACGATTATCTGACCGCCAAAGGCCGGTCGGGATACTATGTGTCGGAAAACGCTCCGGTGCCGCCAACCTATGCCCCGGTTCGGCGTGATAACGAGAATGTAGACTGGGACCGTGCCTTTGCCCGCCGTTTTTCGGATGGCGATGTATTGACCAAGCCTAGCAACTGGCGCGATTACCGCTATCCGTTCATCTATGGTCAGGTCGACAGAAAACTGTTCGACCACGCAAACTGGCGCCTCTGTGCAGTAAGGGCGCTTGGACACAAAGATTTCCATTCATTGACCGGGGACTATGTCGACCAGGATGATCCTCTGCTACTTGAATTCATTGCAAGACACACTCTGCCACGCAGAGGCATCGTGGCTCGGCCCGAGGAGATCTTGATCACTCTGGGTGCTCAGAACGCACTTTGGCTGGCCTCGCGCATTTTGCTTAACCGGAATCGAAGAGCCGCGATTGAGGATCCCTGCTATTACGCCTTGCGTGATCTTCTGATCCACTCAGACTGCCAGCTATCCTATTTGAAGGTAGATCGTGAGGGTTTGCTCCCAGATACGATACCGGATGATACTGACGTAATTTTCACCACTCCCAGCCACCAGTGCCCTACCACCGCAACGATGCCGGTTGATCGCCGCAATGCCCTTTTGAGCCGCGCCCGGGAATTGGACGCGATGATTGTCGAGGATGACTATGAGTTCGAGATGTCATTTCTGGGTGCCCCGTCGCCAGCGCTGCGATCGATGGATCGGGACGGGCGGGTGATCTATGTGGGCAGCTTCTCAAAATCTCTGTTTCCGGGGCTTCGTCTGGGTTACATGGTCGGTTCCGAGCCCTTTATCCGCGAAGCACGAGCACTCCGGTCACTCGTGCTACGCCACCCTCCTGGCCACATGCAGCGCACAGCAGCCTATTTTCTGTCGCTCGGTCACTACGACGCGCAGATCAGGCGTATGTCCAAAACACTGCAACGCCGACGAGAAGCAATTGAAGAAGCGATCAAGCAGTATGGCCTGACGGTGGCAGGTCGCGGCATGCTTGGCGGCTCCTCGATCTGGATGCAGGCACCAGAACGTATCGACACGACGAAACTGGCAAGCGATCTGCAGCGCCAAAGCGTCCACATTGAACCGGGCGAGCCCTTCTTTTCAGGCACGAACCGACCGCAGAACTACTATCGATTGGGGTATTCTGCGATTTCGTCAGCGCGTATCGGACCCGGCATCCAGCAAATCGCTGAGACTATTCGTCAGTCTTGAGGCGTACTGGACCTAAGTCACCACCAGTTCTGGCCCTAACGCCACAGACACCCGTACGCCAAAACCGACCAGAAAACCGGGTCCCTAACCCTGGTCCCGCCATCTATGATCGGAGATTACGCAGATGAAGATGACCACCGAAGAAGCCTTTGTAAAAACCCTGCAGATGCATGGCATCGAACATGCGTTCGGAATCATCGGTTCTGCGATGATGCCAATTTCTGACATTTTTGAGAAAGCTGGTATCACTTTTTGGGATTGCGCGCACGAAGGTTCGGGCGGAATGATGGCTGATGGCTACACCCGCGCGACCGGCAAGATGTCGATGATGATCGCCCAGAACGGCCCCGGCATCACCAACTTTGTCACCGCTGTTAAGACTGCTTACTGGAACCACACCCCGCTGCTGCTGGTCACCCCGCAAGCTGCCAACAAGACCATGGGTCAGGGCGGTTTCCAAGAGATGGAGCAGATGCGCATGTTCGCAGACTGCGTTTGCTACCAGGAAGAAGTGCGTGACCCCAGCCGTATGGCCGAAGTGCTGAGCCGCGTCATCATGAACGCCAAACGCGCGTCGGCCCCTGCGCAGATAAACGTCCCGCGCGACTTCTTCACTCAGGTCATCGACATCGATCTGCCGGCTGTTGTTGAATTCGAGCTGCCTTCGGGTGGCGCAACGGCTGTGTCCGAAGCTGCCGCGCTGCTGTCGAACGCAAAGAACCCTGTCATCCTAAACGGTGCAGGCACAGTTCTGTCGAATGGCGGCATCGAAGCGTCGAAAGCACTGGCCGAGCGTCTGGACGCTCCGGTTTGCGTTGGTTACCAGCACAACGACGCATTCCCTGGCTCGCACCCGCTTTTCGCTGGCCCGCTGGGCTATAACGGCTCGAAAGCCGGTATGCAGTTGATCAAGGAAGCAGACGTTGTTCTGTGCCTCGGCACCCGCCTGAACCCGTTCTCGACTCTGCCGGGTTACGGCATGGAGTACTGGCCGGCGGACGCGAAGATCATTCAGGTCGACATCAACCCTGACCGTATCGGCCTGACCAAGAAGGTTTCGGTTGGTATCGTGGGCGATGCGGCAACTGTTGCCACCAACATTCTGAACCAGCTGTCTGATACAGCCGGTGACGAAGGTCGTGATGCGCGCAAAGCGAAGATCGCTGAAACCAAGTCGCGCTGGGCGCAAGAACTGACCTCGATGGATCACGAGCAGGACGATCCGGGTACCACCTGGAACGAACGCGCACGCGCTGCCAAGCCGGATTGGCTGAGCCCCCGTAAAGCATGGCGCGCGATCCAGTCCGCTCTGCCAAAAGAGGCGATCATCTCGTCCGACATCGGCAACAACTGCGCCATCGGCAACGCCTACCCTTCGTTCGAAGAAGGCCGCAAATATCTGGCCCCCGGCCTGTTCGGCCCCTGTGGCTATGGTCTGCCCTCGGTCATCGGCGCCAAGATCGGCTGCCCGGATGTACCTGTTGTCGGTTTCTCGGGTGATGGTGCCTTCGGCATCGCAGTCACCGAACTGACCGCGATCGGCCGCGAAGAATGGCCCGCCATCACCCAGGTTGTGTTCCGCAACTATCAGTGGGGTGCGGAAAAACGTAACTCAACCCTGTGGTTCGATGACAACTTCGTCGGCACAGAGCTGGACACCAAAGTGTCTTATGCTGGCATCGCCAATGCGTGCGGCCTGAAAGGCGTCATCGCACGCACTCAGGACGAGTTAACCGCTGCGCTGAGCCAGGCGATCGAAGACCAGAAGAACGGCATCACCACACTGATCGAAGCAATGATCAACCAGGAACTGGGTGAACCCTTCCGCCGTGACGCGATGAAGAAGCCAGTTGAAGTTGCCGGTATCGACGCGGCTGACATGCGACCACAGCAGGTTTGATCGCTGTAAAATCAAAGTCCGGACCGGGTTCAACCGGTCCGTCAAACAAAAGCAGAGGAAGAGGCTTTCGCGCTCTCTTCCTCTGAGTGGTTAAGCCCCGCGTTCCTACGCTCCAGAGCGTTCAACACGCGCAGGCACCAAGGCGATTCGCCACAGGGAGAGAGATAACGTGAACCAACAACCAAACCTCAACCTATCCCCGCCTGTGTCAGATGAGATTCGCCGCACCACCTGCTACATGTGCGCCTGCCGCTGCGGTATCAACGTGCACATGAAGGATGGAAAGGTCGCCTATATTGAAGGCAACCGGGATCATCCGGTGAACAAAGGGGTGCTTTGCGCCAAAGGCAGCGCGGGGATCATGCAGGTGAACGCACCGTCGCGGCTGCGCGCACCGCTCAAACGGGTTGGACCGCGCGGTTCGGGTGAGTTCGAGGAAATCAGCTGGGATGAGGCCTTAGACATAGCAGTCGGTTGGCTGAAACCGGTCCGCGAAGACAATCCCGAGAAACTGGCCTTTTTTACAGGCCGTGACCAAAGTCAGAGTTTCACCAGCTTCTGGGCGCAGAATTTCGGAACATGCAATTACGCGGCGCACGGCGGGTTCTGCTCGGTGAACATGGCAGCCGGTGGCATCTACACGATGGGCGGCGCATTCTGGGAGTTCGGTCAGCCCGACTGGGATCACACCAAGCTGTTCATGCTGTTTGGTGTGGCAGAGGACCACGATTCAAACCCCATTAAGATGGGCATCGGCAAAATCAAGGCCCGCGGCGCGCGTGTGATCGGGGTCAACCCGATCCGCTCGGGATACAACGCGGTGGCTGATGATTGGGTCGGCATCACCCCCGGAACCGACGGCCTGTTCATCGTGTCGCTGATCCATGTGCTCATGAAGGCCGGTAAAATTGATCTGGATTACCTCAGCCGCTACACCAACGCACCGGTCTTGATCAACGCATCCGAAGGCCCGGAAAAAGGTCTGTTCCTGAAAGACGACGACGGCAAACCGCTGGTCATTGATCGCAAAACCGGCGAGTTGACTGCGTTCGACAAACCGGGTGTGCGGCCTGATCTCTCGGCAACCTACGAGAAAGATGGGGTCACGCACCGTCCGGTTTTCCACCAGATGGCAGAACGCTATCTGGCCGACGAATACGCACCCGAGGCAATCGCCGATAAATGCGGCGTACCTGCGACCCGTATTCGAGCGATCGCAGCCGAACTGGCCCGTGTGGCCTTTGATGAAGCCTTCGAACTGGACCATGAATGGATCGATTTCCGGGGCGAGAAACACTCGAAGATGATCGGTCGCCCCGTCGCGATGCACTCGATGCGCGGCGTCTCGGCCCACGCGAACGGCTTCCAGACCTGCCGCGCCCTGCATGTGTTGCAGATCCTGCTTGGGACCGTCGAAGTCCCCGGCGGTTTCCGCTTCAAGCCACCCTACCCCAAGCCGGTCGAAGCGCATCCGACCCCGCATTGTAAGGTGACGCCGAATACACCCCTGGACGGGCCGCATCTGGGATTTGTCCGCGGCCCCGAGCATCTCGCGCTTAAAGAAGACGGCAGCCCAGCGCGGATCGACAAAGCGTTTACATGGGAAAACCCGATGTCCAGCCACGGGCTGATGCATATGGTGATCTCGAACGCCCATGCGGGCGATCCCTACAAGATCGACACGCTGTTCATGTATATGGCCAACATGTCCTGGAATTCGACCATGAACACCAAAGGTGTCATGGAGATGCTGACGGACAAGGATGAGAACGGCGAATACGTGATCCCGCATATCATCTATTCCGACGCCTACAGCTCGGAAATGGTGGCTTACGCTGACCTGATCCTGCCCGACACCACCTATCTGGAACGCCACGACTGTATCTCGCTGCTGGACCGCCCGATCTGCGAAGCCGAGGCCGCCGCAGATGCGATCCGCTGGCCCGTGATCGAACCCGATCGCGATGTGCGCGGCTTCCAGTCGGTTTTGATTGATCTCGCCAATCGCATGGGCCTGCCTGGCTTTACCAACGAGGACGGCAGCGCCAAGTGGACGGATTACGCCGACTACATTGTGAATCACGAGCGCAAACCCGGCATCGGGCCATTGGCTGGTTTCCGGGGCGAAAACGGCGACAAGGAAGGCCGTGGCGAGGTCAACCCGGACCAGTTGGTCCGCTATATCGAAAACGGCGGTTTCTACGTGGCCCATATCCCCGAAGGGGCCGACTATTATAAGCCCTGGAACAACGCCTATCAGGATTGGGCTGTTGGCATGGGTATCTATGACAGCCCGCAGCCCTACCTCTTCCAGCTCTATTCCGAGCCGATGCGCAAATTCCAACTAGCCGCCGAAGGCCACGGGGAACGCCAACCCCCAGATCACCTGCGCGCGCGGATCCAAGAGACTATGGACCCTCTGCCCATCTGGTACGAAACCGATCAAACCGGCAACGAAGGCTTCACCGTCAACGCTCTGACCCAGCGCCCCATGGCGATGTACCACAGCTGGGGCACTCAAAACGCCTGGCTGCGGCAACTACATGGGCGCAACCCGCTTTACGTCCCGACCAAGCTGATGCGTGAACACGGGCTGCAAGACGGCGACTGGGCCAAAGTCAGCTCTCCACATGGCGAGATCACGGTTCCCGTCATGGAGATGGCCGCGCTGAACGACAATACAGTGTGGACTTGGAACGCCATCGGAAAGCGCAAAGGAGCTTGGGCCTTGCAGGAAGACGCCCCCGAGGCCACCAAGGGTTTCCTGCTCAACCACCTGATCCACGAGCTGCTGCCCCCCAAAGGTGACGGTCTGCGCTGGGCAAACTCTGATCCGATCACCGGTCAGGCCGCCTGGTTCGATCTGAAGGTAAAGATCGAAAAAGCCGCCGCACCAAGCGACGCCGAAAGCCAACCCGAGTTCGATCCGATAAAATCCCCGGTTGGCACCGGTCCCAAAAATCTGGCGTGGAAGGTAGGAAAATGACCCAACTCCCCACATCTACCGACCGCAAAATGGGTCTGGTCATCGATTTGGACACCTGCGTCGGATGCCATGCCTGTGTGATCTCTTGCAAAGGCTGGAACACCGAGAATTATGGTGCACCTCTTTCAGATCAGGATGCGTATGGCGCAAACCCCTCGGGTACTTTCCTCAACCGCGTGCATTCCTACGAGGTGCAGCCAGCGGAAGGGCACGCCCAACTGATCCACTTCCCCAAATCATGCCTGCATTGCGAAGACGCGCCCTGCGTCACGGTCTGCCCAACCGGCGCCAGCTATAAGCGGGCTGAGGACGGTATCGTTCTCGTTAACGAAAGCGACTGTATCGGCTGTGGCCTTTGCGCCTGGTCATGCCCCTATGGTGCGCGCGAATTGGATCAGGCCGAAGGTGTGATGAAGAAATGCACCCTTTGCGTCGATCGAATCTACAACGAAAACCTGCCCGAAGTGGATCGTGTACCCTCTTGCGTGCGCACCTGCCCGGCGGGCGCGCGTCATTTTGGAGACCTCGGGGATCCTGACAGCGATGTCAGCAAGCTGGTCGCCGAACGTGACGGTATGGACCTGATGCCCGAAATGGGCACCAAACCCGTCAACAAATATCTGCCACCCCGACCCAAGGACAAGATTGAGGAGCAGATCGACATTCTGGCCCCTCTGCTGGCCCCGGTCGCCGAAGAGCCCAAGGGTTTCCTTGGCTGGCTCGACAAGACCCTGGAGAAGCTCTGATGCACCCGGCCCCTTCCGTTATCATCTTTACCACACTGTCCGGCCTCGGCTTTGGCCTGCTGTACTTTCTGGGCTTTGGCACCCCTGACGTCTCGGGCATCACCGCTTTCGTGTTCTTCGCCATCGCCTTTGCGCTGGCCATCGGTGGGCTGCTGGCCTCTACTTTCCACCTCGGCCACCCGGAAAGGGCATGGAAAGCCTTTAGCCAGTGGAAAACAAGTTGGCTCAGCCGAGAAGGCGTCTGCGCCGTTGCAGCTTTGTCGGTGATGGGGCTTTATGCCATCGGCGTGATTTTCCTTGGGCAGCAGTGGACGCTTCTCGGGGTTGTCGGCTCCATCCTTAGTCTCGCAACGGTCTTCACGACCTCGATGATTTACACCCAGCTCAAAACCATCCCGCGCTGGAATATGTGGGCGACCCCGGCGATGTTCATCACTTTCAGCCTTGCCGGCGGCGCGTTGCTGGCTGGTGCGGAAAGTATTGCACCCACGCTGCTGGTCGTCGCCGCCATTGTGCAACTGATTTACTGGGTCATGGGCGACAATGCGTTTCAAAACGCTGGTACCGATCTGGGCACCGCAACCGGCCTTGGCAATCGTGGCACGGTGCGTGCGTTCGAGCCGCCACATACCGGTACAAACTATCTGCTGCGGGAATTCGTGCATGTGGTCGGGCGCAAACACGCGCAAAAGCTGCGGGCCATCTCTTTCGCGCTGGCCTTCGTGTTGCCGATCCTGCTGCTTATCCTTCCAGCAGATGGCGTTGTCCTGAAACACATCCTAGCTTTGTTTGCTGTCATGTCACATCTGACCGGCGTCGCGGTTTCACGCTGGTTGTTCTTTGCGCAAGCAGAGCATGTGGTCGGGTTGTACTACGGCAAGCGCTGATGGGGGCTCTGCCCCCGTCGCGGCAAGCCGCGCCTCCCCCGAGATATTTTTAGCCAGATGAAGTTTGGATCCCGAATTGAAAAGGGCGGCACTCGATCTTCGAGGCCGCCCTTGCGATTCTGTATGTTGACTTCAGATTAGTCCAGCGTGCGCCATTGCGGCTTCAATAGTGGCTTTGGTGCTGTCTTCCAGATCGGTCAAAGGCGAACGCACTTCGGTGCTGCATAGGCCAAGTTTGTTGAGCGCGTATTTTGCGCCGACCAAGCCAGGCTCGATGAAGATCGCTTCGTGCAGCGGCATCAGCAGGTCCTGATAATCCAATGCTTTTGCATAATCGCCCGCCAACGTGGCCTGCTGGAATTCGGCACAGAGCTTCGGGGCCACGTTTGCGGTGACCGAGATGCAGCCCACTCCGCCATGAGCGTTGAAGCCAAGTGCTGTCGCGTCTTCCCCGGACAGCTGACAGAAATCGGCCCCGCAGCTCGCGCGCTGCTGGCTGACGCGTGCAAGATCGCCGGTCGCGTCCTTGACCCCGACTATGCGGGGCAGTTTCGCCAGTTCGCCCATCGTTGGTGGGGTCATGTCGATGACCGAACGACCCGGGATGTTGTAGATGATAATCGGGATATCGGCGCTGTCATGCAGAGTTTGGAAATGCGCCAGCAGCCCTTTCTGGGTCGGCTTATTGTAATAGGGTGTTACAACCAGCGCCGCATCCGCACCAATTTTCTGTGCGAATTGAACGAACCGTATGGCCTCGACCGTGTTGTTGGACCCGGCACCAGCGATGACAGGAACGCGACCTGCGGCGGCTTTGACCACCTCGGCAATCACCGTTTCATGCTCTTCATGGCTGAGCGTCGGGCTTTCGCCGGTCGTACCAACCGGTACCAGTCCGGTCGAACCTTGCTGAATTTGCCATTCGACCAGGTGTTTGAGCGTATCCAGGTCCAACGCGCCGTTGCTGAACGGGGTGACCAGGGCTGGCATCGAGCCTTTAAACATGGAACGCTCCTTAGGTGTTTTTGCGCACCGGTCCGTCACGATTAAGGGTTTGTGAGTTGATCCCGGCGGCGCAAGGTTTATCCTGCATGGCTGTATCCTTGGTTTGTTGGGGAATGCAAGGGATGAGACGTATTCTGTCGCTTGGAATAGCGATGATTCTGGCGTTGGTGCTACAGCCGCAGGCCACTCGGGCGGATGCGACGCAGGATTTGCGCGCGGGGCTCTATGAGATGCGCAAGGGCGACTGGAATGCCGCGCTGCGCGTGGCAGGTCACCGTGGATCGGTGGCGCGGGACATCATTGTCTGGCATTGGTTGCGCGAGGGTTTTGGCAGCTCGGGTGACGTGCTGGTATTTCTGGAGCGGCGTCCGGATTGGCCCGGTCTGGCCTGGTTGCGCCGTAAGAGCGAGCCATCGTTCACCGCAGCCGATCCGGATCGGGTTCTGAATTTCTACGAGGGGATGCCTCCGCAAACCGCCGAAGGCGCGTTGAACTATGCCGTGGCATTGAAAAGCAAAGGCCGCAACGGTGAGGCCGAAGCCGACATCGTAACGGCGTGGCGGACAATGCCGATGGGGTCAGGTCTGCAAAAGAGCTACCTGGAGAACTTTAGCAAACTCCTGAAACCGCATCACGAGGCGCGATTGGACCGGATGCTGTGGGACGGGCATTTGGTCAGTGCAGGGCAGATGCTGCCCCTTGTCGATGCCGACTATCGCAAACTGGCTGAGGCACGCATTGCTTTGCAAAAACGCGAAAATGGTGTGGACGGCAAGGTCGCCGCTGTACCCGGTTCGTTGGCCAAGGATCCTGGTCTGGCCTTTGATCGCTTCGTATGGCGGGATCGAAAGGAACTGGACGACAGTGCCATTGATCTGATGCTGGCGCGTTCCACCGGACCAAAGTCGCTGGGCGAGCCTGACAAATGGGCGGAAGGCCGGCGTCGGCTGGCGCGGCTCGAGATGCGTGCCGGTGATGCAGAGCGCGCCTATGCGATTGCCGCAAATCATCACATGACGCCTGAAATGGGCTATGGCTATGCAGATCTGGAATGGCTTTCCGGATTTCTGGCCCTGCGCAAACTGAATGATCCGGCCACAGCAGTACGGCATTTCCAGAATTTCTCGGGTGCCGTGCAATCGCCGATCTCGAAGGGTCGCGGTGGATATTGGCTGGGTCGTGCCCACGCGGCGCAAGGTGATGCGGACAAGGCGCACGAGGCCTATGCAGAAGGCGCAAACTATCAGACCTCGTTCTACGGATTGCTCGCTGCAGAGCAGATCGGCCGTCCGTTTGACAGCGAATTGGCTAGTCCACGCCGTGCACCGCATTGGAAACAGGCCGCGTTTGCGGAATCCAGCGTGCTTGAGGCTGGGTTGCTGTTGCTGCGCGCTGGCGAGGGTAACCTGTCTGAGCGTTTCCTGACCCATCTGGTGGAGAGCCTCGATCAAACGCAAGCCGCTCAGTTAGGTGATCTCGTAATCGAACTGAATGAGCCGCATCTGGCCGTTATGATCGCCAAACGAGCTGCGACCACCGGCATGGTTTTGCCTGCCGCCTATTACCCGGTGCATCCGGTGGCTGATATGGGCCTGCCCATGGCGAAGGAGATGACACTTGCAATTGCCCGCCGTGAAAGCGAGTTCGATCCAGTTGTTATCAGCGGTGCGGGTGCGCGTGGCTTGATGCAGGTTATGCCAGCCACTGCCAAACTTGTGGCGCAAGATCTGGGCATACTGGGAGGGCACAAGACGGGGCGTTTGACCACGGACTGGCAGTATAACGCTAAACTAGGGGCGAATTATCTTGCGACACTAGCCGAGGACTTCAATGGCAATGTTGTAATGATGGCCGCTGGTTACAACGCCGGGCCAAGGCGTCCAATCTCGTGGATGGAACGCTACGGAGATCCGCGTCGGGGTCAGGTGGACGTGATCGACTGGATCGAAACCATCCCGTTCAAGGAAACGCGCAACTATGTGATGCGCGTCGCTGAAAGCCTACCGGTCTATCGCGCGCGGCTAGGTCAGCCAGCGCTCCCGGTGCCATTCTCACAGGAGCTAACCGGCTCGACTCTTTCGTCTTTCGCGCCATAGGGTGAACAGACCTGCGGCAATCACGATTGCTGCGCCCAGAACCACCTCAGGGCGCAGCGTTTCGTGGAAGATCGTGATGCCCAGAATGGCGCTCCACATCAGATGGAAATAGGCGAAAGGTTGCACTGCGCTGGCCTCGGCCATCTCATAGCATTTGATCAACAGCCAATGCCCCAGCGCTCCTGTGATGCAGAGCAGACCCATCCATAGCCAGTCGGTTCTGGCCATCGGTTCCCAGAACCAGACGCCAACAGCCGTCATTGCGACTGCGCCAGCCACGCCGGTCCAGAAAAAGCTGGTCGCGGTACTGTCGCGCCGTGCAGCGTATCGAGTCAGAAGGCCGTAGACCGCGAACATGAATGCCGAGATCAATGGCACCACGGCCCAGGGGTTGAACACTCCCGCACCGGGCTGGAGGATTATCAGGACGCCGATGCAACCGACACCGATGGCGGCCCAGCGGCGCCAGCCGACTTTCTCGCCCAAAACAGGGCCGCTGAGGGCGGCGATCAACAGCGGATAACAAATGAAAACTGCCTGACTTTCGATCAGCCCCAGAATGGTGAAACTGAAAACTGCCACGCAAATCTCACCGGCCAGCAAAAGGCCACGGAAAATCTGCAGCCCGAACTGCTCGGTTTTCGCCGCCGTCCGCAGCCCCCCTGTTGACCTTGCAGCGACGGCAATCACGAAAGCGGCAAAGAACCAGTACCGGATCATCACAACCATGTAGGTGTTGTAGGTGCCCGCCAGATGCCGTGAGATCCCGTCCTGTAACGCAAAGACAATCGTTGCTGCGATCATCAAGGCAATGCCAGCGTTAACGTTGTTTTTCTGACTCATGTCTTCACCGCCCGCGTCATATGCCGCTTGCGACCAAAACCGGGGGTGCGTGTCACCTCGAACCCCGCATCGGTCAAACCGCGACGCACAAAACCGGCGGCGGTATACGTTGCCGCAGTGCCATCTTGGGCCGTGTGATCAGCAACCTGCTGCATCAGGTCAGCGCCCCACAGTTCGGGGTTCTTCGCCGGTGAGAAGCCATCCAGAAACCACGCATCTGCAGTGTCATCCCAATTGGGCAATGTCTCACGCGCGTCTCCGACCATGACTTCAAGATGCAATGTATCCAGCACACATTTCTGCCCTTTCCAGGCATTTAGAAAGCGCTCAGCCCACGGCGCCACCTCGGGAAAGGCCGCCAAAGCGCGCGCCATATCATCGGGCGCCATTGGATAGGCTTCGAAACTCGTGAACCGCAGAGGTGTGGTCTGACCCGCTGCTTCCCAGGCCGACCAGACGGTCAATAGGTTCAACCCGGTGCCAAAGCCAAGCTCGGCGATATGAAATCCCGGTGCAAAGCGCACGGGCAGATTATTCCCGGCCAGAAACACATGTCGCGTTTCTTCCAACCCGTTTTGCAACGAGTAGTAGGGATCATCGAACCGATCAGAGACCGGAATCTGATCCTCTGTCCAAGTGAGTTCGGCACGCTGGTCTGCCATCGGGGAATCCTGTAGCTAAGCGGCGCGACACTGAACAAGGAAAAGGGGATTGGCAATGGTCGATGTGACGGTGCGCGGCGCAGGGATATTTGGCCTATCGATCGCCTGGACCTGCGCAAGACGCGGCGCCAAAGTCCAGATCGTTGATCCCTTTGGCCCCGGGGCGGGCTCCAGCGGCGGCTTGGTCGGCGCGTTGGCCCCACACGTCCCCGAAAACTGGAACGCTAAAAAAGCGTTTCAGTTCGAAAGCCTCATCATGGCCGAACCGTTCTGGAAGCATGTCGAGGCCACAGGCGGGGTGTCACCAGGATACGCGCGGCTTGGCCGGCTGCAACCCATTGCAGATGCTCGGACATTAGACTTGGCCCGCGCACGCGAACTAACGGCCAAGGAACTCTGGCAGGGACAGGCCGACTGGAACGTCAGAGCGTTGGAAAAGATCGGCGCGTGGTGCCCGCCCAGCCCGACAGGATTTGTTATTCATGATACGCTTAGTGCGCGCATGCACCCTCGGCGTGCCTGCGCCGCATTGGTTGCGGCGCTCGCGGTAATGGGGGTCGAGGTCACCACAGATGCTCCCGACAAAGGGCAAGTCGTCCACGCGACAGGGCTTGCAGGCCTGCAGGAACTCAGCGCAGCATTTGGCAAAACGGTCGGTAATGGCGTCAAGGGACAGGCGGCGCTATTGCGATTTGATGCGGGTGCCGTCCCGCAGCTGTTTGCTGATGCTATTCACTTTGTACCCCATACGGATGGCACACTCGCCATCGGTTCAACGTCCGAGCGTGAGTATGATGACCCAACCAGCACGGATGCGGCATTGGAAGAGCTGCTGGATCGCGCGATGCGGGCAGTGCCGGTGCTGCACGGGGCCGAGGTGATTGAGCGTTGGGCCGGTGTTCGCCCGCGCAGCAAGAGCCGCGCGCCAATGCTGGGTGCACATCCGTTGCACAAAGGACAATTTATCGCAAATGGTGGCTTCAAAATCGGCTTTGGCATGGCCCCGAAGGTAGCTGAGGTCATCGCCGACCTGATTCTCGACAATCGCGATGCAGTTCCTGATGGTTTTCGCCCCGAGGCGTCGCTGTGAACACCGCATACTCTGAACCCACACGACTGAACCGCGACAGCCTTGTGCTGCCTGAGGTATTACGCCTGATCCGTGAAAGCTTTGCGTATATGGAAGGTCGTATTGATCCGCCTTCTTCGATGCACCGCCTAACTCTGGACAGTCTGCGCAGGCAGATCGATGAGGGCGAGATTTGGGTGATCGGAGACCGCCCCGATGCTGTTGTTTTTCTGACACCCAAACCGGGTCGATTATATCTTAGCAAACTGGCTGTAGACCTTCGCCAGCGCGGTCGCGGTCTGGCCCGTATACTAATCGAACAAGCTCAGGTCCAAGCACGCAGGTACGGGTTTGACATACTGGAACTACAGTCCCGGGTCGAGCTCGTCGAAAACCACGCGACTTTTGCCCGGCTCGGATTCTCAAAGACCGGTGAGACGGCCCATCCGGGCTTTGATCGACCGACCTCAATTACCATGCAAAAAAGGTTGGGCTGAAGTTCAAAACCCGGCTTCGGCCCGCAGCTTCTTCATCAGCGTGTTCAGTGTGTTTTCGTAGCGCTCATTAGACAATCGTCCTTCACTATCGAATTCGTTTGAACTGTCGGCCAAATGCAATTCAGGCCCCTGCAGAATGCGAGGCTGAAAAGGAACCATGAAAGACCGCAGGATCATCTGAGCCCGCTCACCGCCGGCACGGCCGGCTGCAGCAGACATGACTGCCACAGGCTTATCCATCCAAGGCTTGCCGCTGGTCCGGCTAACCCAATCCAGCGCGTTTTTCAGAACACCCGAGGGCCCCTTGTTGTATTCCGGCGTCGAAATGATCACCGCATGAGCCTGCGCAATCTGATCAGCCAACACATGTACCGCTTCGGGGATACCCTCACCAACCTCAACATCGCCGTCATAAAGAGGCAGATTCAAATCTGCCTCGATGAACGTGCCGGCATCAAATAAGCGGGCAGCCTCGCGAAGAAGCTTGCGATTGGTCGCCTCTCTTCGCAGTGAGCCGGAAAGGCCAAGAAGGATCGGTTCGGACATGGGGAAACTCCGCTGTGGTGTTTCCCCCTAGTTAGCCCGGGATGATCCTGAACCAAAGCCCACATGACGCGCAGTCACTGTGCGCGAAACATCCGGTCAGGTATTGCCGCTGGGAACGACCACAATCTCAACCCGTCGGTTCTGGGCTTTTCCTTCCGGTGTCAGGTTCGACGCAATCGGATTGTTTTCGCCCTGCCCTACGGTCGTGATGCGGGAAAAGCTTACGCCGTTGGCCTGCAGAATATCGGCGACGGCATTCGCGCGACGCTCGGACAGACCCAGGTTGTATGACGCCTCTCCGTCGCTGTCGGTATGACCAATGATCTGCACGTTCGAGTTCGGGTAGTTAACCAGGTTCTGTCCAACCTTCACCAGATCAGCGCGGAGGGCCGGACGCACGGTGGAGCTATCTGTGTCGAAGGTGATATCATTCGGTACTGTAACGATCAGGCGGTCACCCGCGTTGACGATAGTGATGCCGTCATTGGCCAGCTGTTGCCGTAACTCAGCCGCCTGCCGGTCAAGCTGGTTGCCAATTACACCACCGCCTGCAGCACCGATCGCACCGCCGGCCAGCGCCCCCAGCAACGGATCTGAATCATTAGCGATTGCGCCCACACCCGCACCGATCAGCCCCCCAAGCAATGCGCCTTGTTTCGCATTTTTATTGGGATCTTCTTGCACGGTTAGAGTGCCGGGGTCGGTACACGCCGCCAAAAAAAACGCCGAACACAGCCCGGCTGTTAGTACACATTTGGAAATCGTCATAAATTCACCTTCTGCTCACGTACCCGTTCACCGGGTTTGCTTCGTTGCGCGGAGTATAACATGGTGAGAACAATAGGCCTCAAGCAACAATTGGGTGAGATCGGCGAATACCCGCCATTTAGTCCGCTCCGACAGGGTCGCTCCAGTGATTTTGCTCCTGCCAGATCGCGCGCAATGGCTCTCCCTGCCCACAAAAGTGATCTTCCGTCAATTCGCAGGCCCAAATCCGATCGGTGCGGAAGTGGCGGAACCCATTTCTCAGCTCGCACCAAGCGGCCAACATTGTGCATTCAATGTGGTAGATCAGGGCAACGGGTCGCACCGTTCGTTCGCTGCGTTCACCTTCCGAATTCACATAGGTGATGCGGATCTTTTGTTCAGCCCTGATCGCTTCTCGATAGTTTACGACTGGCACACACCCCTTTTCAGGATCATCCATAGGAGCCCCCCATGGAGCAACCTGCAGCCAATCCGCAGGCACCCGTAACGCTTCGATCTTGCGACACACCCTGTCTGCGGCTTGCTGCAAGGTGCTGTCGCCCGTACGTGCCAACATCGAAAGACCGACCCAAAGGGCCTCAACCTCTTCTGCGTCAAAATTCAGTGGCGGCAAATCATATCCCCGCCGCATCAGATATCCGACACCCGCCTCACCCTCGATGGGCGTGCGCTGCGCCTGCAACGCAGCGATATCACGATAGACAGTACGCACCGATACCTCGAGCTTTGCAGCCAGTGCATCAGCAGTCACAGGTGTCTCGGCAGCACGCAAAATCTGTATGATTTCGAACAGACGGGTTGAACGGCGCATCAGAAGCTCCTTGCGATCTGCTGACAACTTAGCACACCCCACTGACAAGGCGGTGTCAGGAGTGTTGAGCGAAGATAGGTCAAACACCAATCAGGAGACTGCCCATGCCTTATCTCGACAATCACATCATGATGACTTTGAAGTTGGATCGCTGGTCTCAGGATCACGTATTACGCGGCTTCGAAATCGAGCGCGAGCTGGCTGCTGCCCGAGAATGCAAAGCCGCGCGACCCATCAAACGTACCAAGCGGTTTTCCTTAGGTAATCTGAAGATGTTGTGGACCAGCACCGCCGAAGTTTAGAACTCAGCTGGGGCGCGGAATTTCATTGATACACCGCCTTCTGGGTTTTTCAGTCGCAATTCTTCAGAATGCAGCATTAGCCTCGGAAAATCGCGCGCTGCGCCGTCCGCGTAAAATGGATCACCTAGGATCGGATGGCCCAGCGCCCGCATGTGTACACGCAATTGATGCGATCGCCCGGTTTTGGGAAACAGGCGGATACGGGTCGACTGACCTTCGTATTTCACAACACGCCATTCGGTGATCGCTGGCTTTCCCGTCTCGTGGCACACCATCTGGCGTGGGCGATTGGGCCAATCAACGATCAAAGGCAAATCCACAGTCCCCGTTTTCGCTTCGACCTGTCCCCAAACACGGGCGATATAGGTCTTACGGGTCTGACGGTTTTCAAACTGCAGCCCCAGATGCCGCTGCGCGTGCGCTGTCTGGGCAAAAACCATGACACCCGATGTGTCCCGATCCAAACGGTGCACCAGCAGAGCCTGAGGAAACGCGGCCTGGACACGGGTCAGCAGGCAATCGGCCAGATGCTCCCCCCGTCCGGGCACAGACAGCAAACCCGATGGCTTGTTCACCACGATCAGCTGTGTGTCTTCATACAGCACGTCCAGAGGTGTTTGCGGGGGATCATAGGTCTCGCTCATGCGCGCCTGACTATCCCAGCCCGTCACCTCCCGCAACGTCGTCCTTGCTTGAACGAAACGGTTCAGCAACTCTCGGGTCAACAAGAAGGAAGATGGCATGCACCCGACGATCAAACGAATGCAGGACGTTGTCGCCAAGGGCGATGAAAGCCTGATCCACGAATTGCTGGCAGAGGACGTGCGGTTTTTGCCCCCAACCTATTATAGCACCTGGACAGGGCGTGAACCGGTTGCGGCGGTTCTGGGTCATGTAGGTCAGGTATTCTCGGATTTTCGGTATCGCCGGATCATGGGTGACGGCAACGATTGGGCGTTGGAGTTTCAATGCAAGGTCGGAGATCTGGACGCAGTCGGGGTTGATTTGATCACTTTGAACGCTGATGGCCTCATTCAAGATTTCGAAGTTGTCATGCGCCCTTACAAGAGTGTCGGCGCCCTGCGTGAAGCCATGATGGCGCGGGTCATGAAAGATGCGCGTTTTCTGAAATTCAAGGATGCGCTGAACTGAAGATGCCTTTCCCTGTTGCTGCGGACCAAATTCTCCGCGTCCCGTTATTGCCCGTACTGGCTGTTCAGGGCCACTCTGTGCGACGCAATGCTCACTTGCTGCCTGAACCAGAAGGTCCTCGCGAAGGGCGTGAAGGGCGCGGTCCACGATTGCGCTTGTTGATTGCCGGGGACAGCTCGGCCGCCGGTGTAGGCGCAGGCACGCAAAAACAAGCGCTGTCGGGGCAATTGGTCAGCCTACTGGCAACACACCACACCGTAGAATGGCGGTTGGAAGCTGCGACCGGATATACCACGCAAGATACAATCGACCGATTGCAGAGACTAAAAGACCAATTTGATGTGGTGGTGACGGCCCTTGGCGTGAATGACGTGACCCGTGCCGTGACCGCACAACGCTTTGAAGATCAGCAAGCACGCCTTCTGGCCTTGCTGACCGGGCAAATCGGAGCACGAAATGTAATCGTGACGGCCGTTCCCCAGATGGCGCGATTCCCAGCCTTGCCTCAGCCCTTGGCATGGGTATTGGGGCAACAGGCCGCGCGGCTGGACCGAGGATTGCAAAAGGTGGCTGCTGGTTTCCCGCAGGTTTCCCATCTGTCATTGAATCTTCCCGACGATCCGTCCCTCGCCGCCCCGGATGGATACCATCCAAACCCTAAAACCTATGCGATCTGGGCTGCCGAAATCACTCGACTTATTCGTCAGGCCTGAGACCGTATCTGCCGGATCATCGGAATCGAATACACGACCAACCCGGACCAAATCAAAGGGAAGGCAATCATTCTTGCCTGGTCAATATGTTCTCCGAACAGGGTGATCGCAGTGATAAAGATCATAGTGGGCGCGATGTACTGTAATATGCCCATGGTCGACAGGCGTACCAATTTTGCCCCGTTTGCATAGATCAACAAGGGTACGGCTGTTACGATACCCGCACCTGCCAGCAACAAAGTGTCTGACGCAGCCGCCCCAAAATGCCCCGTTCCGCTTGCGCCCAACCATGTAACATAGGCCAAAGCCGGGATAAGCAGGATCAGGACTTCAAGCAAAAATCCCTGATTGGGTCCAATCGGAAGAGAGCGTTTGAAGAATGCATAGAATCCCCAACTGACCATCAACCCCAAAGCAGCCCAAGGCAGGCTTCCGGCTTGAAACACTAGAACCAACACGCCCAATGCGGCCAGCCCGACTGCGACCAATTGTGTACGGGTTAAGGGTTCGCGTAGCAGGATCGCCCCGAGCGCAATACTGAACAAAGGATTCATATAGTAGCCAAGTGCCGCATCCAGCGCGTGGCCAGATGAAATCGCCCAAACATAAATCGCCCAGTTCACCGAAATCAAAGCCGCAGTCAGCGCTGCCATGCCCAACATCTTCGGATTGCGAAGTGCAGCTTTAAGATCACCGGTACGCCCAAGCGCAACCAACAGCAACCCAGCCACCGGAACCGACCAGATGACGCGATGTGCAACGACCTCTATCGGGCCGATATGTTCCATCGCCTTCATGTACAGCGGCAGGAAGCCCCAAAGGACATAGGCCAATACGGCCAGCACAAGCCCTTTGGGCGTATCCGTGTTGTTTGGCGTTACAGGGGTCTCTGCCACGATGGGTCTCCGACTGATACTGTATTTCTCTACGGCAAATCAGACGGGCTTGGGAACCATCAAAACTGTGAAGCCGGTCATCAGGAATCCTGATATGTTTCATCTGAAACAGGCAGGCCAAACAAACAATTCGGGGCGCCACAGCGCCCCGACAGTTTGGCTATACTTTTACGCGTTCGGACTTTGGGTCGTACATCGGTTTGAGCGATGCCTCAGCTTTCACTTTCACGCCGCAAACGTCTATTTCATAGCTCGAAGCCAGAACATCTGCCGCTTTCTCGCCTTGGCAGGGTACATAGCCCAGACCAATCGCGCCGCCGAGTGTATGGCCATAGTTGCCAGAACTGAGATACCCCACATATTCTCCATCGCGTATGATCGGCTCATTGTGGAACAACAGCGGCTCGGGGTCGGTCAGCTTGAACTGGACCAAACGGTTTTGAGGCCCGCTTTCTTTGCGGGCTATAACCGCCTCTCGCCCAATGAAATCACCGCCCTTATCCACTTTGACGGCAAAGCCCAATCCTGCATCGACCACGTGATCTTCACAGGTGATGTCATGTCCAAAATGGCGGAAGCCCTTCTCGATACGGCAGCTGTCCATCATGTGCATACCACAAAGCTTCAGGTTCATATCCTGACCGGCCTCATGCAGCGTTTCGAACACGTGACCCGCCATGTCGGATGAAACATAGATCTCCCACCCAAGCTCGCCCACATATGTCACGCGGTGGGCACGGGCGAGGCCCATACCGATCTCAATCTCCTGCGCGGTGCCAAAGGGGTTGGTCGCGTTCGAGAAATCCGCTGGTGAAACCTTTTCCAGAAGTGCGCGGGCATTTGGCCCCATGACAGCCAGAACGCCTTCGCCTGAGGTGACATCCGTGACGACGACGTTGAAATTGACCGCATAACGCATCATCCAGGTCTGATCCGCCAGACGGGTCGCCGCTGGGGTGACGACCAGATAGGCGGTCTCGGTCAGGCGCGTGACGGTCACGTCGGCTTCGATACCACCAGCGCGGTTTAGGAACTGGGTATAGACGATCTTACCATTGGGCACCGAATAATCGCCGCCACCAATATAGTTCATGAATTTCTCGGCATCCGGCCCTTCGACACGGATTTTGCCGAAGGACGACATGTCGTACATGCCTACATTTTCGCGCACTGCGCGGTGTTCTGCGGCCGCGTTTTCAAACCAATTCTGGCGCTTCCAACTATATTGGTATTCACGTTCCTGTCCGTCATTGGCAAACCAGTTAGCGCGCTCCCACCCGGCAATTTCGCCCATGACCGCACCCTGTTCCAGCAGATGATGGTGAAATGGTGTCCGACGGACGCCCCGTGCGGTAGCCTTTTGGCGGTAGGGGTAATGGTCAGCGTAAAGCAGGCCAAGCGTTTCTTTCGAACGCTCAAAGAGGTATTGTTTATTGCCCTGAAAGGGCTGCATGCGGCTGATGTCCACATCGCCCAGATCAAATGGCTTTTCACCCGAATCCATCCATTCGGCCAGTGCCATGCCAGCCCCGCCCGCCGACTGAATACCGATTGAGTTGAACCCGGCCGCGACCCAGACATTGTCCATCTCGGGTGCAAGGCCCAGATGATAGGCGTCGTCCGGTGTAAAGGATTCAGGACCATTGAAGAACGTGTGAATCCCGGCCTCGGCCAGCATTGGCATCCGATTGCAGGCTGCTTCGAGTATCGGTTCGAAATGGTCGAAATCTTCAGGCAATTGGTCAAATTCGAAACTGTCAGGGATGCCGTTCATTGCCCAGGGCTTGGCGTTCGGCTCAAACGCGCCCAGCAGGATTTTCCCTGCATCCTCTTTGTAGTAGGCGCATTCGTCTGGCACGCGCAGCACGGGCAATTGGGTCAGACCGTCGATCCCCTCGGTGACGATATAGAAATGCTCGCAAGCGTGAAGCGGTACGTTCACACCTGCCATCTTGCCAACCTCGTGGCCCCACATCCCTGCGCAGTTCACCACCATGTCGCACTCGATATGGCCCGAAGCGCCGCCATCATCTGCGACCCAATCAACGCCCGTCACTTGACGGCCCTGCTTGACGATGTCGGTGACTTTCACACGTTCCTTGACGATACCACCGCGCTGACGCGCGCCTTTGGCCAAAGCCAGAGCGATATTTGCCGGATCACCTTGCCCGTCCAATGGCAGGTAAACTGCCCCTTTAACCCCTTCCAGGTTCAGATGGGGATACAGCTCTTGCACACGGTCATTGCCGATCTCTTCGACCTCCACCCCGAAAGCGCGGGCCATAGCGGCCTGACGATAGATCTCTTCCTTACGCTCGTCGGTCAAAGCGACCGTGATCGATCCGCAGCGCTTGAACCCAGTGGCAACACCGGTCTCTTCTTCAAGCGCGCCGTATAGTTCCTGGCTGTACTTGGCCAGTTTGGTCATGTTCGCCGTCGCGCGCAGCTGCGCGATCAGTCCCGCCGCGTGCCATGTCGTACCGCTGGTCAGTTGCTTGCGCTCCAACAGAACGACATCGCCCCAACCTTTCTTGGTCAGATGATACGCAACCGAACATCCAATGACGCCGCCGCCGATGATGACCACTCGGGCCTTGGTGGGAAGATCAACCATCCTGACGTCTCCGCTGATTCAGGTTTTCTGCAAAATGCCACGAAGGATCGACAATAAAAGCATCAAAAGCGTCAGCTTAAATACAAAAATCACCGATATTCCGGGCGTCTTTTCTGGCGTCTCAGAACAAAAGGTGTGATGCCGAAAAAACTTTTGTAGACGGATGAAAATCCGTTTGGAAAACCGCAAACCAGCCCGATTTCCCGCACGCTCATCGTCGTATTCAGAAGCAGGTTGTTAGCTTTGGCCAGTCGCATTTCCCGGTAGAACCCGTTTGGCGTGGTTCCAAAAATTGCTTTGAATTTTCGCTCAAGAGAGCGGTTCGATACGTGCAATATGTCAACGATCTGTTTGATCGGCAGAGGTTCCTCGATGTTCGCCTGCATCAGCTTGATGCACTGGTCCAGTTTCTCATCACCAGTGGCCGTTGTCCGGGTGCCGGAAAAAGGCTGCATGGATGAAAAGTCACGGATGTTTTCATGCAGCATAATGTCGGCAACCGTCATCTTGGCCGCACCTGAGATATGCCGCCCGATCACGGCCAGCGCGATATCTGTGGTTGCCTCCATGCCAGCGCAGGTGACAACCGAACCTTGCTCGGTGGCGATAGATAGCTTGGCCTCAAACCGAGCACCACGTTCGCGCAGGAAAGAGGCATTTTCCCAGTGGGTTGCCATATGATCAGCGCTATTTTCGTCGATATACCGGCTTGCAGCTTCAGCCAACAAAAATACCTGAGCGCCTCGAAACGTATAGTCGCGCACGACACGGCCCAGAGAGAGTTCGGGCTGATCCGGGTCTGAGTTTCCGATCACAAACAGATAATTCGCATTCGGTTGCACCGGGACGGTGTCGGTCGATACTGTCGCTCCGCTGCTGCTTTCCACCGGCCCTCCTTTTCGTGACCGATAAGTGAATGTGAACGGCGGGTGGGCACATACACGGTTCGCTAAGCGCAATACCTCAACCAGCGATGCCAGTTCGAGCAATACGAAACCCGACGCAACCAGAATGTCAAAATGGTACTGGACGCGATCCTGCTGTTGGTCAGATTTGGTCCGGACAGGCATCTAGGTCCCTCAGACGATTATGTGTCCGGCCGCACGTAAATTCTCGGCGAGTGTTTTGATGTGGTCCGGCCCGACTTCGCAGCAACCACCAACAATCGTAGCGCCCTGCGCCACCCAACCCATCGCGTGCCGTGCATAGGCATCAGGGCCTAGGTCATGGCGGCTTTCCAAGGCATCAACCGTTGGGGCATCTTCCAGAAAGCCTTCTTTGATGCCTGTAAAGCCGTTGGCATAGGCCCCGTACGGGCGATCCAACATTGCGATGACATCCAAAGCCGCCGGAATCGCTTCGGGGCGTGAACAGTTGATCAGCACCGCCTCGGGTGCATAGCGCGTAACAAGAGGGGCAATGTCCCCCAGTGGTTCGCCTGAACGCAGGCGAGTTCCGTCCTCGTCCATGACCGACAGGGCAAGCCAGACGGGTTTCCCACAGTTCTCGGTTCCGCGCAGCGCACCTTCGGCTTCCTGCACCGAGCATACTGTTTCGATCAGAAAAAATTCGACCCGGTCCGACATCATTGCAGCCAGCTCGGCGAATTTCGCGGCGGCATCTGCGGGGTCGGGGTTCAGATCGGGCCGATAGCTGGCCAATAACGGGCCAAGCGCGCCTGCGATCCGCCCGCTGGTGCCACAGCGCGCCAGTTCGGCCTGTGACAAGGCAGCGTCAATGAGATTGGGCATCTGATCTTCGATCCCCTCACGAACCAAACGTGAGCGGTGTATTGCGTAGGTGTTTGTCGTAGCGATCGTTGCACCGCTGCGGAAATAGGCGGCGTGAACCTCCGCCACAAGTTCGGGTTTGTCGATCATCACGCGTGTTGACCAAAGTGGCGTCGGCTTGTCACCGCTCAACTTCACCAACTCCTGCCCGATCGAACCATCCAAAAGCGTAATATCAGCCATTTATTCTCTCTTTCACGGCACCAGAACCAGCTTTCCGGGCAAAGTCTTGGACAGGAAATCCTCTTGCGCCTGAACAATGTCGCGCAACGGATAGGTCTTTGAGACCAAGGGCTTGATCCGACCTGCATTCATCAATGCAACAAGGCGGTCAAAAACATCCGGTGGCTGATAGGTGCACCCATGGATCGTGATGTCGCGCAGATAGATATCCCGCAAGTCCGCGCTGACAATGGGACCTGCGATCGCGCCGGCTACGGCATAGTGGCCGCCGGGTTTCAACGCAAGTATCAGGCCTGGCCAAGCCGGACCTCCGACCACATCTATAACGACATCGAACATGTCTTCCGGCAAAGCCGCGTCGCGTTCAAAAGTCCCGATTGCGCCCTGTGACTTGACCACCTCAGATTTGGCGGCATAGCTAACGCCCCAGACCGTCGCCCCGCGCAGCGCTGCAAGCTGGACGGCGGCAAGGCCCACACCGCCCGACGCCCCTGTGATCAGCACTTTTTGACCTGCGATGACACCGGCACGAGTCAGCAGGCCTTCGGCCGTTCCAAAAGCACAGGGAATCGCGGCAATTTCAACGTCAGACAAAGGCGATTCAGTTACGTCGTACAGGTCATCACTTTCCATCAGACAATACTGGGCAAAAGCCCCGTCAATTTCTGAACCGAGCACGATAAAATCCTGTGGTCGGCCAGGAACCGGGCGCGGCAAATTGATCGGGCAAGTCACCCGTTGACCAGGCTTGAACGCCGCACCCGATCCAACCGCATCGACAATTCCACAAAGATCGCCACCCTGGATCCGGGGAAAGTGCAGCGCACCTCCCCAACCACCTGCTTCGACCTGCTGATCTACCGCATCCGTTGCACCCGTGACGTCCGAGGAATACCAGCCGATCCGCGTATTTATGTCAGTGTTGTTCACCCCGGCAGCGGCAACGCGGACCAGGACCTGCCCCGGATCAGGGTTTGGAACTGGGATATCGTCCCGCCATTCCAACACCTCGGGTCCACCGTGGCCATTCAGATATACGCCTTGCATCTGCCGGGTCATTTGCGTTCCTTTCTATATAGGTCGTCAGGCCCTCAACCGTTCATTCGAAGGATCCCAAAGCGGTTGGTCTTCCTGCACAACAGCACGGCATTTTTGACCGTAGATTTCAACCTCCAGCTCAGTTCCTGGCACGGCCTGATCTGCACGCACCATGCCCAGCGCGACGGAAGCACCGATGCGGTACCCCCACGCACCTGAGGTCGTTTCACCCACGATCTCATCGCCGCTCCAGATGCAGGACATGTAAGGCGCATCAACCTCGCCTGCGTCCACGATCAGAGTGACAAAGGATTTCTTAACGCCTTGCTGCTTTTCGTTCTGAATGGCCGCTTTGCCAACAAAATCCTGCGGCTTGTCGAGTTTGACAAAACGACCCAAACCACCTTCAAGCAAAGAGTAATCCGTGCTCAGATCGCCCTTCCATGCGCGATAACCTTTCTCGATCCGCAAAGAGTTTAGCGCATACATGCCAAAGGGTTTGGCCCCGGCAGCCAGCACGGCTTCGTAGATGGCTGGCATCGCATCGTTTTCAGCGTGGATTTCCCAGCCCAACTCGCCCGCGAAAGAGACGCGGATCAGAAAGGCATCCTGCCCGGCAACTTTGGCAAACTGATGGGTCAGCCAGCCTTGCTGCAGATCCGCATCCGTGATGCCGGACAACACATTCCGCGACATCGGCCCCGTTACGATCAGCGTATCGCGCTCGGTTGTGGTTTCGCGAACAGTCACACCTTCGGGCACCGAATTCCGGATCAAATCCCCATCATGCCACTGCGCCGTCGCGGCGGTGATCAGGACGAAGTTGTTCTCAGCCAGACGGATACAGGACAACTCAGTCAGGATGCGCCCTCTTTCATCCGAGACATAGATCAGGTTCATGCGCCCGGCTTTGGGTATACCTCCGGTGCAGAACCCACGCAGCCAGTCATCCGCACCATCCCCTTGTATCCAGAACCGAGAGAACCCGGGCAGATCCAGCACGCCGCAGTGATCGCGCACGGCTTCGCACTCTTCTTTGACCCGCTGCTCCCAAGGACCTGAACGTCCCCAAGTATGTGTAGCCTCCAGAGAGGTGTCATCGCCGGGTTGCGCGAACCAGTTGGCGCGTTCCCAGCCGTTGTAGGCCCCCATGACACCGCCCAGTTCCTTGACCTTGGCGTGCACAGGCGAGAGTTTCTTGTCGCGTGCAGCGGGCCATTCATGATGGGGGAAGTGCATGGCGTATTCGTTGCCATAGACTTCCATACCTTTCTGATTGCAGTAATCCTGATCGGTGTAGTCGGTATAACGACGCGGATCGACGGCCCACATGTCCCATTCGGTGTAGCCGTCGACAATCCATTCGGCCAGAACTTTGCCAGCGCCACCACCTTGGGCGATGCCAAAGGTGAAAGTATGAGCCTCGAACGCGTTTGTCACACCCGGCATCGGGCCAATCAGAGGCAAACCGTCCGGCGCGTAGGGGATCGGGCCATTGATGACACGACCAACGCCCGAGGTTGCCATCAGCGGCACCCGCTCCATCGCATCTGTGACGATATCTTCGATGCGGTCCAGATCGTCATTCCACAGTTGGAAGCTGAAATCCTCGGGCATCGGGTCATCCTCGGTCATCCAGTGGCCCTTACAGTTGGGTTCGTAGGGACCAAGGTTGAAGCCGTTCTTCTCCTGCCGCAGATAGTATGAGATATCCACATCGCGCAGCAGCGGCAGCTTGCCGCCGCTTTCTTTTGACCACGCTTCAATCTCGGGGATTTCGTCGGTCAACAGGTACTGGTGGCTCATCACCATCGCGGGCACGGTGCGGCCGCCAAAAGGTTTGAACCATTCCCCTACGCGCTGGGCATAGTAACCACCTGCGTTCACCACATAGTCACAGGCGATGTCACCCTTATCGGTATGCACGGTCCAAGTGCCGTCATCATGCTGGGTCACACCTGTTGCCGGGCAGAAGCGGATGATCTTCTGCCCCATATCGCGCGCGCCTTTGGCCAGAGCCTGGGTCAGCTGCGCCGGATCGATGTCGCCATCGGTCGGGTCATAGAGCACGCCTTCAAGATCATGAGTCTCAAGGAAGGGATAGCGTTCCTTGGCCTCCTCCGGCGTCCACATCTCCATCGGGATACCCTGATAGCGGCCCATGGACATGGCCCGCTCGAATTCCTGCATCCGCTCCTTGCTGTGCGCCAAACGGATCGACCCCGAAACGTGGTAGTTCATCGGATAGTCGACCTCGTCCGCAAGGCGCGAATACAGCTCGGTCGAGTAGCGCTGCATGTTCATGATCGCCCACGAGGTCGAAAAGGTCGGCACGTTACCCGCCGCGTGCCATGTCGAGCCTGCGGTCAGCTCGTTCTTTTCCAACAGAACACAATCCGTCCAGCCCTTCTTGGCCAGATGATAAAGCGATGAGCAGCCGACAACGCCACCGCCGATGATGACCACGCGGGCCTTGGTTGGAAAATCACTCATGTGTTTGGTTCCCTATTAGTGAGCCCGCTGCGGCAGGTCGTCTTTGATGTCATAGTAATCGCCCTTGTCCGCCACGAAGATGTGCTGGGCGAGTTTCAAACCGGTCGGCTCATCCAAAGAGCCCACGGAAATTGCGATCGTGTCCTCGTCATTGTGCTGCCAGAAGAGGAACGAGCCACAAGCGCGGCAGAAGCCGCGCTTGGCAATGTCAGAGGCGCGATACCAGCCCAGCGTTTCGCTGGCGGTAAAGTTGAGATTGTCCTGATGCGTGACGGTCGAGGCCCACAAATGCCCCGACTGTTTGCGGCACTGCCCGCAATGGCAGGCATTTGGTGGCGTGAGGTCTCCGTCAACAACAAAAGCGACCGCGCCGCAAAGGCAGGAACCGGTATGCATGTCTTTATCCCCTCGCTGTCGGCGTAGAACTGGCCCCCAGCAAAACGCCATAGATGATGAAACAGGTCGCCATCATGCGGCGTACCCAGATATTGAACACCGCCCCCAGTGCGGCCTTGCCCATCAGTGCCCCCAGCAAGGTGAACCCGGTATAGCTGAGTGTCGTGATGACCAGTGCCGTCGGCATGATCACAGCCATCTGCTGCCAGATGGGTACATCCGGCTGCACAAACTGCGAAAACGCCGCAAGGTATCCGGCGACGCTTTTGGGGTTGATCGTGGCGACGGCCAACGCATGAAAGTAAACATGCCGCGCCGGACGCTCAGAAGCTGGAGCAGGCTTCGCAGCGTTCATCCAACCGCGAACGCCCATCCAGATAAGAAATCCCGCCCCGATCAGTTTGGCGATAAAGAACCCCATTGGCGACGCGGCAATCAAAGCAGTAATCCCCACAGCCGAGAGGATCAGGAACGCGCTTGCCTGTGTCAGAATGGCGAGCACGCCCAGCATAGCTTTGGGGAATGGCAGGCTCATTCCATTTGAGATGCAGTTGACCGCATTCGGCCCCGGGGTGGTCACAAACACCACCCAGAACAGAGCGAATATGGTCCAGGCCTCAAAACTCATCAGTACACCGGCGGCGCGATGACCCAGATGGCCACGGCGGGTTCGTCGAACGGGTTGGACCATGTGTAGGATTCATGCTTGATCCGGAAGCTGTCACCGGGACCAACCTGAAAACTGCGCGTACCAATCGTCAGTTCCAGACGGCCTGACACCATATAGCCGACTTCCTGTGTCGGCCGGTTTGCTGGCGTCTGCATCTGCGAATGCGGCTCGAACGTTGAATGCACCATCTCGAAATCGTCGGTCAGGTCAGGCGAAAGCAATTCTTCAATCAGACCTTCTTCACCCGAGCCCATCGGACGACGTGATCCGGCCCGCACGACATATCCTTGCTCATCCGCTGGAGCTGCAGAATGAGCAAACAGCATCGACATCGGCACGCCCAAACACTCGGCAATCTGTCGTAGATCCGAGATTGAAGGCTCGGACATGTCTCTTTCGACCTGGCTGAGCCAGCCTACGGACCGATCCAATCGATTAGCGATTTCAGTCAGCGTCAACCCGCGCGCTTTACGCAGCGCGCGCAGGTCGGCACCGAGTGTTGCGCTGTGGGGGGCCTGAGAGTTCAATTTGCGCTCCGAGGTAGCGTGAAATTTTTTCTTACTTTTTCACGGTGCCTCGAATCGGTGAAATTTCCAAGCATTTTTTCACTTGGGTCCGCAAAAATAGTTGGCTATGCACGGTCCATGTGGATTGCCGTAATCTATCTTTGGGCCATTAACGCCCTAACCATATTGATCTTTGGTTGGGACAAGTTGCGTGCACGCCGCAGAAAGCGGCGCATTCCTGAGCGGCGCTTGTTGTGGTTGGCAGCTCTGGGCGGCAGTCTGGCCGCGCTTCTTGGGCGCTGGATATTTGGACACAAGACACGCAAGCGCGGATTTTCTACGTGGCTTTATGCCATTACCGCGTGTCACGCCGGGCTTTGCTATCTGATCGTCTCTCACGACCTCGGGGCGCTATTGCAATAGATGCAGATTCCTAGCGCGCAAAAACATGCGCAAGAACGGAGCCAAGCGCAACCGCGTCATCCTCGGTAAACGCATCAGGTTGATCGCTGTCGATATCAAACACTGCGATAACGTCTCCGTTAGCATCCCGCACGGGCAGCACCAACTCGGATCGTGTGGAAGATGCACAGGCAATATGGCCCGGGAAGGCGTCGACATCCGGGACCAATTGAGTCTGCCCTGTCCGGGCAGCCGCGCCACAAACGCCCCGTTCGAAAGGGATCACAAGGCAGCCGTGCCCACCTTGATAGGGTCCGATTTTCAACACCTCGGGCTCGGTCACGCGATAAAACCCTGTCCAGTCGAAACGGTCGTCAGAGTGATGCACTTCGCATGCCACCGTGGCCATCAGCGCAACCTCGTCGGTTTCACCTTCGGTCAAGGCGGCAATGGTTTTGGCGAGTGTGTCGTAATCGGCTGTCATGTTGATGGACCTTGCATCCGGGGAACTGCGGGCGCTGCCGCCAATTCCCCGGAGTATTGGCAAAAAGTCAAAGCGTCAAACGCGTTCTATTGCTATGGCCGTCCCTTCTCCGCCACCGATGCAGATTGCCGCGACACCGCGCTTGAGGTCCCGTTTTTCCAACGCGTTGAGCAGCGTGACCATGATCCGGGCCCCGGAGGCGCCAATCGGATGACCAAGCGCACATGCGCCGCCATTCACGTTCACGATCTCACGGGACAAGCCCATTTCGTGCATGAAGGCCATGGGCACAACAGCGAAGGCTTCGTTGACTTCCCACAGATCGACATCCTCTTTCTTCCAACCGATACGATCCAACAATTTCTGCGCGGCAGGGACCGGAGCAGTTGTGAACAACCCCGGCGCTTGAGCATGGCTGGCGTGACCAAGGATTCGCGCACGCACGGTCAGGTTCTGCTTTTCAGCCGCCTCAGCCGAAGCAAGCACAAGGGCGGCTGCACCATCCGAGATCGAAGAAGAATTGGCCGCCGTTACCGTTCCATCCTTGCGAAAGGCTGGTTTCAGCGTGGGTATCTTCTCGGGCCGCGCCGACTGTGGTTGCTCATCTGCATCCAGCACGACCTCTCCCTTGCGGGTTTGAATCGAGACCGAGGTAATCTCTTGATCAAAGGCATTATTTTCCTGCGCTGACAGAGCGTTCGAAAGCGATCGCAGAGCATATTCGTCCTGCGCCTCGCGCGTGAACTGGTAGGATTCGGCGCAGTCTTCGGCGAAAGTGCCCATGAGGCGGCCTTTGTCATAGGCGTCCTCAAGCCCGTCCAGAAACATGTGATCAACCACCTGCCCGTGCCCGATCCGTGCCCCGCCGCGCATCTTGGGCAGAAGGTAGGGTGCATTAGTCATGCTCTCCATCCCGCCAGCGACCATTGTCTGAGTATGGCCCAAAGCGATCTGGTCAAACGCAATCATTGCGGCCTTCATGCCGGAGCCACACATTTTGTTAATCGTTGTGGCGGGCACCTCTTCACCCAAGCCTGCTGCAAATCCCGCTTGGCGCGCAGGGGCTTGGCCCTGACCCGCTGGAAGGACGCAGCCCATAAGCACTTCGTCAACGGTCTCAGCCCCTGCACCTTTCAACGCGGAACGGATTGCAGCACCACCCAAATCCGCAGCAGCGACGCCGTCAAACATTCCCTGAAATCCACCCATTGGCGTGCGTGCGGCCCCCGCGATCACAACTTCGTTCATCCGGAATCTCCCTCGTGCTTTCTCGACCATGGATACCGAATGGTAAGAATTACCGTCTAGCGTATTTCTACGATCAAATTGCAATACGAAGGGCGGTTAACCATGGGGCTCAGCAGCGACACGACCGGCGAGACACAAGTAATATCCGTTCACTGCGACCGCATAGATGCCGCAATGGCGATTCAATTCAAAGAAGACATGCGGGCAGAAACACAAACCGGAGCGAAACGAATTGTTCTGGATTTGTCATCGGTAGAATTCATAGACTCCAGTGGCCTGGGGGCCATTGTCGCCTCAATGAAACAACTGGGCGACGGGCGACGCCTGGACTTGGCAGAACCGCGCCCGATTGTTCAAAAAGTGTTTCGTCTTACGCGTATGGACACCGTTTTCAGGTTGTTCGCTTCGCTGGATGAAGCGATATGCGCAGAGGCGGATTGACGACCGGCAGGAGTAAATCGCCGTGGGCGCCAATTGCAAACAAGATTGTCTCATTTTGAGCTTTCCTGCGACTCAGGTTCAGGCCTCCGAAGGGATAGCTATTTTAAGTGCTCGACTGGCAAAACACGGCTTGCCAGAAAGTAAAGCTGACGATGTTAGAATTGCGCTCACCGAAGCCATAAACAATGTGGTTGAACACGCCTATGCCGAGATCTCCTCTACTGACATTAGAATTGATTGCTCTTTGTGCGCAAAAGAACTGATAGTCCAAATTTTTGACTCCGGCGATCCAATGCCCGGTTTGCGTGTGCCAAGCAGCCAACCGGCACCCGTCGACACAGATTTGGAGAACCTTCCTGAAGGCGGCTTTGGCTGGTACCTGATTCACCGACTTAGCAGCGACATTCTGTATGAGCGCAAAGACGGAGTTAATCTGCTCTACCTTCGCTTCAACTTTGACACGCCACACTGATCGGCACCAAATGGCCACAATAACGCCCAGATCGAACCATTGTCGCGCCGCAAACAAAGATCATAAACAAGGGGTAGCTCAGATAGCTTCCCTCGGCGCCTAGCGTCACAGCCCCCACCCAGTGAACGGCGCCGAGGAACCTCCTTCCTGAAATTGTTGGACAATTTTATCCCAAGCCCTAATCTCGGCCTGATTACGGAAGAGGTACTCTATGCGCGATCTGCACAAGCCCGGACGGTCTGAAGTTCTGGCAACCGAAGGAATGTGTGCCACATCACATCCACTGGCCGCCAAAACAGCTTTGGACATTCTTGAACAAGGGGGCAATGCGATGGATGCCGCCATTGCGGGTGCTGTGCTTTTGGGCATTTGCGAGCCACAGATGACCGGCTTGGGTGGCGATTGCTTTGTTCTGTATAACCGCGCAGATGAGAACAGCGTGCGCGCACTAAACGGCTCAGGTCGTGCCGCAGCGGATGCTGATGCAGGGGCATTGCGTGATCGCGGACTAAGCTCCGTCCCTCTGACCAGCCCCGATGCGGTGACTATTCCTGGCGCCGTTGAGGCCTTTTGCCGATTGGCACAATCGGAGGGGCGATTGGGGCTGGAAGCGATTCTGCGACCGGCCATCCACTATGCTGAAATTGGCGTACCAGTTGCGCCGCGCGTAGCGTTTGATTGGCGAAACAGCGCCGCGACACTGCAAGGTGCCGCACGGGATCACTATCTGAAGGATGGCAAACCCCTGCAAACCGGTCAGATTTTTCGAGCACCGGGCCAGGCAGAGGTACTGCGCCGAGTGGCACGACAAGGGCATGACGCGTTTTATAACGGTGAGATTGCCGAAGACATGCTGGCGGCCTTGTCCGAACTTGGAGGCACACACACAGCACAAGATTTCGCGGCGGTTCAGAGTGACGAAGCGTCGCCTGTTCGTGGAGATTACGCAGGTGTCGATCTGTACGAACATCCACCAAACGGTCAGGGTGCCACCGCTATCCTTTTGCTAAACATCCTGAAACAATTTGATTTGGCAGCACTCGACCCATTGGGGGCCGAGCGGGTGCATATCGAGGCCGAGGCCACCAAACTGGCCTATGACGCCCGCAACCGGTTCATTGCCGACCCCGATCATAGCAGCCGGATGGCGCATTTCCTTGCCCCAGAAACCGCTGCAAGCCTGGCTGCCCTCATAGACCCGAAACGCGCTATGTCCGCAGCCGCCCCTCTGACTGAATCCGTGCACAAGGACACCGTCTATATCACGGTTGTAGATCGGGATCGCATGGCGGTTTCGCTGATCTATTCGATCTACCATGGGTTCGGCTCGGGCATTGCTTCCGAGAAGTTCGGAATATTGCTGCAGAACAGGGGGGCCGGGTTTAATCTTGAACCTGGACATCCAAATGAGTTGGCAGGTGGGAAGCGTCCTATGCACACCATCATTCCCGGCCTTTTGCGTGAAAATGGCCGGATAACGATGCCCTTTGGCGTCATGGGGGGTGCCTATCAACCGACCGGCCATGCCCGGCTTGTATCAAACCTGACGGATTTCAAGATGGAGATGCAGCAGGCCATAGACACCCCCCGCGCGTTTGCGGATGGAGGTGTATTAAAAATGGAACGCGGCTATTCTGACCCAATCAAACAACAATTATCCGATATGGGGCACATCATTGAAGTTCTGGAAACACCTCTTGGGGGCGCGCAAGCCATTCGAATCTGTGACACAGGCATCTTGATAGGGGCAAGTGACCCGCGTAAAGACGGCTGCGCCCTTGGATACTAAACACTTACAATACAGCTACGGAATTCAGTTCAACTGAAAATGCAACGGGTATGATCCGTCCTGAAACGGGCCGAACATATTGGGGATGTCGGGGTGATCAACGGGCTCACCCGATTGGTCTTCGATCAGATTTTGTTCTGAAACATAAGCCACATAGAAGGATTGGTCGTTTTCAGCTAGCAGGTGATAGAACGGCTGATCTTTCAGAGGGCGGCTATCTTCGGGGATGGCCTGATACCATTCTTCTGAATTCGAAAATTCCGGATCGACATCAAAAATTACCCCTCGAAAAGGGTGTCTTTTATGTCGAACCACCTGTCCCAGGCGGTACTTGGCTTGTGTCTTTAACATTGTTTCGGCCCCCAAAGAGGTTACTACCTCTTTTCGGGCGGAAAAGCCAATCATTGAGTGGAAATTCGGGGAAACAGTCTGTGCACCTACTACTGACAGTGTTCGAAATCGTGGCCCCTGTGTTCCTTTTGGCTGGGATCGGGTTCGCATGGGTTAGGCTTGGATTTGAGTATCGGCTACAGTTTGTAACGCGTCTTGCGGTCACACTTGCGGTGCCCAGTCTGATTTTTGTCGCCCTGATGCAGACCAATATTCCCGGTGGGGATCTGACCCGGTTCACCATTGCGGCAATTGCGGCCCATATCGCGCTGGCAGCAGTGTTTTGGGCCTTTGTGCGATTGACCGGAATGGAGCAACGCACTTATCTGGCACCGCTTATCTTTGGAAATACCGGCAATCTTGGGCTACCGCTTTGCATATTTGCATTTGGTCAGGCAGGATTGGGTTATGCGGTGATCTTTTTGGCAGTGACCGCTCTGTTCTCATTCACCTACGGTATCTATCTGGTTGCCGGGCGCGGAGCATTTGGGAAGGTTCTGCGCGAACCCATGGTTTGGGCCACGTTGCTGGGGGCTTTGTTTCTTTGGCGCGGGTGGCAAACACCTCTGTTTCTGACCAACACGCTGGAATTGCTGGGTCAAATGGCGATTCCGATGATGCTGATTACACTGGGCGTAGCGATTGCCCGACTGACAACCCAAAAACTGCAACAGGCGATTTTGCTTTCTCTGCTCAAGCTTTCTGTTTGCTTCGGGCTCGGCTGGGCTTTTGCCGCCGGTTTTGGGTTGGGGCCTGTGGCTTTTGGAGTGTTGGTCTTGCAGATGTGCACGCCAGTCGCCGTGACATCATACCTGCTGGCGGAAAGGTTCGAGGCTGATTCCGACGCTGTTGCCGGCATGGTTATGGTCTCGACGATGTTGTCTATTGCAGCACTACCTCTAATTCTCGCTATTATTCTGTAACGATTGTGATTTCCAAAATGCTCAATCTGCGCTAGAATAAAGAAAAAAGGCACGAGGCACATGAGCAGATTTCTTTTCGTACTCTTCGGGGTGCTGCTTTTGGCATCCTGTGGTGGCGGGTCGAAGCAGCCGCCAAGCAGACTGAATGACGCGTGCAGCATTGCGCGCGAAAAGCCCGACTATATCAAGGCCTTCAAAAGCACCGAGCGCAAATGGGGCGTTCCGGTCCACGTTCAGATGGCAACGATTTACCAGGAAAGCCGGTATAGGCACGACGCACGCACCCCGCACAAATATGTGCTGGGTGTTATTCCTATGGGTCGTCAAAGCAGCGCCTACGGTTATGGCCAGGCGCTTGATGGCACCTGGGAGCAGTATCAGCGCGAAACGGGAAAACGCCGCGCCAAGCGGGATCGTATTCGCGATGCGTCAGATTTCATCGGCTGGTACATGAACAAAAGCTATGAGCGGAACGGCATCCACCCCAGCGACACGCGCAACCAGTATCTGGCCTATCACGAAGGTCATACGGGTTACGCGCGCGGCAGCTACAACAGCAAGTCATGGCTGCTGAATGTGGCGAGTGATGTGGACGCCCGCGCAGAGCTGTATCAGGCCCAGTTGGCGAATTGCCGATATTGAACCTGTCGGGTCAGCGATTGCTTGACCCGATTCTGGCTTTGTCAGAAAATACATTTGAATCGAGGGTCCCCCCCTCGGTCAGAGGCCCAAGCAGAACGGTCGTCCGACTGCCTGCGTTGTCGTGTATCACCCATTTGCGCAGCTCAACCGGATCGGAAGTAAACATCAGTTCGATCCGGCCGCTTTCAGGGTTCTTGGGGTCCTGAGCCGTGACAATCGTAGCTGTTCCGTCAAAGTCGTGACCCACAACCATGTTGGCTTGTGCAAGATTGACATTGCGCGCCAAGACCAGAGACAGCGGAGTACGTTTCAAAGGGTACTGCTCGGGCGGTTGGTTCGATTTGGGGTCGAATATCTGCACCGTTCCGGCCCGTGCTAAAACCACCGCGTCATTTGGCGGATCATATTCAAACCGCATCTTACCCGGGCGCTGCAACCACAGCTTTCCGGTGCTCAACGAGCCATCATCATTTACTTGCGTGAAGGTGGTCTGAACCGTTTTCAACTGATTCAGATAGTTAGAGATCTGCGACAGCGGCAGCTTGTCCGCCGCCCATGCGGCAGGTGCGGCCAGTGTCAGAGCAAGGGCAAAAGCAATCTGTTTCATACGCCCCAGATAAGCGTTCTGCCCTTGTTATTAAATATCCTATTGCTCGGGGACGAGGATTTCACGTTTGCCCACGTGATTTGCCCCGGAAACTACGCCTTCGTCTTCCATCTGCTCAACAAGCCGCGCCGCTTTGTTATAGCCAATGGCGAGTTTCCGCTGAATGTACGAGGTTGAACATTTGCGATCCTTGATCACAATCGCCACCGCCTGATCATAAAGGGCGTCTTCTCCGTTGGTGTTACCACCGGTATTCAAGCCCAGAACGGCGTCGATATTGTCAGCCTTTTCCTCGGCCGGGCCATCGACTACGCCGCTCATGTAATCCGGCGGGCCGAACTGTTTCAGGTGATTGACGATTTCCTCGACCTCTTCATCTGAGACAAACGGGCCGTGGCAACGGGTAATCTTGGCGCCGCCCGCCATATACAACATGTCGCCCTGCCCCAGCAGCTGTTCGGCGCCCATCTCGCCCAGAATGGTGCGACTGTCGACCTTCGAAGTTACCTGGAATGAAATCCGTGTCGGGAAGTTCGCTTTGATCGTGCCGGTGATCACATCGACCGAGGGGCGCTGCGTAGCCATGATCAAGTGAATACCCGAGGCGCGCGCCATCTGCGCCAGACGCTGGATGCAGGCCTCAATCTCTTTACCTGCGACCATCATCAGGTCGGCCATCTCATCGACGATGACGACGATATAGGGCATTGCCTCAGGCGCGAATTCCTCGGTCTCGAACATCGGCTCACCGGTTTCATCGTCGAATCCGGTCTGGACCGTGCGGCTGAACATCTCTCCCTTGGCCAGCGCGTCTTTCACACGGCCATTGTAGCCCGCGATGTTGCGCACGCCCATCTTGGACATCTTGCGATATCGGTCTTCCATCTCGCCCACGACCCATTTCAGAGCAACGACCGCCTTTTTCGGATCGGTCACGACGGGTGAGAGCAGATGCGGGATACCGTCATAAACAGACAGTTCCAACATCTTCGGATCAATCATGATCAGGCGGCATTCATCTGGCGTCAGCTTATACAGCAACGACAGGATCATCGTGTTGATCGCCACTGACTTACCTGAGCCAGTCGTACCCGCGATCAGCAGGTGAGGCATCTTCGCGAGGTTCGCTACGACAGACTCACCGCCGATATCCTTACCTAACGCCAGCGGCAGCGCGTGATTTCCATCGCCGAAATCACGGCTGGCGAGGATTTCGCGCAGCACCACCATCTCACGATTTTCATTCGGCAGTTCGATCCCGATCACCGAGCGCCCCGGTAGAGTCGACACCCGCGCCGACAGGGCCGACATCGAGCGCGCGATATCGTCCGCCAAACCAATCACACGGCTGGCCTTCAGGCCCGGAGCCGGTTCAAGTTCGTACATGGTGACCACGGGGCCGGGGCGGACGCTGACGATCTCACCCTTGACGCCATAATCATCCAGTACGTTTTCCAGCATCCGCGCATTTTCCTCCAGCGCCTCATCACTCAGGTGATGACGCTGAATGCTGGCCGGGTTTGACAACAAGCCCAGCGGTGGCAGTTCGAAATCGGAATGCCGCTCCTCAAATGAAAGTGTCGGCTGCGCCTCGGCCTGTGCCCGGCGCGAAGGCGGCGGAGCGCGGCGAACCGGCTGAGCCACTACGGGCTTACGCGGTTCTGCCACCGGTATCTTAACCGCCTGCCGTGGTTGCGGCGCTTGTTCAGGGGCATCCTCAAACACTGCCTCGTCTTCATAGTCCGGTTCGGCCACAAAATCAGCCTGAGCCAAATAAGACGCCTCAGAACCAGCAGTCATCGGTGGTTCGGGGGGCAAACCGGCAGATGTCATCGGAGGCTCAGGTGGCAATTCATCTGCCACGCCAGAGTTCAATATCAGCGGATCCGGACCCCTACCCCGCCCTTTGGTCAATGGCAGACTCGGATCAGGTTCAGGCGTCAGCTCCCCTGCCGCGACCTTACGATTGCGTACCGCAGCCGAAATCTTGGACCGAATACGATCCTCGCCGGGCATATCGTAATAGCCTTCGACAGCGACGTTTTCGATCAACTCGGGTTCGGGCATCGGTTCGGGGCGGCGGATCAGCGATGGCATCCGCGCCAGAAGACCTGTCTTAGCTGCGGGCTCCTGAACTTCAGGCTCAGGGTCTTCAAAAACAGGATCTGCATAGGCCAGATCATCATCAAAATCCGCCTGCACCGCTACTGCGCGTTCTGCTTTACGCTCGACCCACTGCGCTTTTCGATCGCGCGCGGCCTGCGCGGTCGCGGTCGCCCCTCGGCCCAGCGCATTCATCAGCAAGTCATAAGCCATGACCAGCCCCAACAAGAAGGCCCGGAAACCATTGCGCACATCGACTTTGGTAAAACCCAACACGAAAACGCCCAGCGCTAGCATCCCAACCGCCATCGCGAGCGACATCAGCTTGACAAGAAAATGGGAAGAGATCGGCAACAGCGTCAACAAAGCGCCCATCACCGTGTCACCAAACAGACCGCCCAGCCCATAGCTATGCGTAGCCCGCCACTCGACACCCGGCACCAGCGTCGCTGCGTATACGGCCAGAACTGCAATCCAGATCGGAGCGAAAATCAAACGGGCAATGGCGCGATCTTCGCCAAAATGACCAGCAAAGCGCACGCCCCAGGTGACCAATACCAGCGCGACACCCAGGCTGCCCCACCCCACGATCATGAACAACGGTGCGGCGATCGAGGCCCCGATGCGCCCCATCCAATTCTGCACAGGTGCGTCGGTTGAGACCATCCAGTTCGGATCGTCAGGCGTATAGGACCATACCATCGCGGCGGCTGCGAGCCCCAACAAGATCAGAGCGATCCCGATCAGTTCCTTACTGCGCCGTTCGATGGCGGCCTGCGTGGTGCTGTCCAGCAGCGGGTCACGGTTGCGCGCGTTCAATGATGCCATTTTGCCCTCGTACCTCACGAATAGATGCAGTCGCGGAGCGTGATCAGCCCGCGCTTCATCTCTGTTTTTGGAGCCACCATAGCGACCCTGATAAATTGCTCGCCCGGGTTTTGCCCCGGATCACCTTGGGAAAGATATGCGCCTGGCAGAACCCGAACGCCGGTTTCCTGCCAAAGCTTCAATGCGGTTACTTCGCCGTTTTCGACCGGCAGCCACAGGAAGAACCCGGCCTCAGGCGGCATGTAACCCTGCACACCTGCAAAGATCTCATCCGCGATGGCGTATTTCTCCTGATAAAGAGCGCGGTTCTCCTGCACATGCACCTCATCGGCCCAGACTTTGGCGGCGGCGGCCTGCAACGGTGCAGGCAAGGGGGCACCCGCATAGCTGCGCAACAGCTTGACCTGTTTTATTGTCTCAGGCCCACCCGCGATCAGCCCGGACCGCAATCCGGCCAGATTTGATCGCTTGGACAGTGAGTTGAACAGAGTAACTCGCTCGGAATCAGCACCCAGCTCCTGTGCAACGGTCAGCGCGCCGACCGGAGCGGTGTCGCGGTAGATCTCGGAGTAACACTCATCGGCAAAGATGCGAAAATCGTATTTCTCGGCCAATTGGATCAGTTCAGCCCAATAGTCTCGCGATGCGACCGCCCCCTGAGGGTTCGCGGGTGAACAGATATAGGCGACGGCCGTGCGATTCAGCACCTCTTCGGGCAAACTGGTGTAGTCCGGCAAATGGTCAGTTGCGGCGGTTGCGGACACAAAATAGGGCTGCGCTCCGACCGAGATCGAGGCGACCATGTAGACCTGATAAAACGGGTTAGGGCACAGAATGATCGGCTGCTGGCCGTTCTTCTGTTCAGGGCACAGTGCCATCGCGGCATTGTACAACCCCTCGCGGGTGCCGTTCAGTGCCATCACATTGGTATCTGCATCCATCGACACGCCATAGCGATGGTTGACCCAGTCAGCGATTGCAGCGCGCAATTCGGGCGAGCCCTCGTTTGGCGGATAACCTTGAAATCCGGCGGCGTTTTCCAAGATCACGTCGGTTACCCAGGGCGGAAAATCGTGCTTGGGCTCGCCAATGGTCATGTGAACGATATCGCCACCCGGTTGATGATGATCCAACAGGGCGCGCAGACGCGGGAATGCATATTCCGGTAGGTTCGAAAACCGCTCGGGGTAATTCATCATACTGCCTCAATATCGGGGTCATTTTGCGCCCCGTTTCTTGGCAGATTACAGATCGACCCGGGTCTCGTCCAGACAAAGAGGTTCCGAATCAGGGGATTGTGGCATTCAGGTCAAAGCACCTTCGGCGGCTGATCCGAGCCGTAACAGGGCCTCTTCCGACCCCGGATAGCCCAGCATCATCAGCCCGCAACCGGGTGTTCCCGTGGGCAAAGTCAGCGCCGCAAGCCCCATCAGATTTCCAATCCTTGTGTTTCGGAGGGCCAAGAGATTTTCGGTGACATAGTAGTCATGATCATTCATCAGCCGGTCGAGATTGGGCGGTAGGATCGGCGCCGTCGGCGCAAGCACCGCGTCAAACCCGGCGGTCGCCGCGTCCCAGGCCTGACGGCAGGCAGTCAGCTTTGACCAGGCAGCCACGTAATCCGGGCCGGTATAGGCTTTGCCCATGCGGAACCGTTCCAGGATTTCGGGATACATCGCTTCAGGGTTCGCTTCGATCACGTCGCGCCACAGACCATAGGCTTCGGTCGTATAAAGCACACCTGACAGTCCCATCGCATCGTTCAACTCGGGCACTTCAAGCGGAACAATCTCGGCCCCGGCCTCTTTCAGACGCACTAGCGCCTCATCATTGGCCTTGGCTGGTGCCTCGCGCAGATCATCTTTGGCCACGTTCTGCAAATCAGCAAAGCGGCGACCTTTCAAAGAGGCTCCGCGCAAATCAGCCGGGGCTGTGCCCTCCAGCGCAGCCAGCATATGAGCGGCATCCTCAACAGACCTTGTCAAAGGCCCAACCGTATCGAATTTCAGGCAAAGCGGTACGACGCCTTCGAGGCTAACGCGCCCCGCCGTGGTTTTGAGCCCCACAAGATCGTTCCATGCAGAAGGAATGCGCACCGATCCACCCGTGTCTGACCCGATGCCACCAGCCGCAAGACCCCATGCCACCGAGGCCCCTGCCCCTGAGGATGAACCTCCGGGTACGGCCTCTTCGTCATTCACACACGGAGGTGTGGCCGTCACAGGGTTGAGGCCCAAACCCGAGAACGCCAATTCGCTCATGTGGGTTTTACCCAGACAGACCGTGCCCATTGCTGTTGCGTTCCGTACCACCTGCGCGTCAGAATCGGGCACGCGGCCCTTCAGCAGGGCCGAACCTGCCTCGGTTCCGACGCCAGCCGTGTCGAACAGGTCTTTCCAGCTGATCGGAACCCCATCCAGCAATGATCGACGCAGGCCAAGTTTGACCCGCTCTTGAGCTGCTTGTGCCTCGGCGCGGGCGCGGTCGTGGGTAACACAGGCGTAAATGCGATCGCGATGTGGATGGGCGTCAATCGCGCTCAGATATGTTTCGGTCAGTTCAACCGGATCGATCTGCCCCATTCCGATACCACGGCCCAAATCACATGCCGTCATGGTCAGCCAGTCTTGCATCCGGTCCCCTCCAGTTAATTCCGTGTCCGGACGGTAGCGACAGGACCGCACATGGACAATCCCGAATGGGCACGCATATTGCAGCACATGGAACACAGATCCGACATCCTGATCGTTGGCGGTGGCCTGAATGGCCCCGCTCTTGCGCTGGCACTGGCTCAGACCGGGCATTCGGTCACTGTAATTGATGCCCTGGCCGAAAAGGTACGCAAGAACGCGGCCTTTGATGGGCGTGCTTACGCACTGGCGCTGGCCTCACAACGTCTTCTGGACGCAATCGGCACTTGGGAGAAGGTCGAAGACCACGCCCAGCCCATGCTCGAAATCAAGGTCACGGACGGCCATGCCGGTGCAGGGCCCTCGCCATTTTTCATGCATTTTGATCATGCTGAGATCGAAGAAGGCCCAATGGGCTATATGGTCGAAGACCGCCACCTCAGGCGCGCCTTTCTGGAAGCCATGGCCGAACATGCCGGGATCACCGAAATCAGCGGCAAAACTGTTGTATCTCAGGACATCACAGCACTCGGAGCGACGCTGACGCTGGATGATGGTTCGACTCTGTCTGGCAATCTTTTGGTCGGTTGCGATGGTCGTCGCAGTGGGACTGCAGCGCGCGCTGGAATAAAGCGCACGGGCTGGGACTATGGCCAGACCGCTTTGGTTTGCGCCATAGAACACGAACTGCCCCATCACGGAATTGCCCATCAATTCTTCATGCCCCCCGGCCCGCTGGCGATTCTGCCTCTGACCGGCAACCGTAGTTCCATCGTGTGGAGCGAACGCAGTGAGACGGCCAAACAGATCAATGCCCTGCCCGAGGCAGACTACCTGCAGATCCTGCGCCCGCGCTTTGGTGATTTCCTTGGGGACATCCACCTGCAAGGCGACCGGTTCACGTATCCGCTGAACCTGACAATTGCCAACTCCTTCATAGCAGATCGGCTGGCCTTGGTTGGAGACGCCGCCCACGGCATGCACCCCATTGCTGGGCAAGGCCTGAACGCGGGACTGCGCGATGTGGGGGCCTTGGCCGAGGTCCTGACTCTTGCTGGACGACGTGGCGAAGATATCGGATCAACGCTGGTACTGGAGCGCTATCAGGAGTGGCGTCGGTTCGACACCGCCTCGCTCGCAATGGCGACGGATGTGTTCAACAAGCTGTTTTCAAACGACAACCCTCTGCTCCGCATGGGCCGGGATATCGGTATGGGCATTGTCGGATCTCTGCCCGGACTGCGCCGGGGCTTTGTGCGCGAGGCAGCAGGGCTGACCGGCGATCTGCCGAAACTGCTGCAAGGGCGCCAGATTTAGTCCAGTTCGCGCGCCTCATCCACAAGCATCACCGGGATACCGTTGCGGATCGGGAAGGCTAGCCCGGCGGCTTTGGACACGAGTTCCTGCCGCTCGGCATCATAGTGCAGCGTTGTGTGGGTCTGCGGACAAATCAACGCCTCAAGCATATGGCGATCAAATGCGTGTTCGGGTGTGCTCATTGCAGATGTTCCTCATTCGATCCGCCACGCATGGCGAACTCAATCAATGTCACCAAGGTCTCGCGCCGGGTACGCAGGCAGGGGGCTTCAAGCAGGGCCTGCTTCTCCTCAGGGTCGAATTCGAGCATCATCGACAGCGAATTGACCAAAAGCTCGTCGTCTGCGTCTTTCATCGTGTCCCAATCGGTCGACAACTGGCGCGATGAGAAAAACCGCTCCAGTAGTTTTAGGAACCTGTTTCGATCAAAACCATCATCCACTTCGGCCTTGCCCAGATCACGATCGAACCCATCCCAAGACACTGAGGCGCGCCGATATGGGGTGAAACTGTCCAATTCTGATTTGACCCTAAATCGCGATATACCAGTCAGAGTGATCAGATAGCGACCATCTTCAGTCTCGGAAAACTGCGTGATGCGGCCAGCGCAACCGATTTGATGCAGCTTGGTCTCGTCCCCCTGACAGGTGTTCGGCTGCACCATCCCGATCAGCCGCTCGGACGTTTTCAGAGCGTCATCCAGCATCTGGAGATAGCGCGGCTCAAAAATGTGCAGCGGTAGGCGCGAGCGCGGCAACAGCAGCGCTCCGGGCAGAGGAAACACAGACACCGTTTCCGGCAGATCAGCGGGGTGCATCATGTAGACGAGTGTAGCCCTGATCGGAATTTAGGCAAATATCATCGAGCTGAGCTTGCGCCGTCCGTTCAACACGATCGGATCATTGGGCTTGAGCGCATCGAAGATCGTGAAGAGCTGAGCCTTGGCCGCGCCCTCATTCCATTCGCGATCGCGGCGGAACAGTTCGAGCAATTGAGCGACCGCCTCTTCAACATCACCGTTGGCATGCAAGGCCTGCGCAAGATCAAATCGGGCTTGATGGTTGTCAGGTTCAGCCTCAACCGCCGCAGTCAATTCACCAACCGGCCCAGCATCCGCCGCCTGTTTAGCCAGTTCGAGCTGCGCATGGGCTGCTTCAACCTCGGGCGAAGTTGAAATCTCGGCCGGGGCACCGTTGAGGATGGCTTCAGCCTGATCCAAATCACCCAGCGCGATATGCGCCCGTACTAGCCCGCCATAAGCTGCAGCGTGGTTGGCATCCTCGCCCAGAATAGCCGCAAAGGTTTGCGCTGCGTCAACGGCCGCCCCTTCAGTCAACATTTCTTCTGCGGCCTGAACCGCATCGTCCAGCTGATTGCCGGGGCTCTCGCCACCTGCGGCTTCGATCACGCGATCAATAAATGCCTTGATCTCAGACCCCGGCAAGGCGCCTTGAAATCCGTCAATTGGTTGCCCCTTATGAAAGGCATAGACTGTCGGAATCGACTGCACACGCAACTGGCCCGCGATCATCTGAGCCTCATCCACGTTGATCTTGACCATCTTGACCGCGCCCTTGGCTGCGGTCACCGCCTCTTCAAGTGCCGGGCCTAGCGTTTTGCAAGGACCGCACCATGGAGCCCAGAAATCGACGATGATCGGCATCTCTTGCGAGGCTTCGACCACATCGGCCATGAAAGTGGCCTCGGTCCCATCCTTGATCAGATCAGTGGTATCAGGGCCGGCTGCGCCGTTCAAAAGATCCATGGTATTTACTCTCAGGTTCGTATTTGCGTTCTATATGCAGCCCCGCAGTTCAGAAACCAAGGGCTGAGTCGAGCGTTTTTACATCAATCAGACGTCGAATGTCGCAAAAACCGGCGCATGATCGCTTGGTTTCTCCCATCCACGCGCATCGCGCAAAACTCGGCTGGAATGGCCAGCGTTCGAGATATCAGGCGTGGCCCAGACATGATCCAGCCTGCGCCCCTTATCTGCCGCGTCCCAATCCCGAGCCCGGTAGGACCACCAGCTATAAAGCTGCCCTTCGGGGATATCCTGCCGGGTAATATCGACCCAGCCACCCGCATCCTGCGTCTCGGCCAGCGCTTCAACTTCGATCGGCGTATGCGAAACCACCTTGAGCAGTTGTTTGTGCGACCAGACATCATCTTCGCGCGGGGCAATATTTAAATCGCCAACCAGTATGGACTTTTCCGGCTTCTCGGCATGGAACCAGTCCCGCATATCGGTCAGGTAGTCCAGTTTCTGACCAAACTTCTCATTCATCTTGCGATCCGGGACATCACCTCCGGCAGGAACATAGAAATTGTGGATGGTCACACCATTTTCCAGCCGACCCGCGATATGGCGTGCATGACCCAATCCCGCGAAATCTTTGTCCCCCACTTCCTCGAGCGGCAGCCGGGACAGGATGGCGACACCGTTATAGCCCTTCTGCCCCCGCGCGATCATATGCGTGTAGCCAAGCTCGGCAAAGCCCTCGGTCGGGATCTTGTCGACCGGCGACTTGCATTCCTGCAAACACAGCACATCTGGCGCCTCTTCCTGCAGCAATTTCAGCACGATAGGCTCACGCAGGCGGACCGAGTTGATGTTCCATGTGGCAAGGGTAAAGGGCATATCGGAAAGTTCCTTTGTCTCGATCTGCGCAGGTTAGCGCGCGACTGTGAGCGGCGCCATGGGAAAAGACCGACAAATCAGATCCTATTACCCGAAACGGCATGTATCGGGCTTTCAGCCCGTTTTAATACGATACTTTCTGAACTTCGCACCCTCATACGCGATTTCACCGATATAGTGGGCCCCCAACCGTGCCAAAGCCCCCAATTTTTGACGCGATAGAGGCAGTAAAAACGTCACGAACGGGATGCGCGGGTCCGCAATAGCAAATTCAATTGCCTGTCGCGTGATCCGCGAGCCTAATCCAAAATATTCAGGCCTCAGAACCAAACCATAGTCCCACTCATCACCTTCTTTTTGGAACCCACCCCAACCTATGTATGTATCGCCCAGCAATATTGCCCAATGCCCAAGCCCGTCACGCACCCAGTACTCTTCCTTGACCTGAACAAATTGGTCGACGGCTGCGTTGTCCCATCCGCTTGTTAACAGAGGCAAATGTTCAACCAAGCGAGGATCAGACATGTGCGAAAGAATATCTTGCGGATCAACCTCGGGTAGGCGTGTAAAAGTCAGTTTCATCTCAATCTCTGATCGTGACAGCATAGTAGAGTTCAGGCGATCAATTGGCTGAGCGTTAAAAAAAGCCGGGCCATGAGGCCCGGCAGTCCAACAGGGAGGTGCATGTCATAACCCGGACATGCGCGGGTTGGGAGTAATCTAAAGATACCTGCAGGGTATCACTTTGATCCAAGTCAATCCACCATTAGTCAAGCAACAAGGCGATATCCGCCCGATTCTGTGACCAAAAGGCGCGCATTTGACGGGTCGGGTTCGATCTTCTGACGAAGACGGTAGATGTGTGTTTCCAATGTGTGCGTCGTAACACCGGCGTTATAACCCCACACTTCGTGCAGCAGGACATCGCGCGCGACAACGCCATCGGTCGACCGATAGAGAAACTTGAGAATGTTCGTCTCTTTCTCAGTCAGTCGGATCTTGCGATCATCTTCGGTCATCAGCATCTTCATCGCTGGCTTGAAGGTATAGGGACCAAGAACAAATACTGCATCCTCAGATTGTTCGTGTTGACGCAGTTGGGCCCGAATGCGTGCCAAAAGAACCGGGAATTTGAAAGGCTTGCTGACATAGTCATTTGCACCTGCATCCAGGCCAAGGATCGTATCGGCATCACTGTCGTGCCCGGTCAGCATCAGTACAGGGCTTTTGACACCTTGCTTGCGCATCAGCCGGCACAGTTCGCGGCCATCGGTATCGGGCAGGCCGACATCTAGAATAACCAGATCATAAATCGCTTCGCGTGCACGCTCCATTGCGGACTGACCATCTGATGCTTCGAACACATCAAAATCTTCAGTCATCACGAGTTGCTCACTGAGCGCTTCGCGCAGATCTTCGTCATCATCCACCAGCAGGATTTTCTTGAGCTGAGCCATGTCCGGTCCTCCTAAGCCTTTTCCATCACTTGCGTACGGAGAATGCAATCAGCAAGGTATACTGCAGTCGCCTCACGGCCTCGTGTCTGTCGCATAGGAATTGTTTCACATTTCCCATTGATCGGGGTAGGAGAAAGACAAATCGTTATAGGGTAACATACATGAGTCTCGTCCCCAACATAACTGAACTGCTGGCGCGGGCGCGGGCGGACCTGCGAATGGGTGTTCCTGTCGTTCTAACGGATGAACTCGGTTTCGGTGTTCTTGCTTTCGCCACGGAAACGCTGAGCCCGCAGAGACTGGCAGACTTGCGTACCCTTGGTGGAGAACCGGTTGTGGCCATTACAATGCGGCGCGCCGAAACACTAAAAGCGCGCGCGTATGACGGCGATCTGGCCCGGGTCATGATCCCGGCGGATGCCGAGCTAAGCTGGGTCCAGGCAGTCGCAGACCCCTCGGACGATCTGAACGCGCCCATGAAAGGGCCGCTGATGACCCAGCGGCAGGGCAGCGCAAATTTGCACCGGATCGCGATTGCGTTGGCCAAATCGGCCCAACTGCTACCCGCGACTGTGGTCGTCCCCATCGATGAAAGCCATGAGTTTGCAGCAACGCACGCGCTGACCCGTATCGATCATGCACGCGCGGCACCACATCTGACCGATCGAAGCGCGTTGCATCCTGTCGTCGCCGCGCGCCTTCCGATGGAAGTTTCAGAGGCTGGTCGCTTGCACGTATTCCGCCCCGAAGACGGCGGAGAGGAACATTACGCCGTTGAGATCGGACGCCCGGACCGAGACAAACCCGTCCTCGCTCGGCTGCATTCAGCCTGTTTTACCGGTGATCTTATGGGCAGCCTGAAATGCGACTGCGGTCCGCAATTGCGCGGCGCTCTAACTCAGATGGGCGCCGAAGGTGCGGGGGTACTGCTCTATCTGAACCAGGAAGGCCGCGGCATTGGACTCGCCAACAAGATGCGCGCCTATTTCTTACAAGATCAGGGTTTTGATACTGTCGAAGCCAATCATCGATTGGGTTTCGAAGATGACGAGCGGGATTTTCGACTGGGGTCCGACATCCTGAAGTCTCTGGGGTTCAGTTCGGTACGTCTGCTGACCAACAACCCCGCTAAGATCGCAATGATGGAGCGAACCGGAATCGCCGTCACTGAACGCGTTCCTCTGAAGGTGGGCGAAACCGATTTCAACCGCTCATATCTTGCAACCAAAGCGGCGAAATCGGGTCATTTACTGTGACACCACGTGATCTGGTTCTAACACCTCGGGGCATACGGTTTCTGGGGCGCATGTTCCCCTGTGCGATAGGCAGGGGATCTTTGAGTCGAACCAAACGGGAAGGTGATGGGGCTACGCCTGTGGGCGCACATCATATTGTCGGGATGCTCTACCGCGCTGACCGAATGTCGCGCCCCGCTTCTTGGGCGCGCCCTATCGGACCAAACGATTTATGGTCAGACGACGTAGAAGACACTGCCTATAATCATCTGGTTCATACGCCTCACGGCTACAGCCACGAAAAGCTGCGTCGTCCCGACCCGTTGTACGATCTGATACTTATAACCGACTGGAATTACCCTGACTCGATACCCGGTCAAGGTTCGGCCATTTTCCTGCATCAGTGGCGACGACCGCGCTATCCCACAGAAGGCTGCATCGCCTTCCGGCGCGACCATCTACGATGGATCGCGCGGCAGATTGCACCGGGTAATCGGCTGATCATTCCTCAGGCTTAACGCGCGCACCAAAGATGGCTGATCCGACGCGAACGTGAGTCGCGCCCAAGGCAATTGCGGATTCGAAATCGCTGCTCATCCCCATCGATAACCCGTCCAACCCGTTCCTTTCGGCTATTTTTGCCAAAAGCGCGAAGTGCAGCGCGGGTTCTTCATCGACCGGAGGGATGCACATCAATCCACGAAGGGGCAGGTCAAGGCCTCGGCATTCAGCGATAAAGGTATCCGCATCAAGTGGAAGTACGCCTGCCTTCTGATCCTCTTCTCCCGTATTGACCTGAATGAACAGATCCGGGCACTTGCCCATCTCTTGCGCCAATCTCGCCAGTGTTTTCGCAAGCTTGTGCCGGTCGACCGAATGGATCGCATCGCACAGCTCTATCGCCTGCCGTGCCTTGTTGGTCTGCAGCGGTCCGATCAAATGCAAATCGACATCTGGATAACTTTCCCGGAACGCGGGCCATTTGCCCGCTGCCTCCTGAACCCGGTTCTCTCCAAAACACCGATGGCCCTGTTGCAAAACGGCTTCGACCCGATCGTTGGGTTGAACCTTGGAAACCGCGATCAACTTTACAGACCCAGTGGCGCGCCCGGATGCGGATTCCGCTTTTGCGATACGGTCGGTGATCTCTTGCAGCGACATGGGGCCTCTCATTTTGCGTTTGCTGCAGCAAAACATCATGTAGACAAAAAAGAAAAGGGCAGGTCCGAAGACCTGCCCTTAAACCTTGCGGTTCAAATCAACTTAGAAGTTGAAGTTGACACCGAAGTCTGCGCGAACGCGGCTGTCGCCGTCACCAGCTTTGGTGTTGCCCAGACCACCTTTCAGCGATACACCGCCACCCAGGTCATGGATGAAGCCGATGCCGTACTGCTGGGTGTCGTCGTCTGCGCTACCGTCACCGTAAGCAGCGGTCAGAGTGGTTGCCGCGCCCAGGTTATAGGCCAGCGAGAAACCATACGCGGTGCCGTTCAGGTTATCTGCTGCAACGTCATCGTCAGCTACAAACAGGGTACCGTTAAAGTCGCCGAAGTCAGCGCCCAGGGTCAGTACAGTCAGAGTGTCTTTCTCACCACCGAACGGACGGTCGGTCTGACCATAGGCCAGAGCGGCTGTGACGTTGCCGAAGGTGTAAGTTGCACTGATATCCCAGCGGTCGCCGCTGTCGGTGTCTGCACCGGCAGTTGCAGTTTCAGCAAAAGTGGCTTGGTCATACGACGCACCGAAGGCGAAGTCGCCAACTGCGTACTGGAAGAACACAGCGTTCGAACCTGCACCGGTCGACGAGAATGCCAGGAAGCTGTAGTCAACAGCGGCATACTGACCGATGAAGAATTCCAGGCCAGGCTCGTTACCGTAGTAGTTTGCCAGGTTGTCGAAGGCACCCGATACGTTGCCCGCGTCAACACGCAGACCACCGTAGATTGCCGAGAAGCGCGCGCCGCTCAGCTGAGCTGTGCCTGCTTCGCCGTTGCCGGCGTTTTCGTCAGCTTGCAGACGAACACGAGCCGAGAACTCAACACCACCGTCGGTTTCTGCGGTGCCGTCGATGTTCAGACGGAAACGCGAGATCAGGATTGTGTTGTCGGTGTCAACGCCAGAAGCGGTGCCGCCATCAATCGAATCAACGGTGCCGGTACGGTCTTCCAGGTAACCAATACCAAAGCGGCCATAACCGCTGAATTTAACGTCGGCCGCTGCAACACTTGCGGTTGCGATCAGAGCGGTCGATGCGAAGAGAACTTTTTTCATCTTGTTTCCCTCGGTTTCAAAGATATTTCTACTCGACACATGCAAAGCACGCGTCTCAGCACGGACACCGTTTCGCTTTTTTTACCCCGGTTGCGCAAGCTTGGCATAAACGCTCTGCCGTCATTCAGATCGAATTGGTGCAAGGATGCCACAGTCGATTTTCCGCCAGGTCCTGCGGGCAACTCACGCCCATATGTAAAGAATAGGCTTGTTGCAGCACCACTCCTTGTCTAGGAGTGACATTCAAACAGTACAAAACAAGTAAAACAGGACCTTCCAACGATGCGCCTGATAACGATTCTGGGTTTGATCATGGTGACGGCGACTGTCTCTGCCTGTAGTCGTGGGCGACTGCCGCCAGGAGACGCCAGCGTTTTGACCGTTGATGGCAGCTCGTCAGAAGAGCGTGAGCTGAATGATCCGAATCGTACAACGATATGGGACATCTTCGGCCCGGACACATCCGAGCAGGTCACACAGGTAAACCGCTATCTTTGGGCCGCGTCACTGGATGTGCTGAATTTCCTGCCTATTGAAGAGGTTGATCCGTTTACAGGTGTGATCGTTACCGGTTACGGAAGGCCGCCCGGCGGCGGGCGGTCGTATCGCGCAACGGTACATATTAGTGATCCAGCGCTCGAGGCGCGCTCACTTTCTGTTGCGCTTCAGACCAGTGGCGGTTCCCCGGTCAGTGCGGCAACCTCTCGCGCGGTTGAGGATGCAATCCTATCCCGGGCCCGTCAGCTACGGATTGCTGACAACAAGTTCTAGCAACCCGCAAGAAATCACAATAATACAACGCCGGGTTCATGCCCGGCGTTTTCATTCACGAAGGACCGCACCATGTCGCGCTACTCGGCCAACGAAATCGAAGCAAAATGGCAAGAGGCCTGGGACAAGGCCGGAATCTTCACCGCCAACCACAAGGCGGACAAGCCGAAATACTACGTGCTTGAAATGTTCCCCTATCCCTCAGGCCGCATTCATATGGGGCATGTGCGCAACTATACGATGGGCGACGTGATCGCGCGGCATAAACTGGCGACCGGACATAACGTGCTACATCCGATGGGCTGGGATGCCTTCGGAATGCCAGCCGAAAATGCCGCGATGGCAATCGGCGGCCACCCTAAAGACTGGACCTACAGCAACATCGCCGACATGCGCGGACAGATGAAACCGCTGGGCCTGTCGATCGATTGGTCCCGTGAATTTGCCACCTGTGATCCGGAATACTATGGCCAACAGCAAGCGCTGTTCCTAGATATGCTTGAGGCCGGTCTTGTCTACCGCAAGAATGCCGTAGTGAACTGGGACCCGGTCGACATGACCGTTTTGGCCAATGAACAGGTGGAAAACGGCCGTGGCTGGCGTTCGGGCGCCTTAGTGGAGCGTCGGGAACTGACTCAGTGGTTCTTCAAGATCTCGGATTATTCCGAGGAGCTACTCGACGCGCTGGACACGCTGGATAACTGGCCCGCCAAGGTGCGCCTGATGCAAGAAAACTGGATAGGCAAGTCGCGCGGCCTTCAGTTTGGGTTCGAACGAACCGATGGCGAAGAACCTATCACCGTCTATACGACTCGTCCCGACACGCTGCTGGGGGCATCTTTTGTTGGCATCTCGCCTGATCACCCGATCGCCAAGCAGCTTGAAGCCGAGAACCCCGAAGTTGCTGAATTTGTTGCCGAATGCCGCAAGGGTGGCACGACCGAAGAAGCCATCGAAACGGCCGAAAAGCTGGGTTACGACACCGGCATCCGCGTCAAGCACCCTTTGGACCCGAACTGGGAGCTGCCGGTTTGGATCGCCAACTTCATCCTCATGGACTATGGCACCGGCGCGATCTTCGCCTGCCCCGCCCATGACCAGCGCGATCTGGATTTCTGCCGCAAATACGACCTGCCGGTGATCGACACGTTCTTCGCACTGGACAGTGACACACCGGTCGACAAAATCGCCTTTGTGCCGCCTAAGACCGAAAAGGTCCGCTGGGTGAAACATTTTGCCGGACTGACCGAGGCGACCGGTGATGAGGCGATTAACGCGACGGTCGATTTCGCCGAAAAAGCAGGATGGGGTGAAGGCGTCACTAAGTACCGCCTGCGCGACTGGGGTCTGAGCCGTCAGCGGTATTGGGGTTGCCCGATTCCCGTGGTCCATTGCGACAAATGCGGCACCGTGCCCGAGAAGAAAGAGAATCTGCCAATTCAGCTACCCTATGACGGTGGCAACGGCGAACCAATCGACTTTTCGATCCCTGGCAACCCGCTGGACCGTCACCCCAACTGGCGTGACACCCCTTGCCCGTCCTGCGGCGCACCGGCCAAGCGTGAAACCGACACGATGGACACGTTCGTCGATTCGTCGTGGTACTTCGCCCGTTTCACTGCGCCGCGCGCGGAATCGCCAACCGATCTTGTCGAAGCCGAGTATTGGATGAACGTCGACCAGTATATCGGTGGGATCGAACACGCGATTCTGCACCTGCTCTATTCCCGTTTCTTCGCGCGGGCGATGAACATCACTGGCCACCTGCCGAAAAAAGCCATCGAGCCCTTCAATGCGCTGTTCACGCAAGGCATGGTCACGCACGAGATCTACCAGACTCGCGATGCCAAGGGCCGACCGGTCTATCATCTACCCGAGGATGTGACCGACGGCAAATTGGCCGACGGCACCGAGGTCGAGATCATCCCCTCGGCCAAGATGTCGAAATCCAAGAAAAACGTGGTTGATCCGGTAAGCATCATCTCGGCCTTCGGTGCCGATACCGCGCGCTGGTTCGTGCTGTCCGATTCGCCACCCGAACGCGACGTGGAATGGACCGCGTCCGGCGCTGAAGCCGCGTTCAAGCACCTGAGCCGGGTGCACCGGATCGCATCGGAAATCGTCGGGTCGGACGTGGCTGCCAATGCCGAGGACGAAGCGCTACTGCGCGAGATGCACAAAGCCATTCACGATGTGTCAGGCGGCGTCGAATCCTTCGGCTTCAACGCCTCGATCGCCAAGCTTTATGCCTTCACCAACACGCTGGCGAAATCAAAGGCGGGCACCGCAGCCAAGCGCGAGGCCGCAAAAACGCTGGCACAGCTTATGTCGCCCATGACCCCTCACCTGTCAGAAGAGCTTTGGCAGATGCTGGACGGCGAAGGTTTGGTCGCAACAGCACCGTGGCCTGTGGCCGATGAGGCGATGCTGGTTGATGACACCATCACCCTGCCCATTCAGATCAACGGCAAACGCCGTGCAGAAATCAGCGTCCCGAAAGACATGGACAAGGCAGAGGTTGAAAAAATCGCGCTCAGCACCGAAGCTGTGCAAAAGGCGCTGGATGGCGCTGCTCCGAAAAAAGTGATCGTTGTTCCGGGCCGAATCGTAAATGTCGTCGTTTGATCGCAGAACCTTGCTGTTGATGCCGCTAGCGCTTGCCGCTTGCGGGTTCGAGCCGGTCTTTGCACCCGGTGGATCAGGCTCGGCTCTGGATGGCAAGGTCGAGGTATCAGCACCGAATACGGTCGAAAGTTTTCTGCTGGTACAGAATCTTGAGCGTAAATTGGGCCGAAGCGCGACCTCCGGCAATGAATACAAACTAGATGTCGTGGTTTCGACGGTCACCCGCCGAGCCTCAATCACGACGGCAAATGAAACCAATCGCTACACGATTGATGGCAATGCCAGATACGAGTTGAAGTCCGACGCGACCGGGCAGGTCCTTGCCTCTGGACGGGTCACAGATTTCGTCGGTTATTCTGCCGCTGGCTCGACCGTCTCAACATTGGCTGATGAACGCGACGCGACCGAGAGATTGATGGTGATCCTGGCCGATCAGATCGTAAATCGTCTATATGCCACACCGGGCCTGTCCGCATGAAGCTGAGCCCGCGCGAGGCTGAGGGATATTTTGCCAAGCCGGATGAGGGCAAAGCGGGTCTGCTGATCTACGGCGCGGACGCCATGCGGGTTGCCCTGAAACGCCAACAGGTACTGGCCGCCCTGCTTGGACCCGGCGCGGAAGAAGAAATGCGCCTGACCCGAATCCCTGGAAGCGAGCTGCGCAGCGACCCGGCCTTGTTGCTGGACGCAGTAAAGGCGGTCGGGTTTTTTCCCGGACCACGCGCGGTATTTGTCGAAGACACGACAGATATGGCAGCGCCCGCGATTCTCGCCGCTTTGGAAGACTGGGATCATGGCGACGCTCAAATCGTTGTAACCGCTGGTCAGCTCAAACCCAGCTCAAAAATCCGCAAAGCGTTTGAGGCGAACCCGGCAGCGTACGCCGTTGGTATCTATGATGATCCACCCTCTCGGGCCGAGGTGGAACGAATTCTAGCGCAAGCCGGATTACAGAATATTCCGCGTGATTCGATGTCGGCCCTCAGCGAGCTCGCCATGGCGCTTAGCCCCGGCGATTTCACGCAAACTGTAGAGAAACTGTCACTTTACAAGCGTGGCGACACAAGCGAACTGATCATAGAAGATATCGAGGCATGCGCGCCAAGGTCGACTGAGGCCGCGCTGGATGATGTGTTGAACGTTGTCGCCGAAGGCCGTGCACAAGAGATCGGGCCATTGATCCGGCGGTTGCAGGCGCAGGGCACCAATGCGGTAACCTTGTGTATCGGTGCCACGCGACATTTCCGGACTCTCTATGCCTGTGCGTCAGATCCAGGTGGGGCGGCACAGGGAATCGGCAAATTGCGCCCCCCGGTCTATGGCAAACGGCGCGATCGGATCTTACGGCAAGCCCAGGGTTGGGGGGCACAGAAATTGCAGACCGCATTAACGGTTCTGACCGATACTGACCTGTCCTTGCGCTCGGCTGGCCAAACCGCACCAGCAATGGCGCTAGTGGAGAGGGCCATGATCCGCTTGGCAATGCTGGCCAGATCCGGCTGAAGCCTATCGGTTCAACCATTCAACAGCCGACTGCCCAGCCCATCGACCCGTCGCCAGACAGCCGGTCAGAAGATAACCGCCAGTTGGCGCTTCCCAATCCAGCATCTCGCCTGCACAGAAGACGCTAGGCAAGGCGGTCAGCATTAGGCCTTCATTCACCGAATGACGCTCAATACCACCTGCAGTCGAGATCGCTTCATCCATCGGGCGCAGGCCAGAATGGTGTAAAGGCAGGTTCTTCAGGGTCTCAACCCAATGCGAAGGTGCCAAATCGCTGCCTTTGGTCATTTCATGAAACAAAGCGACCTTCTGCGAAGACAGGCGCAAACCATTCTTCAGCCAATGCGACAGAGTCGCCTTGGGTTTCTTCGCACTCAATCGCTCATGCAGCGCATCTTTCGAAACATCCGGAACCAGATCCACAAAAAGCGGCAAGCCATTCCGAAGTGCCGGCGTCAGAGAATACAGGCCCCCACCTTCCAAACCCTTTGCGGAAATCGTCGCCTCACCTCGGCTTTGAAATTGACCTGCCCACCATCTCACCGACTTTAGGGCCGCACCAAAATGAGGCTGCATATACGAGCTCCAATCGATTGATAGAGCCGCATTTGCGGGTGCGAACGGGGCCACGCTGACACCTTGTTCTACAAGCCAAGGTGCCCATGCCCCATCCGATCCAAGCCGCGCCCAACTGGCGCCGCCGAGCGCTAATATAGTCGCGTCTGGGGTGCAAAACTGCGCCCCAATGGGCGTTGCAAACACCAACGCACCATTTTGCCAACCTTTCCAACGCCATCGGGTTTTGATCTCGACACCAGCCCGATCAAGTCGGGACAACCACGCCCGCAATAAGGGCGATGCCTTCATCGCTTTGGGAAATACACGGCCAGTTGAACCTGTGAAAAGTTCTTGCCCCAGACCACCGGCCCAAGACATGACCGCCTGCGCGTCAAACGCTTGGATCATCGGATGCAGCCAGTTCGCAGCTTCCCCATATGCGGAAATAAGAGTCTCAAAGGGTTCGTCTTTGGTCAGGTTCAGCCCAGACTTTCCTGCCATCAAAAATTTGCGCGCCACCGAAGGTTTCGCTTCGGCCACAAGAACCTCATGCCCTGCAGCAGCAAGTTGCTCGGCAGCAATCAATCCCGCTGGTCCTGCTCCTATGACAACGGTTTGCGCCATTGTGTCCCTCTTGCCCAATGCACGCTTCGGCGCAAAGTTAGGTCATGGCAAATTCTAATCCGATCTGCCCGCTCTGTAACCGCCCGATCCCTGAAGGGGGTGGTAGCCTGCACCATCTGATCCCAAAGCTCAAAGGAGGCAAGGGCGGGCCAACCGTTTTATTGCATCAGATCTGTCACAACGAAGTACATGCAACACTCACCGAGGCCGAATTGGCGCGCGACTACAACACGGTCGATTCGCTGCGCGCGCACCCAAGGCTGAAAAAGTTTCTGGATTGGGTGCGTAAACGCCCACCGGGTTTTCGGTCAAAGGTGCCCGGTAAACGGCGCGGTCGTTAACTACCCGGGAGCCATGGATCACCGAATGCATCCTCTCGCGGGTCTGCCAATCCTTCGACCTCAATCCCAAGATAATCCGGCACCGGCGCAAACCGGGCACTTGGGATATGTTGGAACTCCAACGTCGTGTAGCGGCGCTTCCACAGCCATTCGCGATTCTCGACCGCCCAGAGATCGGGGTTAGGAGGCGCGTCGGCTGTAAACGCATAGAAATGCAGATCAAAGCCGTAAGGTTCGACATCTTGCATAGATAGCAAAGTCATTCCCTGAGATCGGCAAAACGCATCTTCAGCGGCGATGTCACCAGTCCGCAAGGTGATCTGACCAATGTGGGCCTCGGCAAATGGGGTGTCCGGGCTGACGGCTTCGTCGGGTCGGTTACCCTCGAAATCATGCTGCAGCAGCTCGATGACAAACCCCTCGGGATCACTCAGATGGCACATGTAGCCAATGTCCAAAAACTGTCCCGGCGCGCTGACCTCGATACCCTTCTGGCGCAGTATATCTGCCGCAAGATCAACATTCGGCAGCGTGATCCCGATCTTCCAATAGCGCTGACCACGGTCGTGGTGATAGCGGCCGCCACCCGGCATCAGCAAAAGATCAGCATCTTGGCCGGGGTATCCCACGCGGCGATTGGCACCTTCGGCCTGAACCGACATACCAAGCGCATCGCGATAGAACGCAGCTAACCCATTCGGATCTGTCACTCGCAAGCGCAGTGCAGCCATCCTCATGGGCACAATCCGGCGATACCTGCTGCAATCGCTGGGTCAGCAGACAGACTGTCTGCTACCAACTCCCGCGCGGTGGGCATCAATAGATCGGCGTCGACAACCCGATCAACCAACCCAAAGTTGTACGCTTCTTCGGCCGACATCTTTTGCCCGGCCATCAAGATCATTTTAGTTCTGGACGGGCCAATCAAAGCGGCCATCCGTTTAGGATCAGAGGGTTGCGGCAAAAAACCCAGCTTCATGACTGGATAGAAAAACTTGGCTGACGGAACTGCGATACGCAGATCACAGGCCAGAACCATACCGTTGGCCCCACCCGCCAGCGTGCCATTGAGCGCCGCCACCGTCAGGCAGGGCAACGCAGCAATCGCGCCCGAAAGTCGTTCCCACAGATCTGAGGTTGCAAGTCCCGCCCGCGCTTCCTCGAGATCTGCACCTGCGCTGAAAACCCGGCCTACGCCGGTCAGGATCAACGCGCGGGCCTCAGTTGCGGTCTCTGCGATGTGGACCAATTCACCCAGCATCGCTGAAGTCAGTGCATTGGCCTTTTCCGGGTTGTTCAACGTGACCGTCCACAACCCGTCTTCTTGGGTCAGATCAATCACGTCAGACCAACTCGTTTGCGGATTTCTTCATTGCGCAGCGATATCTCGGTCCCCAAAAACTCATCCGCATCCGCCGAACACATCCACATCAACGCCCGAGCCGGCCAATCTGCGGGGATATGATCGTCCCAATCCAGCTGGCTGACCGGGTTGATACCGCTGGCCTTGATCACCCGCTGCATATCAGTGGCCACGGTCCCCGGCGACAAGCCCATGGCGCGGATGCCATGATGCGCCTCTTCCAAATGAACGCATTCCGTTAACATCTTGGCGCCAGCTTTGGAGGCGCAATAGTGGCTCCAGGCTTCCACCGGATTAGACGCCGCGCCGGACGAGACGGTCAAAACCGTCCCCCCGCCTGACGCCCGCATGATGGGCAAAGCCGCGCGCATTCCATAGAAGATACCTTTTAGATTGATATCGATCGCATGGCTCCAAGCCTGTGTATCTGCGTTCGAAAGATGAAAAATCGGATCGATCACACCCGCGTTCCCGATCAGCACCTCCAGTGCGCCAAACCGATCAATGCAGTCGGCAACTGTCTGTTCTACCTGCGCAAAATCGCTGACATCGCAAGCCAACGCGATCACATTTTCACCCAGCGCCGCAGCCAACGCTTCGATCTGATCACGGCTGCGCGCGACCAGAGCCACATTGGCCCCGGCTGCGGCAAAAACGCGCCCGGCTTCTGCGCCGATGCCTCGACTAGCCCCAGTGATCAGTACAGTTTTCCCTTGCATATGCATCGCTTAAATCCCTGCATTTGAAATTGTCTTAACTCGTAACCCGCAAATGGGGAATTGGTCCACCCCTTCCCCCTTGACGCTGATCGCTACAGGCACGACGATGCCGTCAAATTGATCAAGAAGGGTTCTCTTATGACTGTTTTCCTTCGCCGCAGCTGCGGTGCAGCTTTGGCATATGCCGTTGCCACAAACGGCGCATTTGCAGATGTAACAGCCGATGATGTCTGGTCCGACTGGCAGGCCTATCTGGGCGGGATGGGCTATGACGTAACCGGTGAGCAAAGCGTATCGGGCAGCGTCACAACCATCTCGAACATGACGATGGCGATGGCGATTCCGGATACCGAAGGCACATTTGATATGGTCGTCCCCGAGATGACGCTGACCGAGAATGGCGACGGCACTGTCAATATCGGGTTCCCTGCCAGCTTTCCAATGACAATTTCGGGTGAAGCTGAGGGGGAGACCTTCTCGGCCGATCTGGTCTATTCTCATGACGCTCTGGAAATGGTCGTCTCGGGTACTCCCGAAAATATGACTTACGACTATACGGCGAACAGTCTGTCTCTGACGCTGGACTCGATGGAATTCGACGGTGAGACTGCGCCGGATGACATGTTGGCCCTGAATGTCCAGATGAACGATATTGCTGGCGCTTCCCAGATGGAAATCAACGAGAAGCGCAATATAGAGCAGCAACTTACCGCTAGCAGTCTGTCCTATGACGTCGCCTTTAACGAGCCCGATAGCGAAGATACGGGCCGGATCAGCGGCAAGCTTGATGACCTGAAGTTTGACGGCGATACAATCATCCCACCCGGCATGGATGTCGCAAGTATTGAAGACATCTATAAGGCCGGGTTCGCCGCGTCAGGGACCTTTACCTATGCCTCGGGTAGCACCGAAATGGCGGGTACATCCGAGGGCGAACCGTTCTCGCTGAGCAGCAGTTCCGAAGGTGGCAGATTTACCGGCAGCATCGATGCCCAGAGGCTTGTTTACGATCTTGCGCAGAACGGCACGAAGCTGGCGGTCACAACGGCCGACCTGCCGTTCCCAATCGAAATGGCAATGGCCAATGCCGGGCTGAAATTTGAGTTCCCCGTTCAGGCGTCGGAAGAGATCCAGCCCTTCGGGTTTGGCATGAACCTGACCGATTTCACCATGTCCGACATTTTGTGGAGCATGTTTGACCCTGCAGGCGCGCTGCCCCGTGATCCGGCAACCATTGCGTTGGATACGACCGGCACCGCCAAGGTTCTGGTTGATTTCATGGACCCAGAAGCAGTGGAAGAGCTTGAGACATCTGATGTGGTTCCGGGCGAGTTGCATTCACTGAAGATCAACGAACTGCTTGTGTCGCTGGTCGGGGCAGAGTTGACCGGGAATGGAGACTTCACGTTCGACAATTCCAACACCGAAGAGTTTGATGGTCTACCCGCCCCGTCGGGCGTCGCCAATCTGAAACTTGTCGGGGCCAATGCTCTGCTCGACAAGCTGATCGGCATGGGCTTTGTCTCGGAAAACGATGCGCTTGGTGCCCGTATGATGATGGGTCTGATGGCTGTTCCAGGCGAAGAACCCGACACGTTGAATTCGAATATTGAGTTCACCGAGGACGGGCAGATTCTGGCCAACGGTCAGCGTATCAAGTGATCAACATATGGGGAAAGGCCGCAATCGTGGCCTTTCCCGCCTGAGGCACATTACGCTATTGTGCTGCAGGCCTTGCGGGACGAACGATCCGAGGCTAGGTCCAGTATAACCAGACCGGAGGCCTCATGACCCGAACACCTCAGAACATCAGCGACGAACTGCTGGACGCAGCCCGCAGGGCTGGCGCCGAGGCGGCCGATGCCATTGTTATTGATGGATCATCCGTTTCTGTCGAGGTGCGTGGTGGTGCGTTGGAACATGCCGAACGCTCGGAAGCAACCGATCTGGGGCTGCGGGTTTTTCTGGGCAAGCGTCAGGCGATCGTTTCCAGTTCAGACAGCCGTCCCGAGACCCTCAAAGCGATGGCCGAAAGGGCAGTTGCCATGGCCCAGGAAGCCCCGGAGGATCCGTTTACCGGTTTGGCTGAACCCGACCAGTTGATCACCGACTGGGACATGGATGCACTGGAACTTTTTGACACGGCCCCTGAACCCAGCGCCGAAGCTCTGATGCAGGACGCGTTGGCTGCCGAAGCAGCGGCGTTGGAAGTTGCGGGCGTATCGCAGGTTTCTGACGCGGCGTCGGCTTATGGCACTCACCGGGTCCATCTCGCCGCGACAAACGGCTTTTCGGGTGGCTACATGCGCAGCAGCCGTTCAACCTCATGCGTTGCCATATCCGGCGAGGGCACGGGGATGGAACGTGACTATGACGGTGACAGCCGTACCTTTCAGTCAGATCTGCGCAGCCCGGCCGAGATTGGCCGAACAGCAGGTGAGCGCGCGGTTCAGATCGTCGGCGCGCGCAAACCGCAGACCGGCAGTTTCCCTGTCGTCTTCGACGAGCGTATTTCTTCGTCCCTGATCGGCCATCTGCTGGCGGCCAGCAATGGCGCCGCTATTGCACGCGGAGCCTCTTGGCTGAAGGAAAGCCTAGGGCAGCAAGTTCTGCCGTCACACCTGTCGCTGATCGAAGACCCGCATCGCCCGCGCATCTCCGGCTCGCGCCCATTTGACGCCGAAGGCCTGGCAACACACCGGCGGGCTATCGTTGAGGATGGCGTGCTGACTGGGTGGACACTGGATTTGTCCAGCGCGCGCAAACTAGAAATGAGTTCTACCGGGAACGCCGCGCGCGGCGTATCCGGGCCACCCTCACCCAGCAACTGGAACCTTAGTCTGACGCCGGGCGACAAAACACGTGCTGACTTATTGCGCGATATGGGGGCAGGGCTGTTGGTTACGTCGATGATTGGCTCGACCATCAACCCCAATACCGGCGACTATTCCCGCGGTGCATCGGGTTTTTGGGTCGAAAACGGTGAGATCACGCACCCTGTCAACGAATGCACCATCGCGGGGAATCTGCGCGACATGTTGATGCGCATCATTCCTGCCAACGATGCGCGGGCTTACCTGTCGCGCGTTGTGCCCTCGCTGCTGATTGAAGGGATGACCCTTGCCGGCAACTGACCTGTCCCTGCTGATCGACGCCGCGCTTGAGGCGGGAAAGATCGCCACGCGCTATTCGGGCCCTGACGCCCAGCGCTGGGACAAACCCAAAGGCGCAGGACCGGTTACCGAAGCTGATCTGGCCGTCAATGCAATGCTCGAGCGTGAACTGCAGGCTGCCCGCCCGGACTACGGCTGGCTCAGCGAAGAAACCGAGGATTCACCTGATCGCCTGACCCGTAATCGGGTCTTTGTCATTGACCCCATCGATGGCACCCGCAGTTTTGCCGAAGGATCACGCACCTGGGCGCATTCGCTGGCCGTGTCTGAGCAGGGGGAGGTAACGGCAGCGGTCATTTATCTGCCAATGCGCGATCTGCTTTATGCCGCCGCAAAAGGGCAAGGCGCAACGCTGAATGGCAGACCCATATACGTTTCTGGGCGGGTGCAGCTGTCCGACGCCGAGATTCTGGCCGCAAAACCTAATCTTGATCCGCGCCATTGGCTGTCTGAGGCTGTCCCGGAATTTCGCCGAGTGTACCGGCCGTCACTCGCTTATCGGATGGCATTGGTTGCACAAGGACGGTTCGACGGAATGCTGACCCTGCGCCCCAGCTGGGAATGGGATATCGCCGCCGGTGATCTTATCCTGCGTGAGGCGGGCGGACGCTGTACAGATCGGTTAGGGCATCCATTACGGTTCAATAATGCTCACCCTCGCCTTAATGGCGTTGTAGCGGCGGGCTCAGAGGTACATGAAAATCTTCGTTCCAGATTGGACCCGCGCGGGATCGGCATCTCAGCATGAGTAAACCACGATCTCTCAGCCTGGCGGCCTATCGGGTCCTTTCTTGGGGTGTTCCCAAGAACACCAGTTTTGCAGGTATAGCGCGTCCCGAGGGAGAAGTTTTATGGGTGCATGTCAGCACACCATACCGGCTGCGCGCCGTTGATGATTTCTGTCGCCGCTTGATGTCCGCGCGACCGGGTTTGTCGCTGCTTCTAACAGCGCCTCCCGACGCCGATATCGGAGAATGGGAAGAGTGCACCTGCCAAATTCTAAAGCTCCCGGCCGAACACACCGGTGCCGCACGAGCTTTCCTGGACCATTGGCGCCCCGATATGGGACTTTGGTTCGGCGGTGGATTAATGCCAAACATCATTACCCGTGCGCAGGAACGGTCAATCCCGCTCGTACTGCTTGAGGCATTGGTTGAAGTGAAGACAGCACGAGGTGGGCGTTGGCTCCCGGATATTACCCGTTATACGCTGGATTGCTTTACGACCATCCTCACCACAAATGATGAAACAGCACGCCAAATCCGGAGGTTGGGGGTCAACTCGGCAAAAATTTCGGTCGAGCCTCCTCTTCATGTCAGCCCCAACCCAACCCCCTGGCCTGAGGATGAATTGATCGAGACCAACCACATTCTGGCCGGTCGGCCAGTTTGGCTGGCCGCATGGGTTCAGGCCAAGGAGTTTATTTCGGTACTCAGTGCACATCGCCAGGCACTACGATTGTTACCGCGTCTTGCTATGGTTCTGCACGTGGCCGATGCATCCGAGGCCGCGCCATTGTACAAGCGATTAGAGGCGATGGACTTGCGATGCGCTAATTGGGACGAAGGTCATGCCATTGAGGATACAACGCAAGTCATCGTGACATCAGAACCCGAAGATCTGGGCCTTTGGCATCGTGTTTCAGCCGTGACATTCATGGGCAGTTCGTTGGAACGCAACGCAGGTGGTCAAGACCCGTTAATTGCAGTCGCGTTGGGATCGGCGGTGATTAATGGCCCGCATGTCGGCAATTACCAGGTCCTTTATGATAGGTTGAACCAAGCCAACGCCGCCATAACCATAAAATCGGCGACTGAGTTGGGCGATGGCGTAGTCGAGTTGCTGGCTCCGGACCGTACCGCAGACATGGCATTGGCCGGTTGGCAGATTGTAACCGAAGGCGCGCCACAGGCGGATCAACTGATCGACATGGTGCAAGACACGCTTGACCGGCGGAGGGCCCACCATGCGCGCCCCTGATTTCTGGAATTCGGCCCCCGATCAGTTGGACTTGCGGGCCAGATTACTTGCACCGCTCGGCCGCATCTACTCGTCCGCGACAGCCCGCCGCGTGGCGAGCGGGCAGAGCCTCTCACCGGGGATACCGGTAATCTGCGTCGGCAACCTGAACGCGGGCGGCACCGGCAAAACGCCAACCGTAATATGGGTACTGGATTGTCTGAGGGGCATCTGGCACCAACCTCATGTTGTCACCCGCGGACATGGCGGATCTCTAGAAGGCCCAGTGCAGGTTGACCCACGGAAACACACCGCGGCGCAGGTGGGCGACGAACCCCTTTTGTTGGCCGCATTCGCCGAAGTCTGGGTTGCCAAGGATCGTGCCGCCGGCGCACAGGCTGCCGCGGCTGCGGGCGCGACCGCAATTGTACTGGATGACGGATTTCAAAATCCCTCGGTCAACAAAGACTTTTCGATCATCGTGGTAGATGCCGCGCGGGGATTTGGCAACGGGCTGTGCCTTCCTGCCGGACCCTTGCGAGAACCCGTGGAAGCGGGGTTGAAGCGGGCTGATCTTGTATTGTCCCTTGGCGATTCCGAGGCGCAATCGATTTTCGCTGAAATATGGAGCCACGCGCTTTCGGTGCCCCACGCCACGGGTGAGATGCGACCGCTGCAAACCGGGATGGACTGGAGCGATACCTCTGTTCTGGCATTTGCGGGCATCGGATACCCCGAAAAGTTTTTTGAAACTCTGCGGCAACAAGGCGCAAAACTGCTGCGCGCCGAAGCTTTGGACGATCACCAACCGCTGACAACCGCCCTTATGAGCCGCTTGGAGAAGGACTCTAAAGCATTGAGCGCCCAATTGGTTACAACCGAGAAGGACGCCGTGCGCTTACCTGCGGCGTTCCGAAGTAAGGTCCTAACACTTCCGGTCCGGCTACACATCAATCAGGATGAAATGGTCAAAGCGATGTTAACCAAAGTCGCGCCCTCACCCTGAACGAATGGCCAGCCCGATACAGGCTGGCCCAACAGGGATTAGCTGCCCAGCTCGTCTTCGATCAACTTCTTGAAGTCGTCATAAGACTGGTTATCAACCTTCTTGCCATTCACGATGAAAGAGGGTGTCGCCTGAATTCCATCACGTTCAGCGTTCTCTTGGTACCAGGCTACCAAAGTCTGCGCGCGGGTGCCGTCCTGCAAGCAGGCTTCAAGCTGATCATTGTCGATACCTGCAAGACGACCAATCTTGCGCAGCTCGTCAACGATTTCGGCAGGACCACCGGCGCGAGTCCATTCGGACTGACCTTCGTAAAGCAGATCGGTAATGCCAAAAAACTTCTCGGGACCCGCACACCGCGCCACCATCGATGCCCAAAGGCCATAGCGGTCAAAATATACCTCGCGATAGGTGAACTTGACCTTGCCCGTGTCGATGAAGTCCTTCTTGAGCTGCTTATATGCGCCCTGATGGAAATTCGCGCAGTGCGGACAAGTGTATGATGCATATTCGATGATCTCGACTGGCGCGTCTTCCGCCCCCTGCACCATCTCAACGATGGTTGACGTGTCCAGATCCGCCTCTTGCGCCTCGGCGGTACCGACAAGCGGGTTCGAAGGGATCGTATTACTCGACGTTGTCAGCCAATAGCCGCCTGCGGCTACGGCGACAGCCGCACATATTACGGTTGCAATCCGGCTCATTCCTCAGCCCTTTCTTAGCGTTTCTGTCTGGATAAAACGTTGCGGCCCAAACGTTCAAGTGCTGCACGCAAATCTTCATCATGAACTGCGCGCGACACATTGTCGGCCTCAGCTGCAACTTCTGGTGAAACAACAGGTTTTGTCTGTTTCAGTTTATGATCGAAACTCGCCTGCCCCTCGGCAAATCCGGTCGGCGCGGTCTGGGTGATACGTACCCGATTGATCGCGTTGTAGCCATAGACGGCATTCACCTTGTCACGGAGCTGCTCTTTCTGCATCTCCAGCATTGGCGCCTGTGGCCCGGTTGTCAGCACCGTCAGAGTCGCCCCAAATCCGCCCTTGGCGTACCCTACATTCACCGGCCGGGCGATCGACGCGATGTCCTGGCCCACAATCTCGGCCCAATGAGTCAAAAGGCGCGAGACGGCAAAACCCCGGCTTTCCCCGGCCTGCCTGATCCGGTCATTCAGCAAAGTGGCGGTGCGCTTGAACCCGCGGGTCGAAGAACGTCTGCGTTGCATCAGGTTTCCAACTCTTGCACGGCTATTGTAATAAGCTGCGACCTGTGCGCCAGTGAAACCCGACAGGGAGTTACATAAAACTTGCGTGACTGCACCGAAATCGACCTGAGCAAGACGCTGTTGGACTGGTACGACCGCCACGCGCGGGAAATGCCGTGGCGGATTGGCCCGGTGGATCGCGCCGCCGGTGTCATGCCTGATCCCTATCGGGTCTGGCTTTCCGAAGTTATGCTACAGCAGACCACCGTAGCCGCTGTGCGCGACTATTTCATCAGATTCACCACCCGTTGGCCCACTGTCAAAGCCTTGGCACAGGCCCAAGACGATCAGGTCATGGGCGAGTGGGCTGGCCTTGGCTATTACGCCCGTGCGCGCAACTTATTGAAATGCGCGCGCGTTGTCGCTGCTGAGTATGATGGTCAATTCCCCGAGAGATACGACGCATTACTGAAACTGCCGGGAGTTGGGCCCTACACCGCTGCTGCTATTGCAGCGATTGCATTTGATCAATCCGAGACTGTTTTGGACGGCAACGTCGAACGAGTCATGGCGCGGTTATATGACATTCACGATCCCCTGCCTGGTTCAAAACCCCTATTGAAAGAAAAGGCCGCGTCACTGACACCACCTCTGCGGCCCGGGGATCATGCTCAGGCGGTTATGGATTTGGGCGCGACGATCTGCACACCTAAATCTCCAGCTTGCGGGATTTGTCCACTCTATGCACCCTGTCTGGCGCGGGCTGCGGGTACGCAGACAGAACTACCGCAAAAAACACCCAAAAAACCGAAACCAACACGGTTGGGTCATATCTATATTGCCCAACGCAGTGATGGTGCTCTGCTATTGGAACGCCGCCCCGACAAAGGCCTGCTGGGCGGCATGTTGGGCTGGCCCGGCTCGGACTGGTCCGACGCGCCTGTAGAAAATCCGCCGTTCCCGGCGCGTTGGCAAGAAATACCGGGCGAAGTGCGGCACACTTTCACCCATTTTCACCTGATCCTGCGTATCTGGACGACCAAACTGCCCGATGGGTTTACTCCGGATGATTTTGTGATCATGGACAAACACCAGTTCAAACCCAGCGACTTACCCACCGTTATGCGCAAGGGGTTCGATCTCTGGCGCGGCCAATAGACCGCTGTGCAAAACATAAAGAGCGGTCTACTGTTCGGGCAACGCTTTGGAGCCCCAAGATGATTGCATCTGACACCCTCTCTCGCTGGCAATCTGCCGTTCCATTTTGGGTCTCATACCTGCTGGTCCCACTCATTTGGATGACCTCCTTCGCTGGTGGTTGGTGGGTCTTGATTGTGCCTCTTTCAACTTGGTGGGCCTTTGCTGTGCTGGATCAACTGACGGGGCTTAACTTGGAAAATGCCGACCCGGATGCGCCAGATGAAGAGCTGGACTGGTATATTTGGCTGATCAAAGCATGGGCTCCGGTGCAGTTCCTCACGCTTTACGGACTGATCTGGTACACGACCCGCGCAACGGGACTGACCACAATCGAAAAAATTGGCGTATTCTTCGGCATGGGCGTTATTTCAGGCACGATCGGAATCAATTACAGCCACGAGTTGATGCACCAGAAAGGCAAGCTGGAACGATGGCTGGGTGATATCCTGCTGTCGATGGTGCTTTACTCCCATTTCCGGTCCGAGCATCTGCTGGTCCACCACCGCTATGTTGGCACCCCACGCGACCCTGTGACCGCACGCTACAACGAAGGCTTCCACCGCTTCTATCCGCGCGTCCTGCGCCAAAGTCTGAAATCGGCGTTTCACGCGGAAGCGAACAAACTGGCCCGCAAAGACCGCCCCTGGACAGCTTCCACGAACCCCTTCTGGCGGTATTGGGCCCTGCAATCGACCATGCTGCTTCTGGCGTACCTGCTCGGAGGATGGGCCGGGCTAGGCTTGTTCCTGCTGCAGGCAGGTACCGCGATCTGGCAGCTAGAATTGGTCAACTATGTCGAACATTACGGCCTGACGCGCAAATATCTTGGCGACGGGAAGTACGAACACGTCCACCCGCGCCACTCGTGGAATGCGTCGCATAAAGCGTCGAACTGGCTACTTATCAACCTGCAACGCCATTCGGATCACCACTACAAACCAAGCCGCAGGTTCCCTTTGCTGCAACACCATTCTCAGGACGCCGCCCCGCAACTGCCATATGGGTATCCGGTCATGACAATTGCTGCGATGATCCCACCATTGTGGCGACGCATCATGAACCCCAAGGTCCGAGCGTGGCGACGTCAATACTATCCCGAGATCGCCGACTGGCAGCCCTATAACAAGGCGCAGAACCCTCTGCCTCGAACCTAACCGCAGCACGCGCCAGCGTGCTGCCCGGCCCGACAGGAAGGATCGCATCTTTGATGCGGTTCTGACAGGCGGGAGCCCCTATTTTTGGAGCACCCAAAAATCCATCGGGGCGGCGACACCGCGCACCGTCTGATCCGGCCGCTGTTCAAATCCTGCCATCAAGTCTTCTGAGTTCGGTGTTTCTTGCAACGCTTGGGTGCGCAATGCATCGCTGACAATTATGCGGGCAGCGCATTCGCGCGTCATGGCCTCAAGCTTTGCAGCAACATTTACCGCATCGCCTATCACGGCGAACTCCAGCCGGTTCGCTCCGATATCACCCAGGACAACTGAGCCAAAGTGAACCCCTACTCCGATCTGAATCTCTGCCTCGCCGGCGCGTTTGCGATCAATATTCCAGCGGTCGATCATATCGACCATCGACCGGGCACAAGCCAATGCATTGCTCGCATCCAATTCACCCGGCAGCGGTGTGCCAAACGTAGCCATCAATCCGTCTCCAAGATACTTGTCGAGCGTTCCATGATGGCGAAACACCTCTGTCTCCATCCGCGCATGGAACCCGCGCAAGACCTCGATAACCTCATACGGATCGCGCCCCGCAGAAAATTTGGTGAACCCAACGATGTCGATGAAAAGAACCGCAATGTCTTCTTTGCGGACCTGCTTTAAAGGCTCATCGTTCTGGCTGAGCTCATCAACCACATTCGGAGAGAAATAGCGCGACAAGTTCGCGCGCTCACGTTCAAGCCCGGCATTCGACATCAACAAGCGATTAAGGCGCCGCATCGAAACACCAAGCGTCACTGCAACCATGACAAAAACGATCACCTGCTGAATACGAAGCGTCGGCATGAAACTGTTGGGATCCATGAATTCTGCGACGTCTGGATAACCTGCCAAGGCCTCGGATACGCGCTCGCTGATCCCCGGTATCGGCGTGGAGACCCACCAAGCGATCACCCAACCTGCTGTCCACATGAACGCCGTCCAAGTTCCAATCGCGATGACGGTACGCCAGGAATAGGCAAGAGTTCCTGCAGCCAGAATGATGAAGAAATACTGGAAGTTGTCGAACCGATACTGCATTGCCAGCGGCCGCACGTCGTCGCTGAATGGGTTAGGAACGATCATACCCAGTGTCATGATCAGCAGATCAATGAAGATCAAAAATAGCTCTGTTCGGGATTGACCAACGCGCCCCGCACGTCGGATCAGCCAACCATTGGCGCAGATCAGCAAAAGAATGAAATGGTACCAGAGAACCTCCCAGTGGGGGTTCAGGTAAATCAGCAATAGTGCTGTAAAGGCCATTGCGATCCAACGCGCCCGAACTGCAAGCTCCAAACCCTCACGCTTATTTCGTTCCAGCGCGGCTTCGGTGTACTTGTTGTCTAGGTCATAATTGTCCGGCTGCGTGAAGAACAGTCTGCTCAGACGAGATTGACTGGCGGTTGTCTCGGTCATTGCATCGGTCTCCCATATGCGCTGTCAGGGGCTGCCCTATGCAAACATCCTATAGAGGAAAACAAAAGACCCCGCCTAAACGGCGGGGCAAGGCTTAGTGCCTTGTGTCAGGCCACAGGCACCGGCGGTATTGAGTAAATCAGCTATGCATCTCTGATCGGATCTGCTGACGCAGCACATCAATTGGCACAGTCTTGCCATCGCGTTTGAAGCACCAGTAAGTCCAGCCATTGCAGGACGGCGCGTTTTCAAGATGCGCCCCCACTTGATGGATCGAGCCCTTGACGTTGTCGCCTACCAACGTCCCATCCGCGCGTACCTTAGCCTTGTGGCGCTGGTTCATGGAATAAAGCTCCTCACCCGGACGCAGCATGCCGCGTTCGACCAATTGGCCAAATGGCACGCGTGGCTCGGCGCGTTTGCTGGCGCTGACTTCCAGCGCCTCGCGGTCGAATTTACGGACCTTGGCGATGCGCTTTTCAGCCACCTTTCGATAGCTTTCTTCGCGTTCGATACCGATGAACTCTCGCCCAAGCATTTTCGCGACAGCACCCGTGGTGCCAGTACCAAAGAAGGGGTCGAGCACAACGTCACCCGGATTGGTCGAACCAATCAAAACACGATGCAGCAGTGATTCTGGCTTCTGTGTCGGGTGCGCCTTGTCGCCATTTTCATCCTTCAAGCGCTCGTGCCCGGTGCAGATCGGCAGCACCCAATCGCTGCGCATCTGTACGCCTTCATTCAGCGCTTTCAGCGCTTCGTAGTTAAACGTGTATTTCGCACCCTCACGTTTGGAGGCCCAGATCATCGTCTCATGCGCATTGGTGAAGCGCTTGCCGCGGAAATTCGGCATCGGGTTCGATTTTCGCCAAACCACATCATTCAGAATCCAATAGCCCGCATCCTGCAGGGCGGAACCCACGCGGAAAATATTGTGGTAAGACCCAATCACCCAGATCGCGCCATTGGGTTTCAGCAAACGATGCGCCGCTTTCAGCCATTCACGCGTGAACTGGTCATAGGCGCCAAAGCTTGAGAATTGATCCCAGTGATCATCGACCGCATCGACCTGAGAGTTGTCTGGCCGGTGCAACTGGCCTTTCAACTGCAGATTATACGGGGGGTCCGCAAAAATCAGATCAACCGACGCCTCGGGCAGACTGTTCATCACCTCGATGCAGTCCCCGGATAGAATCGTGTTTAAAGGGAGCGCGGTTGCGCCCTTCGTCTTGATTGTGGTCATATCACTGCCTCAGTTCCACGGCGCTTTTGCGCTCATTTGGTTGGGACAAGGATGAGTCAAAGATGATTCGCCGTCAATTTCTTTTTTGAATCAGCGACTTACGATTTACTCTTGATACAAGATATTGTGGACCGGTTTGAACGAACGTCTATGGTGTGGGGTCACCCCGAGATTTCGCAGCGCCTCGCGGTGCTGTTTTGTCGGATATCCGGCATTTGCCTCCCACCCGTAGCCGGGATGCTGTTGCGCCAAATCCACCATCAATTGATCACGCCAAATTTTCGCAATGATCGACGCTGCCGCAATCGACATCGATCGAGCGTCACCCTTCACCACGGCTTGCGAGGGTAGTTTCATCCCGCGCGGAATCATATTCCCATCGATCAGCAGAAAATCCGGTGCCGGGTCGAGCGCCGCGACCGCACGCACCATCGCCAGATGAGAGGCGCGTAGGATGTTGTGCTCATCTATCTCGGCAACTGTGGCTTCGGCCACCGCGACCTCTGCCCGATTGCGCAATGTCTCATCCAAACCAACGCGACGTTTGGCCGTCAGTTTTTTTGAATCGTTCAACCCGTCCGGAATATCCTGCGGATTCAATACCACCGCTGCCGCAACAACCGGCCCGGCCAATGGACCACGCCCAACCTCATCCACCCCGGCAATTCGGGTGTATCCGCGCGCCAGCAAAGCCCGTTCGAGTTCGAAATCAGGTGTCGTCATACCATTGGCAAACCGCGTTTCCTTGCCGGGCGCAAGAAAAAAGAAGAGGGCAGCTTGCGCCACCCTCTCCCGCGTGGCGCTTCTGTGGCGCCACTCCTGCTCGAAACCGGTTACTGGTAAACGACGCGGTATCCTTTCTGGCGCAGGCAGGCGGGTTCGTATGCCCGTTTTACCCTTTTACCATTCCAGAAACCAACCTTGCATTGGTGTGGCAGGCTATCGGCATGTTTATAGTGCTTCTTCAGGCAGTTCGGCCCAAGCAAGGGACGATTGCTCGAATAGGCATTGAACGTGCGCAGGCAGCGCTGCGGCAGATCATAACGGGCCACCCGCTTTGGCAACGGGCGTACAGCATGTTTTTTCTTGGCCTTCTTCACCTTGGCTTCCGCCTTCTTATGACGCTTGCGACGTTCTGCCTCTTCGTCGCGCTTTTTCTCTTGATGATAGTGGTTGACCGCAGCACCTATGATCGCGATTGCAGCCAATCCGCCGAGAATATCTCGGGTATCCGCCGCGCTTGCCTGTGACGCTGAGATCCCGGTGATGGCGACGGCGGTTGCGATGATCAGAGCAATGAACTTCCGGTGCATGATACGTGTCCTTTCGGATAATGGGGCAGGCCTGTTAACGACCGCAAAACTGATGACCCGACATTGCGACCTCCCCCTTCAGACAAGCAATAACGGCAATCTGTTATCCAATATCAGCACCTCAAAACCCCTGAGGTTATTGAATATCCGTCCAACCCATGCGCAGGATGCAGCCCATGAAACAGATCCTATCTTCTCTGGCTCTGACGGCCTTGATATCGGTTGGGTCGCAGGCCGTCGCGGCAGATTGCTATGCCGACTACAAAGCAAAGCAGGACAATCCCTTGCGTCTGCACTATGGCGTCATGCTGGTCTCAAGCTGCGATAAGGGCTCGGCCCGGAACGAAGTCGCAAAGCGGCTGAAATCGAACGGCTGGACCCTGTTGAACGTGATGACCGTTTTTGAGGCGAATGGATTGGATCAAAGGAAGGCCAATGCCGGAAAATTCTATCTCCGTTACTGAAGCGCGTCGCTCGGGGGTTCGGTTGGTTGGTCTGGGGATAGCGGCGATCGTCGCGATCCTGGTGACTGCAGCGGTTTTCCTGTTCTGGACGCTACCGGATGCGAACGCTTTCAACGCGCGCGTCGAGCGGTTGTTTGTCGAGTCTGACCTGACCTCACAATCCGAAATCCGCCTGCTGGAAATATTGGCCCAATCCGGCACAGCATTCGCTGATACGCTGTCCAGCTATCGCATGGTCATCTTCGTGCTGCTGGTCTTTGCCAGCGCCATGCTGATTACCGCGTTGGTGTTTCTGGTGATGCTAGTCCTGCTGAATCGCCGCATGGCGCAGATTGAGCGGACCGGGATTCAGGTGACCTCGCTGCTAATCAGCCGCGAGGAAAACACGGTTTACCTCAACAACATGGATTTCAGGCTGACTCCCGCAGCAATGGAAACCCTATCGGTACTAGCCGAATCCCGGCTGGATGACGAAGTTCTGTCCGGAGCGCAGATCGAAGCCATGATTTCAGGGCGGAACGTGATCGATTGCGAAGAAGCCGCTGGTGCCACCCGCATCAAACGCCTAAGGGACGCACTCGGCAATCAGATGGTCAGTGAATTGCTGGTGAAAAACATCGCAAAAAAAGGCTACATGTTGTCGATCGAAAAAGACGTTATTCAGATGGTCTGACTGCTTCATCGCGGTAAAATCTGTGTACACATCTTGGAATCGTCACCCTGAAGGCCCATCATATAAGGGCTTGGCCAGGGGAGGTTGCAGATGAACGTCCATGCCACACCAAATGTCAAAGGCTATGGTATTTCGGTTGAACCGTTAAAAGGGCGGATTGCGATCTACCGTGGTGATATCCTGCTAGCCGAAAGCCATAATGCCAAGGTTATGTATGAAACGCGGCTGCCCCCTGCAGTTTACATCCCGCGTGAAGATCTGTGCGTGGAACTCAGCCCCGAGACTGAGTTGCAAACATTCTGCCCCTTCAAGGGTACCGCAACCTATCACGACATCAGCCTGCCGGAAGAGCAACTGAAAAACTCGATCTGGGCCTATGAAGATGCCTTTCCCGAAAGCGCAGCCATTCAAGGACATATCGGCTTTATGCCCAACACGGCGACGCGGATCGACCTTGGAGAAAACCAACTTCGGCAACCCGATGACGGCAATATCAGCGGGCCTTTGATCGACTGGTTGATGCGCGGAGCGTCGGATATCGAAACACCTGATGCTTTCACCAAAGCACTGGCCGAGAAAATGCTGGAACACGGCATCGCAATACAACGCCTTAGCATCCTGGTCTGGTCGCTGCACCCGTTGATCGCAGGCAAACACTACATCTGGGAAAAGGACACGGCCGAGATTTCGACCCACACCCCGACCTACGAGATCCACGATCATCCTGCCTTTACCAACAGCCCACTGCGCCACGTCTCAAATGGCCTGGGCGGCGTGCGTCAACGCCTGAACAACGACAATCCCCATAACAGTTTTCCGATCATCGAAGATCTGCGCGCGAAAGGGGCAACAGACTATGTTGCCATGCCACTGCCCTTTTCAGATGGGCGAATAAACGTCCTGACTCTGACCAGTGATCACCCAGATGGATTCACAACAGAAAACCTTGGCCTGGTTTTTGAGTGCTCTTCCGTAATCGCGCGCTTCTACGAGGTCTTCATGCAGCGTGAAAACGCCCAGGTTTTGCTTGAGACCTATGTGGGCAAACGCTCGGGCGCTCGGGTTTTGGGCGGTGAAATCCGCCGAGGTGATGGCGATGATATCGATGCGGCCATAATGTTTTGTGATCTGCGCAACTCAACCGCGCTCGAAGAGACGTTGGGCCGCGATGAATACATCGATTTGCTGAACGCGTTCTTCGAAACAGTATCGGGGATCGTGCACGACCATGATGGAGAAGTGTTGAAATTCATCGGCGACGCGGTACTGGCTGTTTTCCCGGCGGGGGACGACGCCGCTAATGCCCGGACCAACGCGCAGCTCTCCGCGATTGAGATCGTCGAGAAACTGGCTGAGCTGCGCAACGGCGAAAATGACTATCATTGCGATTGCTCAATAGGCGTCGCCTATGGTCGTGTTACTTACGGCAATGTCGGCTCACAAGAACGGCTGGATTTTACAGTGATCGGACAAGCGGCCAATATCGCCGCCAGACTAGGGGAATATGGCAAAACAGCTGGCCACAGAATCGTTGTATCACACGATATCGAGCCCGCCTGCAAACAGGCCATCCCGTTAGGAGAGATCAAGCTGCATAACGTTTCGCAACCGATTAGTTCTTTTGCACTGCAAGCTTCTGCAGATATCTAACCGGATACTTAAATTGTTAGCGGATACGACGCGTCGAAAGATCTGAACACCTAGTTGCTGAAGCCTGGTCTTTAACACACTCGAATTCACGCTTCAGAGCTTTAGCGATTTCTGACCCAGATCGAACTCCGTCCGAGATCAGGAATTTAGTATCAAAACCCGCCACCCAGCAGGATCAAAGCCGTTTGTGCAGGTGAAGTTACACTCTGGATTTGCGCGATCTGGCTGAGGGTCAGATAGGTATCTGTTAATTTTTCGACGGCTTCTATGTCCGTAAATTGCGCCAGATCCGAGGATCCGGTGGCGCGATGCAACCGATCCTTGAAGACTTCAAGTTGTTTGTCTAAATCCAACTGTGCAAATGATCTGGGCAGGCCTAACGCCGTCTCCATCATATTGCGCAGCGGTGGCAATCCCATAAGGTCGAACCATTTTCTGTTCTCACTTCCACCTTGTTGAGCTATCTCGCGCAAGGCGTGCTGCGTGAATAATGCGATGCGCATCGTTTCATCGGATTCACCAACCGATATTTCGAACCGAGCGGTCAGATTATCTTCCGCGATCTTCTCCATCGCGCTGACCAAACCGGTCTTGGGAATCTCACCCGGCCCCAATCCAAAAGCTTTTGCAAAGTCACGATATCGGTTGTCAGCCAACCTGTTCGCCAACGCATCATTCGCCTGAGTACCGTCCGACAGGATCTTTTGTATGAAAAACCGATTGTTCAGATCATCTTCGAGGCCAAAAGCGCCCAAGGCGATCTGTAGCAAGCGACGATCAGCTACCAGATCTTCAGCCGAGCGAACATTTCCTATGTTTTTCAGAAAATACGCTGTCTCACGCTCATTAATCGACGAGTTTGAAAAACTTTGCAGTTGTGCGTCATACGTCCGCTGAAGAAATCGCCAGCCCACAATTCCACCGGTGGGTACAACCGGTTGAAAGGTCATTGCTTATACGCCATCAACCGCTCTTCTCGTGGTAATAGAGAGCGCAACGCTTTTAGGCACTTATAGTATTGCTCGGCCACCAACGCTTCTGTGGCATCGGCTAACACTCGGCGGCTATCGGTATCTGTAAAGACCTGGCTTAACTCCTCCACGCGTCGCAGCAACTGCTGACGCGCTTGATCGGGTTCAGTGTCACCAGACAGCACAAGCTGTGCCGCATAGCAGACACGACGCACTGGGGTGTTCACCTCCTCAGGGTGAATTGCATCGCGCAGACGCAGAACTTTGGCTCGCGGTGTCATGATGGAAAATCTGCTGCGGCGGTCACCATTTTCGATGACGACACCGTTGATCAGAACCCGCTCTTTTGGGGCAAGCTTTAGCACCAGACCGCCCATCAATTCCCCCTCATTTGACGTAGTCCTCGCAAGACTGCCATGTTGATTTCAAGCAGCGGCTCTACTGTCGCTTTATTTCCCAACACCTGGCTGCTGTGTTGTTCCGTGAATTCAGCGAGATAAAATATTCGAGCCCGCAGATTGTTCGGCAGTGCATTATCAGCATCCGCAACATCGGTCGCCAACACGCTCCATAACCGGCGGTTTTCATGCAATGCCTGGACGAAGGCGCTAAAATCCGTTTCCCTGCGTGCTGCCGCAGAATTCAGACGGTGTGTGATTTTGGATATCGCCTCATATTCCGTATCCCGGGGCGTTCGCGTCGGTGCAGCAGATTGCGCATAAGCGCGTTGGGCGAGCGTTTGCGGAGTCACTTGAAATCCTTCCGATTGTCCATCAGCGGGCAGTTAAGGCCGGAGCACGGCGCGCGCGCCCCGGCTGAGTTCCTGAATTAGCGGAACAGCGACAGGATGGACTGCGGAGCCTGGTTCGCAATAGAAAGAGACTGCGTCGCCAGCTGTTGTTGCACCTGCAGAGCCTGCAACCGGGCCGACGTCTCTTCCATGTCGGCGTCGACCAATGAACCAATACCGGATTTGAACGAGTCCGCCAGGTTCGAGATGAACTCTTTCTGGGTTTCAATCCGGCCCTGCGACGAACCAAATGCGGCCGATGCATCAATCGCGGTGTTGATCAGTGTCTCGATGGTTCCTAGTGCTGCCGCGGCACCTGCATCGGTCGATACGTCAATCGACGACAACGCACCCAAACCGCCTGCTCCGGCATTGGTGAATTGCGCCGAAACGGTCACATCGCGATCTGCGTCAGCACCCGCTGTCGCAGTCCCGGTAACGAATGAAAGCGTACCCGCCGCGCTGGAGTCATAGTCGATAGCCACACCGGTAATACCCAAGGCATCAATCTGGTTCTTCAACCCAACTGCGACAATCGCATCAGTATAAGCTGAGTCGTAGGTGCCCGACGGGTCCAGATCTCCAGCTTGAACCGTATAGGAAGCAACTTTGTCACCGATGGTAATCGACACCTGGTCACCAGCAGCAAAGTTGTCAGTCGAGCTGTCGATAACGATATCACCCGAACCGCCGGACTTATCCATTGTGAACCCGGCCGCATCATTGTCGGTGGTTACGTTATCCGACCCCGCCAGAACCCCCTTCGACGCATAGCCGCCGGTCGACAAATCCTGGCTCGCGACCGAAATTGATGATGCATTTACGTTTCCAGCGCTATCACGGTCCAGCGACGCAAGAATGGATGCTGTACCTGCCGACCCATCGACTAGGTTTAGACCATTGAATTGCGCCGCGCCTACGACCGATGCGATCTGGTCCCGCAATGCCGTCACATCGTCATTGATCTTGCCGCGGTCGACATTGTCTTCCTGTGCCGCAACAATCTTGCCTTTCATCTGGTTCTGCAGATCTGTAACCGTTTCCGAAGCGTTCCGTGCAACTGCCACTGTGGATTCACCCAGCGCCAGGCTGTCTTTGATGGCGTTGAAACCCTTAACGTCCGATTCCATCACTTTGGAAATAGCCCAGACGGCAGAGTTGTCCTTGGCCGTCGCCACATCTTTACCGGTCGAAATCGCGTTCTGCGTCATCGCAAGGTTCTTGTTTACGGATTTGAGAGTTTGCAGCGCAACCATTGCGCCATTGTTCGTCAGAATGCTGGACATATTTGTCATCCTCTTTGCGTTCGAGCGCCTTCGACGCCCATGTTGGACCCACCGAACCGGCGGGCATTCCGTCGTTCTGACCTTTGCGTCGCGCCCTGTGGCCTTCGCGCCACCTGCTGTTCCAGGTGCAATCCCAACTTTGACCCTGATCCCCTAACGGAGTGCTAAGACGAATAAATCCAAAGCTTTGGATTTGAAGCAAACCCAGCCTTATGCACGCTTCTCCAGCTTTGCCTGCAAGCGCACCGAATACCCATTCCGCTGACCCGCCGCGTCATAAGTACTGAACTCCTGACGCACGCGACGCAGTTCCGACATGCGTTCAGCAACGGCGCGGATGCCCTCGGCTGCACTGGTCAATAGTGCCTGATTACGCGCGACTTTCATCTGAACACGAACAAGGTCGTCGCTATCAATGACTTTCAGGCCGTTGAGAGCATCAATCAGGTCTTCCTTTTCAGGTGCCAATCGGTTCAGGTCGTCAAGATCGCCGCCTATCAATGCCTTACGCTCCTGATCCAGCAGATCCTCCAACGCCTTTATCGGATTTTCACCCATCGGCCTTCTCCATCATTGCATTAAAGAGAACCTCTGACAGACCAATTCCACCAGCGCGGGCCATCTGCTGGGCCTGCTGCTGAATTAGAAACGAAGAAAACTGATCTTCACCTGCGCCTCCTCCGAACGATTGCCGCGCCTGCCCAAGGCCCGCGGATTTCAACGTCTCAGCGAGAAAGGTCGCCTCAAGCTCGATTGAGGCAGCTCTAAGCTTATCTGAAGCTTGAGCGGCCGGCGTCGTTGCTCCAATCGCTGATATCGACATTGGATTCTCCGTAAATTGCTTCGAACTTTCATGATCAAAGAGGAAAGCAGTTAAAATAATTGTAACTTCCTGAGGTCAGAGTCCGGGTCAAACAAACACAGCCGGAGCAAGAAATGTCCAACCCGCTGACCGTTTTGACGGCCTCAACCACCACAGGAGGCAAATCCGATGCCCAGCACGGGGGAGCGCGTGAGAACAAGGGAGCTCAGGCCTTTGAGGACGTCATGAACGAAGAGGCCGAGTTGAACGATCCTGAGAGCTTGCCAACAATTTCAAAACAGAAAGTCGCAGTAGAAGAACAGCCGGATGTCGAAATCAACGACTCTGTTAGAACTAATGAGGAACCACTATCCCAAAACGGTGATGAGGAGTTGCCAAATCCCGAGGCTGCGTTTCCGCAACTGTTGACGATTGCGGACAGCGAATTGCAAGCGCCGGGACAGTCGGAAATAGCGGTACCCTCGCCCGCTGTAGGACCGGTGTCTAATCAGAACATATCCACTTCACCAACCGATCAGACAAATAGGTCGACAACAATAGGTTCGACCACCCCGGCAGCGTCCGAAATCCCGGCAGCGCCGGAACAAAAATCCGATAAAGTTGAAAAACGGGTGCTCACACGGACGCTAGGTCCGTACGGGATCAGCCCGAATTCGAATGCACGCCCAATTCAGTCTGGAAATTCGGCCGAAGTCGGCATCCGCCCGGATTTAGACACACCGATCGCGTCGGTACTTAAAGCAGTCTCGCAGCAGCAAACAGCTAGCGCCACTAATGCTCTAATATCGGCCCAAGCCACAAATATAGCTCCTGTGGACACAATCCGCGAACCTGCAACAGACCACGAGATTCTCGATATTCCGACACTAAAGGAAGCCACATCTGTGCCCACCCAGCGGGAAACCATGGGCATAACACCATTTATACCCCATCGCGCCGAAAATGCCCGCGCCATTGCGGGCCAACTGGCAGCCATCATCTCAGCAAGGCCCGGCGCTCAGGGCGTAGACATTGCCCTCAACCCCGAGGAACTGGGCCGCGTCTCGATCACATTAACCAACCGTGAAGACGGGTTGCATCTGATGATCATGACGGAACGGCCAGAAACGCTTGATTTGATGCGGCGGCACATCACGCTGTTATCCGCTGAATTCGAGAAACTTGGATACCAAGGTATGTCACTTGATCTGGGCCTGTCCGGTAACACAGCAGAGCAAGAAAAAGATCCCGAGGCGCAGCAGTTCTCTGACACATCGGAGGTCGCTGTTGATGAGACTCATAATGCACCAATAGTTCAATCCGGCCCGCGTGGTGGCCTTGATGTGAGGCTTTAAGCGATGATCACCCAGTCGAGTTCAACCGCAGACCCAATCGCCACCTCAGGTGTACCCAGCAACGCGCAACGTTCTGCTCTGACGTCGGATTTCGAGACATTCCTGCGCATGCTGACGGTACAGGCACGAAATCAGGATCCGCTGGAACCATTGGACTCATCAGAATATGCCTCGCAGCTCGCGCAGTTTTCGATGGTCGAACAACAGGTCAAAGCAAATGAACTTTTATCTGGTCTGGCTTTGACGTTGGGATCGGTCAATCTGATCCAGCTTGCCAATTGGGTTGGTATGGATGTTCAAGTTGCCGCACCATTTCAATTTGAAAACCAGCCTGTTACGCTCTTTGCCAGTGCAGCTCCTGATGCAACCAGAGCTGAACTGATCATCCGCAACACGCAGGGCGACGTGGTCGACCGAATTACCGTACCCGTCGATGAAACCGAATTCGAATGGCACGGTGTTGACAGTACCGGCACTGCGTTTCTGGCAGGGAGTTACTCTGCGTCTCTCGTGAGCTTTAAGGGAGACAAATTGCTAACCGAAACGCCCACTGCTGCCTTTGGCCGTGTTGTTGAGGCCAAGGTTGGTGAAGGCGCGGTCATGTTAACACTTGAAAGCGGGGCAGAAGTATCTGCGAATGAGGTTACCCAAATCCGAACAGGTGCTTGATCTGTTGGGCGGCGCAGGTCAAAGCTTGGCAAAATCGACTCGCTGCTCAATCTGGTAACTTCCCTGTCTGACCAAATCCCACCTCCGCCAAAGCTGGTTGCCCAGCTACATTCTCAAGGGCTGATTGATGTTCGAGCCCAATTCCAGGTGCTGTACGGTGGGCGTACAAATCAGGTGTGGAAGGTACTGTCGGATCACAGCGACGCGGTCCTCAAGCTGTATCGCGCACCGTTTCAGAACCCGCTGTTTCGCAACGACGCTATACTTGAGGCGAACTGCTTGCGCACACTCAACAGCACCGGATTTGTGCCCAATCTTCGGGCAACCGGGTCTTTCGAGAAGGCGAACTGGGTTTACTACGATCATGCACCAGGCAATCCATGGCGCGAAGGCGTCGAGAACGTCGCTGTTCTGCTAAGGCGACTACACAGTCTTTCGATAAATCTGGACCTTCCCGCTGGCTGCAATGGCAGCGAGGATCTGAGATGCCATGCTGAGCAAATCTTGCGCAGTTGCCAGAACGCTGAGACTCAGCAGCTGATCGCGTTGAAGCCGCGGGGGCAAATACCACCTCTTGCCGAGCGATGTCTGATCCATGGTGACCCGGTGGCGGGCAACATTCTGCAATCATCTGCCGGGCTGACACTCATCGACTGGCAATGCCCGGCCTTGGGTGACCCATGTGAAGACTTAGCGATATTTTTATCGCCCGCGATGCAGCAGCTTTATCGCGGTGCACCTCTGTCGGAGGCGGAGGTAGCGAGCTTTCTAACCGCCTACGATCGGCACCAAGTTACTGCGCGATACTTATCTCTGCGCTCTTGGTATGGCTGGCGAATGGCGGCCTATTGTCTGTGGCGGGTCGAAAACGGATCACCCGAATATGTTCGGGCCTTTGAATTGGAAATTCGCGCCTTATAGATCCGCAAGACCAAGCAATGCATAGGCTGGCGGCATCAAGGCACGACGCCATCTACCCAATGGAAAACGGGCTGGCGGTTGCTTGATCGGCAAAGGAAGCTCACTTGGTTGCCCGAGGACCATCCGGGCGAGGGCTCGGCCACAATATGTCCCCATGGCAACGCCGTTGCCGTGATATGCAAAGCCCGCAAACAACCCGGCTTGATCCGGAACCGGACCCGCAAAGGGCACGAGGGCGCGGGACAGGCAGACCATACCGGACCAGATATGCGTAACGTCAATCGAGGCCCACGCAGGAAACAAGCGTCTGAAATCCTGCAACGCCTTTTGCCGAATGCGCATTTCGGCACGGGGTGACGACATCAATCCCCCACGCATTCCGAACAGAAACCGCCTATCGGGCATCAACCGGAAATAATGCAGCAGGTTGCGCGTGTCATATGCGATCTGATCCGAAGTCCAGCCTTGAGCCTGTAATTCGTTTTGGGACAGAACGCGTGTGACAAAAGCCGTCGATTGCGTCGGCATATAGCGCGCAGCCATCCATTGGGGTAAATCCTCGCTGGAATACCCATTTGTGCAGGTTAGCACGTTCGAAGCCCGAACATGACCGGTGGGGGTATGCAGAGCAAAGCCTTGCGCGATTTTGCATATCTTCTGAACCGGGCTGTGTTGGTACAACTTTGCACCCTCAGCCTGCGCTGCGTTGGCCAAACCAAAAAGGTACTTACGAGGGTTCAAACCAAAACCTATAGGCGTTGTGTATCCGCCAAAAAACGCGCCTCCCAACCCTAAATCTGCCAGTTCATGCTGCTCATGCAGCTGGCCTTCTGAGGCGACGCTTTGACGTAGTCGTGCCATCGCTCGCTTGGAATGGGCCAGTTGAGTTTCACCCCGCGAGTGCCTGTCCGCATCGAGTTCATGACGCGCCAGAAGATCGGCAACCAACGACACTGCGTCTTTTTCAGCCTGAAAATATGCTGCTGCCTCAATTGCACCGTAACGACGTCTGAGAGTGGCTTCACTGAGCTTCGAACCACCCAGACAGCAGAATCCTCCGTTTCGCCCTGACGCGCCCCAGCCCGGAGAGTTCGCCTCGAACACAGCAACCGATACGCCCTCTTTCGCTAAATGCAGCGCTGCAGATAGGCCCGTGAACCCGCCACCGATTATGGCAACATCGACCTTCAACTCTCCTTGGTGCTTAGGCCAATCAGGTGCCTCAACCGTCTCGTCCCACCAGCATCCTGAACGAGGGGCCGCTCTGTAGGCGTAATCCGAAAAGATTCGCTTCATTCGGTGCGCGCCGCGGCTTGTTCATCCTGCTTTTGCCGCATCATCGCGCGTTTGGTCACCAATGATGCGGTGATGACACCCAACGTTACCACAGCGATCATAAGCGTCGACAACGCGTTGATTTCTGGACTGACACCCAGACGCACAGCCGAGAATATCTTGATGGGAAGTGTCGTGGCGGATGGTCCAGAGGTGAAGGACGCAATGACCAGATCATCAAGCGACAAGGTAAACGCCAACAACCAGCCGGAAACAACGGCGGGCGCAATGATCGGCAACGTCACTAGACGAAAAGCCTGCGCCGGCGAACACCCCAAATCCAGCGCGGCCTCTTCCAGCGACCGATCAAATGTAACAAGGCGGGAAGAGACGACAACCGAAACGAAGCACATGGAAAATGTCGTATGAGCCAGAACGATAGTCAGGATCCCCCGATCCAACCCGATCCCGATGAACAACAGCAGCAGAGACAGGCCCGTTATCACCTCTGGCATCACCAGAGGGGCGTAGATCATCCCCGAAAATAGCGTTCGTCCAAAAAACCGCCCGCCACGCACCAAAACATATGCCGCTGCCGTGCCAAGGATCGTCGCCAAAGTCGATGAGAACACAGCGACCCGCAGTGTAACCCATGCCGCGTCAAGGAACGCCTCGTTCTGAACCAGCTCTCCGTACCATTTGGTCGAAAACCCGGCCCAGACGGTGACAAGCTTGCTTTCGTTGAAGCTAAAAATGATCAGGATGATCATCGGGATATACAGGAACGCGAACCCCAATGTCAGCGACACCGTGTTGAACCAGCTGAGTCTGCTCATTGTTCAGCCTCCGTCTGCTTTTGCTGGTTGCGCTGGAACAGCACGATCGGAATCACAAGGATCAGTAGCAAAACCACGGCCACCGCACTGGCGACCGGCCAGTCGCGGTTCGAGAAAAATTCTTCCCAAAGAACCTTGCCGATCATCAAAGTTCCGGAGCCACCCAGAAGCGACGGGATCACGAACTCACCGATCACCGGGATCATCACAAGAAAACAACCCGCGATGATACCTGGGCGTGACAGAGGGATTGTGATCAACCAGAAAGCCTGCATGCGCGAACACCCAAGGTCTTCGGCGGCCTCGATCAGCGACCCGTCCATACGTTCTAGAGACGAGTAAATCGGCAGAATCATGAAGGGCAAATAAGTGTAGACGATGCCAATATAGACCGCCGTATTGGTGTTAAGAATGGTCAGCGGGGTTGAGATAATGCCCGTCCACAGCAGCAGTTGGTTCAGATAACCTTCATTGCTGAGAATGCCCATCCACGCGTAGACCCGGATTAGGAATGACGTCCAGAAGGGCAAGATAACCAACATCATGAATGTGGGCCGCCATTCTTCAGGCGCGCGCGCCATCGCGTAGGCGATCGGGTAGCCGACAATCAGCGTAAGAATTGTTGAAATCAGGGCGATTTTGACGCTGGAAAGGTAAGCTTTCCAGTATAGATCGTCCTCGGTCAGCCAAACGAAGTTCTCAAGATCAAGCTGGCTGAAGAAGTTCTTAATGCCTGTCCAGCCCCCAGAGAAATCCAATGTCGGCGTGTAAGGTGGAATGGCCAGCGCGGTGTCCGAAAGTGAGATTTTCAGAACGATAAAGAACGGCACCAGAAACAGCGCCAGAAGCCAGACATAGGGAATGGCGATCAGAACAGCGCGACGCATCAGTTTTCCAACAAGACCGCGGCAGTCGCTGTCCAGGACAGCCAGACCGGGTCTTCCCAAGTAAACGAGCGGCGCGAGATACGACGGGTATTCGCCGTTTGTGCTTTGATGATCGTGCCGTTTGGCAGCTCAACATGATAGGTCGACAGGTTGCCCAGATAAGCGATGTCATGCACCTTGCCCTGGATCGCATTGATCGCATCTGTGGGGCGCTCGGCTGAAATGGCGACTTTCTCGGGACGGATCGCCAGATGGCAGCCCTGCCCGTTGGACAATTGGGTTGCAGTTGAGGCTATGAGCGGAGGCTGCCCCTCGGCCCAATCGATCTGATATCTTTCATCCCCTTGTGCCGTGGCACGCCCTTCGATGATGTTCACGTCGCCAATAAAATCAGCGACATAGACGGAATTCGGTGTCTCATAGATGCGATCGGGTGTCGCCACTTGCATCAACTTGCCCTGATCCATGACAGCCACTCGGCTGGCAACGGTCATCGCCTCTTCCTGGTCGTGAGTCACGATGACAAAGGTCGTGCCGGTCTTTTCCTGAATGTCCATCAACTCGAATTGGGTATCTTGACGCAGCTTCTTATCCAGCGCCCCCAAGGGTTCGTCGAGTAAAAGCAGTTTTGGCGCTTTGGCCAATGACCGGGCCAGCGCCACGCGTTGGCGTTGACCGCCCGAGATCTGATGCGGCTTACGGCGCGCAAACTGCTCAAGGCGGGTCAGGCGCAGCATCTCTTCAACTCGTTCTTCCAGATCGCGCTTGGGCATGTTGTCCCGACGCAGACCAAAAGCGATATTGTCCCAGATGCTCAGATGAGGGAACAGGGCGTAAGACTGAAACATCATGTTCACCGCCCGCTTATTGGGCGGGATCGGATCGATATCCTGACCCCCAAGAAGGATATGGCCATCGGTCGGAGTTTCAAAACCGGCCAGCATCCGCATCATCGTGGTCTTTCCGCAGCCCGACGGCCCAAGCAGAGCAAAGAACTCACGCTCATAGATATCCAGCGAAAGGTTATCGATTGCAGTGAATGCGCCAAATCGTTTGGTGACGTTCTGGAACTGGATCAAGGGTTTCGCCTGCGGGTCGTCCCACGGCGCAAAGACTTCAGTGTTCAAAGTGGCCCCCGGTAATCGGTCAGGATAAATATGGCGCAAGGCAGTTTGTCTGCCTTGCGCATCAATCAGATCAGGTGCCTGATTTCACCTTGGTCCAGAGACGAGTCACCACCCGCTGGGTTTTTGCCGGATAAGGCGTGGTGATATAGAGATTCTGCATCGTCGTATCATCCGGATAGATCGCCGGATCTCCGATTACGTCCTCTTCCAGGAACTCTTGCGAAGCCTTGTTACCGTTGGCGTAGTAAACATAGTTCGACGCGGCAGCCATGTTGTTGGCATCCAGAATAAAGTCCAGAAACTTGTGTGCACCTTCTGGATTTGGTGCATCAACAGGTATGGCCATCTGGTCAAACCACATCAGCGAGCCTTCCGCGAATGGATGGTATTCGATGACCACACCATTTTCTGCCTCATCGGCACGATCCCGAGCTTGCAGAATGTCCCCTGACCAACCGACGGCCACACAGATATCACCGTTGGCAAGCGCATTGATGTATTCCGAGCTGTGGAACTTCTGCACATATGGACGCACGCCGGTCAGAACCTCTTCGGTTTTCGCAATGACGTCCGTGTCATGGCTATCCGGGTCCTCGCCGATATATTGCAGCACCATCGGAATGATCTCGGCGGGTGCATCCAGGAAATGGACACCGCACGAGGCCAGCTTTTCCATGTTTTCAGGCTTCAGCACCAGATCCATGCTGTTGAGCGCAACATCGTCGCCCAGAACTTCTTTGACCTTGTCAACATTCAAGCCGATGCCGGTGGTTCCCCACATGTAGTTGATCGAATAAGCGTTGTTGGGGTCATACCCTGCGGTGCGCTCCTGAATCACATCCCACAGGTTTCCTGCATTCGATAGTTTGGCTGCGTCGAGTTCCTGGAACGCGCCCGCTTGAATCTGGCGTTGTAAAAACGTTCCCGAAGGCACAACCACATCATAACCTGACCCACCGGCCAGCATTTTGGTTTCCAGAACCTCATTGCTATCAAACACGTCATAGATCAGGGTCAGGCCTGTCTCTTCTTCGAATTTGCTCAGCAACTCCTCGTCAATATAGTCGGACCAGTTATAGACGCGCACTTCTTCAGCAAAAGCGGCCGAAGTCCCCAATGCGACGATCGCTGTCATCCCCAGCGTTTTTAGTTTCATAGTCTTCTCCCTGCGATTATGCGGCTATTTTCACTTTTTTTTGGATTTGATCAAGTTTTGCGTTTTGCAGCGGTTTCACCTATGGTCGGAACAGGTGTAAATTCAGACAAGATAGAAACGCGCGGATTGAGGTAAACCATTTGGATTTGATCAAAAATAAGGCGAGCACACAGCCGGATGATGAAGAAAAACGCCCTGCGCATGAACAGGTCTATCGCACTCTGAAATCGCAGATCCTGTTTGGTGATCTTGTGCCAGGACAGCCGGTAACGATTCAGGGTCTGACTGATTCGTTGGGCGTAGGCATGACCCCGGTGCGCGAGGCGATACGACGCCTAATTTCTGACGGCGCCCTGATCTTTCAAGGCAACCGACGGGTCAGCGTACCCTTATTATCTGCCAATGATATCGAACAGATGATTTTTGCAAGAATATCAATAGAAACAGAGCTTTCAAGGCGTACCACCAGGAACATTTCGTCGACCGAAATTGACCATCTGGAGAAGCTGGATCAACGGCTCGACCTCATGATTACAGATGGGGATGTTGGCGGATATCTGCGATTGAACCACGCCTTTCATCAAGCCCTGTATTCGCATGCCGATGCCCCGATTCTGGTCGACCTGGCCGAACGTCTGTGGTTGAGATTCGGCCCTTCATTGCGGATTGTTTGCGGTCGATTCGGCACCCAAAGCCTACCCGATAGACATAAGGATATCATCGTCGCACTGCGCAATAAGGATGCGGAGAAGGCTGCTTTGGCAACGGCACAGGACATTGAGCAAGGTATGGGAATGATGGGCGATGCCCTGCCCGGCACCTAGAATGCAGCGATTCGATTGACAGTGTAAAATTTGATCATATTCTGTCCTGCAATCACGCTTGCAGGAGAATCGCCGATGTCCACTATCACCAATCACATGCCCACCGTCGAATTGCAGGCGCTGGATGCGGCGCATCACATTCACCCGTTCTCGGCAAATGGATCGCTGGGTGAGGAAGGCGCACGTGTAATCACCCGCGCCAACGGCGTGTATCTGACCGACAGCGAAGGTGAAGAGATTCTGGATGCCATGGCCGGGCTCTGGTGCGTCAATATCGGCTATGGCCGCGATGAACTGGCCGACGCCGCCGCCCGTCAAATGCGCGAACTGCCGTATTACAACACGTTCTTCAAAACGACCCACATCCCGGCTATCGCACTGGCCGCCAAGCTTGCTGAACTTGCACCCGGAGATCTGAACCACGTGTTCTTCGCCGCTGGCGGGTCCGAGGCCAATGACACCAATATCCGTCTGGTTCGCACCTATTGGGCTGAGAAAGGTCAGCCGGACAAGAATATCATCATCAGCCGCAAGAATGCCTATCACGGTTCTTCGGTCGGATCCGCATCGCTGGGCGGTATGGCCGGAATGCATGCGCAAGGCGGCATCCCGATTCCAAATATTCACCACATTAACCAACCAAACTGGTGGGCCGAAGGTGGTGACCTCGCTCCTGAAGAGTTTGGCCTCGCCCGCGCACGCGAATTGGAAGAGGCCATTCTAGAGCTTGGTGAAAACCGCGTCGCAGCCTTTATTGCCGAGCCAGTGCAGGGTGCGGGTGGTGTTATCGTTGCGCCAGACACTTACTGGCCGGAAATCCAACGTATTTGCGACAAATACGATATCCTGCTGATCGCAGATGAGGTGATTTGCGGGTTTGGTCGGACTGGGAATTGGTTCGGGTCACAAACTGTCGGCATCAGACCACACATCATGACCATCGCCAAAGGCCTCAGCTCGGGCTACGCGCCTATCGGTGGGTCTATCGTAAATGATGAAATTGCTGAAGTCATCGGCAACACCGAATTCAACCACGGTTATACATATTCCGGCCATCCCGTTGCTGCTGCGGTTGCGCTGGAAAACCTGCGCATTCTGGAAGAAGAAGGAATTGTGGATCATGTCCGCGATGTTGCGGCCCCCTATCTGAAGAAGAAATGGGAGGCACTGGTTGATCACCCATTGGTCGGCGAAGCTAAGATCGTTGGAATGATGGCGTCAATCGCGCTGACACCGGATAAATCCAGCCGCGCAAAATTTGCGTCTGAACCCGGCACGATTGGGTATATCTGTCGCGACCGCTGCTTTGCGAACAACCTGATCATGCGCCACGTGGGCGACCGGATGATCATCTCGCCACCCCTGATCCTGACGCCTGAGGACATCGATGAGATGTTTGTGCGTATTAACAAATCGCTGGACGAAGCATTGGAAGAAATCAACAACAGGGGATTGATGAAATCCGCGTCCTAGTCACGATCAAAGGGCGGCCCATTTGGTCCGCCCTTACTTTCAACGCATCCGCTCCAGCAGACTGAGCGACGGGTACCCGTCCGGAACCAACCCTTGAGCGACCTGGAACGCTCGGACCGCATTGATCGTATTCGGACCGGTGCGACCATCAATCCCTTGAGTGTCAAACCCAGCCTGCGTCAACCGACGCTGCAACTCTTTCTTTTCGGTAAAACTCAGCACGCGATCTCCACGTGGCCATTCGGCTTGAAACGGAGCACCGCCTGCAAGCCGGTCAGACAGATGCCCGATCCCGATCACATAAGCATCGGCACCATTGTATGCCTCGATCACCTTGAAATTATCGAAGATCATTAGAGCAACACCACGGCCACCCGCTGGCAACAAAATTGCAGCTTTTCCATAGTCGGGCACCACCTGGCCTGTGTGCGCCAGAACTCCTCGGGCCGCCCATTCTGACGGCATCAGTGTAACGTCTCGTCTTGCATCTGCATAATCAAAGCCGGATGGTAACTTGACCTCTACCCCCCATGGTTGGCCTTTGGTCCATCCATGCTTTGCCAGATAGGCGGCGGCTGACGCCAGAGCATCAGTTGGATCATCCGACCAGATATCGCGCCGCCCATCGCCATCGAAATCTACTGCGTGATCCAGAAATGAGGTCGGCATGAACTGCGTGTGCCCCATCGCTCCGGCCCAACTGCCGACCATATTCACAGCATCCACGTCCCCGGACTGCAGGATCTGAAGGGCCGCGATAAGCTGGGATTCAAAGAAACTCGCCCGCCGTGCATCAAAGGCCAGTGTCGCGAGCGATCTGATAGTTTGCTTGCCACCCCGATAGGTTCCGAACGAGGTTTCGAGCCCCCAAATAGCGGTGACAACCTCTTTTTCAACGCCATATTGCGCCTCTATCCGCGTCAGATTTTCCCGATGCCGGTCCAAGCCCGCGCGTCCATTCGAAATCCGCGTTTTTGAAACTGCCGAATCCAGATACTCCCAGATCGGTTTTGAAAACTCAGCCTGATTGCGATCTCGTTTGATGATGTCGCGGTCATAGGTCACCCCGGCCAATGCTCGGTCCAGCGTCCGGGCCGAGATTCCTTGAGCGCGGGCCCGCTCGCGAAACGCTCCAAGCCAAGCCTGAAAGCGCGCGTTCCCTTCGGCAGATACGCGATAATGTTCGACCTCAGGGCGCAATACTGGCCTTACCGAAACCATCACGTCTGCCGAAGCCAGTTGAATATTGTCGACCAATGGTCGGGCCAGAGGCCGTATTGATTTATCTGTTGTATCCGCCTGCACGATGGATGCCCATAATGCGGCGGTCATGACGCCACCTACGCACTTACGCATTCCGATTTTTCCTGATTACTGCTCAGGTTCAATGATAGCGCACAATCGGTATTTTTCAAAATGTAGAAAATTAGCTTTCCTGTTCCTGTGCCTCGCGTTCAGCACGAATACGGGCAATCGCCTCTCGCAGTAACGACACGCGCTTGGGGCGGAAGCTTTCGTCGGACACGCCCATGTCTTGCATACGGTCCAGCCGGAAAACGCGAAAGTCCTCGCGCAAGTGACACCAGCTGAGCAGAACGCTGGCGCGATCCATGTAGACGATACTCAGTGGATTGACCCGACGCCGGGTTCCCACGCCCTTGGCATCGGTATAGGCAAACTCAACCGCGCGTTCGTCCCATGCTGCTTGGCGCAGGACTGCAACATCAATTGTTGGCACCGCTGGCCTGTCAAACCGCGTGGCGGTCAGAACAGCATGGCTTAGTCGGTGGGATTGGCGCAGCGGCAACCGGCCTTGCAGCTTTCGCAAGGCCTCGCTTGCCGCATCAGACAGCGCCGGATCGCCAATCAACTGCACCTCTCGTAGACCTAATACCAATGCTTCAAGCTCGTCATTGGTAAAACCCAGTGGTGGCAATGTTGCATCTTCGATCAGGGTAAACCCAAACCCGGCCTCGCCGTCTATTACGGCCCCCAGAGCACGCAAAGCATCGATGTCCCGATGTATTGTACGCGGTGAAACGCCCAAATCCTGTGCCAGCTGGACCGACGTTCTGGGTGATGGGCCAGAACGCAGGGCTTGCATTAACTGAAACAGGCGAGCGGTACGAGACATACTGCACACTAACCTAAACTTAATGTCAGAAACTGTCATTAGTCAGGCGTATCCATCGGACATCACAATTATGGAGCTGATGATGCTGACCCTTCTTACTTTCCCCTCTGCGTTCGGCCTGTTCAGTGCCAGCCCGTTCTGTGTGAAAACCGCCCTGATGCTTCAACGGGCAGGACAGCGCTGGCAGCGGTCCGACCTTTTAGACCCCCGCAAGATGCCGCATCAGAAACTGCCTGTTCTGCGCACACCCGAGCGTCTGATCCCCGACAGCGACTTGATCCGCGATTGGCTCGAGTCTCAGGGTGCAGATTTCGATGCCGGTTTGAATGGCCTGCAAAAAGCCCAATCCCGAACCCTAATCCGCATGGCCGAGGAACATCTTTACTTCCATGTCGTCCAGGATCGTTGGGCCAATGATGAGGTCTGGCCAATCCTGCGCGATACGTTCTTCACAGTCATTCCAGCACTGATCCGCAAGCCGGTTTCGAACTCGATCCGTAAATCCGTTGTCAAAGGATTGGCCTTTCAGGGTGTTTCCCGATTCTCACCTGCAGAACGACAGGACCGGCTAGAGCGCGACCTTGAAGCGATATCGACCTATCTTTGGCAATCACCCTACCTGATGGGTGAGGAACCGACCTCGGCGGATATGAGCATCGGTCCAATGCTGGCCGGGATGCGTGCGACACCGTCCGACACCCCCCTGACCCGCCGGATCAAACAGGATAAGCTGCTCAACAGTTATATCGATCGAATGGAACAGGCGATCCCACTGTCATGACACCCTTTGAGGATGCAAAAATCGCCGCAGCTTACGGGGCGATGCCAGAAGAAACTCGCGCAGGAGCACTTATGCTGCGCGAGTTGATTTTCGAAACTGCGACCTCGCTACCGCGGGCTCAGCCGCTGGAAGAAGCGTTGCGGTGGGGGCAGCCAGCCTATTTGGCACCCAAGGGATCAACGATCCGACTGGGCGGACACAAAGCCGCTCGGTTTGCGTTGTTCGTGCACTGCCAGAGCAGACTGATGGGGGATTTCACTTCTGCTTTTCCCGATGAAGATCAGATCGATGGCAATCGCGCCATTCTGTTCGACACGCCCGATCAGATCGACCCCACACGCCACGGCTGGCTGATTGCGCGCGCGTTAACCTATCATCTCTGACGGCGTTTGCGTTCAACCTTGCGCTTGATTTTGTCCTTCTTGCGCTTGGTGCTGACCGCCTTGCGTCGCGACCCGCGTTTGGTTGGACCGCGTCCTCGTGGCAGGGCTTGATCATCGATAGAGAGCAGTTCCAATTCCAATCCGCCGGTTACAGGCGTTGCCTCGGTCAGCCGCACGGTGACGCGCTGACCAATGGCAATAATTAGGCCGGTATCCGAACCCATCAGCGTCCCGGCTTCACGGTCAAAATGAAAGAACTCACGTCCCAGAGAGCGCACTGGAACCAGACCATCCGCTCCGGTCTCGTCCATCTTCACGAAGGCACCGAACCGGGCGATGCCACTGATCCGGCCGGTGAACTCATTGCCGACCCGCTCGCTGAGATAGGCCGCCAGATAGCGATCCGTCGTATCGCGCTCGGCCATCATGGATCGGCGCTCGGTATCCGAGATATGCGTGGCCGTTTCCTCCAACCGCGCGATTTCCTCCTCGGTCAGCCCGTCCTTGCCCCAGCCATGGGCCGTGATCAGCGCGCGGTGCACGATCAGGTCCGCATAGCGGCGGATGGGTGAGGTGAAATGTGCATAATTCCGCAGAGCCAGTCCAAAATGTCCAAAGTTTTCAGGGTTGTAATAGGCCTGTGCCATCGACCGTAAAGTGGTTAGGTTGATCAACTCAGCATCTTCGGTACCCGCGGCAGCATTCAGCAGCGCGTTCAGGTGGCGGGTCTGCAACACTTGCCCTTTGGCCAGATTCAAACCTGCTGCTTGCGCCGTCTCTCTCAGGCTTTCCAGCTTCTCAGGTGCGGGCTCTTCGTGGACGCGAAACAACAGCGGGCGGCGTTTGGAGATCAGGGTCTCAGCGGCGGCGACATTGGCGAGGATCATGAACTCCTCAATCAACTTATGCGCATCCAGCCGGTCACGGAACGCGACGCTGGTCACCTCGCCTGCGTCGCTCAGAACGATCTTACGTTCAGGCAAGTCCAGTTCCAACGGCTGGCGCTCCGCCCGCGCTTTTTTCAATGCGGCATAGGCGGCATAGAGCGGATTTAGAACGGTCTCCAGCAACGGCCCGGTGCGGTCGTTCGGATTGCCATCGATCGCTTCTTGCACCTCGGTATAGTTCAGCGAGGCGGCAGAGCGCATCAGGCCGCGCACGAACCGGTGGCCGATCTTATTACCCTCGGTATCAATCTGCATCCGAACCGCGATACAAGCGCGCGGCACACCTTCGTGCAGGGAACACAGATCGCCGGATAGGCGATCCGGCAGCATCGGCACCACGCGGTCCGGGAAATAGCTGGAGTTGCCCCGCTTGCGCGCCTCGCGATCCAGCGCCGTACTGGGTGTCACATAGGCGGCCACATCGGCGATGGCGACCCAAATCACATGGCCACCTTTATTCTTCGGGTCATCGTCTGCGTGCGCATAACAGGCATCGTCATGGTCCCGTGCATCCGCAGGATCGATCGTCAGCAAGGGCATATCCCGCAGGTCTTCGCGCCCTTTCAGGCCAACAGGTTTGGCTTTGTCGGCCTCTTCAATCACCTTGTCCGGGAAATCGTCAGGAATGCCATGTTGGTGGATGGCGATCAATGAGACAGCCTTGGGCGCGGTCGGATCGCCAAGCCGTTCAACAATGCGCGCCCGTGGCAGGCCCATGCGGTTCTTGGGTCCGGCCTGCTCGGCCTCGACCAACTCCCCGTCCTTGGCGCCCAGAACGGCCCCGTCCGCGACCAGCCATTCAGTGGAGCCAGCCTTGTCGATAGGTACGATCCGGCCACCCTCGGCCCCTTTGCGGAAAATGCCAACGACCTTGCGCGGGTTGGTGCCGATACGGCGGATCAGACGTGCCTCGTAATTGTGGTCTTCCTCGTGCACAACGGTCAGACGGGCCAGAATGCGGTCACCCTCGCCCAATGCCGGATCGCTGGCGCGGGTGATGAGCAGAATAATGGGCTCGACCCCCTCACCGTGCCATTCCAACGGCCGAGCAAACAGGTCGCCATCCGCGTTCGGAGCCTTCACCTGCAACACGCTGACCGGCGGCAGGCGGTCAGGATCACGATAGCTGCGCTTGCGCTTTTCCAAATGCCCTTCGGCCTCAAGCTCTTTCAGGATGCGCTTCAGGTCGATCCGATCTGCGCCCTTGATGCCAAAGGCCTTGGCGATATCACGTTTCGAGGTCAGGGTAGGGTTCGCCGAGATCCAGTCGAGGACCTCTTGCTTGGTCGGAATGCGTGTCATGAGTTTGGCCTAGCACGGGCTTGCGACCGCGTCATGACCAAAAAGCGGCCTGTCGGGTCAGCCGTGCAGATCGGCCACGGTATCCACATCGCGCAGGTGATCCAGCAACGTCACTCGACGTCCATTTACCGAAGCCAGCGTGTCGGCCAAAGCGTTCTCAGTCGACCAGCGCACGTTGTTGAACATCCCTGACGGCAACGCGCCATAACGCTGCGCACCGACCAACCAATAGCCCCCGTCAGGGGCTGGCCCGAACACGATTTCAGCCCGGCCCAATGCACCGAAGGCCCGCGCGATGTGTCCGCGTGTAATCCCCGGAATATCTGCACCGATCAAACATACTGGCCCATCGGGGGCACCGCGCAGCATCCGCCCCATACGATCACCGAGATCTCCGCGCCCTTGCGGCTTACGCGGGAGATCGACTGGCCAGACACGGCTGTTCATCCCCTCCCGATCCGGAGTAACCGCCAGAACAATCTGCCAGCGCGGATCGCGCAGGCGTCGGACAAGTGACCGCGTTTGATGTCGAAACCACCAAGCCGCACCGACCATGCCAATATCGCGTCCCAGACGGGTTTTCACCCGCCCCGGACGTGGCTCTTTCACCATGATGACCAAAGTCTTTTGCATCAATCAGGCAAAATAATCCGATAGAATTCGCGCGTATATTGCCTTGAGCTGATGAATTTGTGCCACCTCAACGCACTCATCAACCTGATGCATCGTGCGCCCGACCAGCCCGAATTCGACCACTGGGCAATGGTTCTTGATGAACCGGGCATCCGAAGTGCCGCCAGTGGTTGAAAACTCGGGGCAGATATTGGTTTCTGCCTCAACGGCGCGCGCTACCAGATCCGAGAGCGGACCCGGAGGAGTCAGAAAGCTCTCACCTGAGATTTTGATCTTGGTTTCGATTTCAACTCCAAACGCCTTGGCAACTGATTCAGCCTCGGATTTCAACCAGTCGCTCAGGCCGGCGCCCGAGTGCAGGTCATTGAACCGAATGTTCACTGTTCCAGAGCATTGCGCCGGGATGACGTTCGTCGCTGGATTGCCCGTATCGATCGTCACCACGGCCAATGTTGAGGCATCAAAGTGGTCGGTCCCCTGATCCAGCTCGCGACTGGCCAGCCGATCCATCAACCGCGCCATTGCTGGCAATGGGTTTTTCGCCCGGTGCGGATAAGCAGAATGCCCCTGCACCCCGGTCGCGGTAAACCAAGCTGACATCGAGCCGCGCCGACCGATCTTCATCATTTCACCCATCTTATTCGGACAGGTTGGTTCCCCTACTAGACAGACCGACATCCGCTCATCCGTCGCATCCATGTGATCCAGCAGGGCGACAGTGCCATCAACCGCATCACCCTCTTCATCACCTGTTATTGTCAGAATCACCGCACCATCCGGAGGCGTATTGCGCACAAAATCAATGGCTGCTGCGGCAAAGGCCGCCACACCCGATTTCATGTCCGTTGCACCACGGCCATACATTACTCCATCACGAATTTCTGCTCCGAATGGGGGCGCAGTCCAAGCGGCCTCATCACCCACCGGAACAACATCTGTGTGGCCGTTGAAGCCAAAGCTGCGAGCATGCCCTTTCTTCCCCCAACGCGCAAATAGGTTGCTGACACCTCCGCGATCCACACGGGTGCATTCAAAACCTGCATCTGCGAGTTCACGTTGCAGTAAAACCAGCGCGCCGCCCTCTTCGGGTGTGACCGAAGGGCAACGGATCAGATTTGCGGTCAGCTCAACTGGATCGGTCATAACGGGCCTCTTGTTCTGATGGATGCCGGTGTTCGTGCACAGATTCAACGAATTGCCCAGCTTGCCAACCCCGAATAGTCAGATTTCCAATCCAAAATCCAAAGACTTCGATTTTAGCACACCAATAAAACATGAGCCTTGACCCTGCGGCTGCCTTGCCGCGCTGCCCCGAACTGGGTTAGAGGGCCGCGAAACAGGTGATTCCAAATGAAGCGCGTCTTCTTCGCATTGATCTGCCTGACTTTCGCGACTCTCGCGCAGCAAAGCCAGGCTCAGACCCTCACGGTTACAACTGTGACCCGCCCTCCGTTCTCGTTTGTCGAGGATGGCGCCCAGACCGGTTTCTCGATGGACCTGCTGGCGGCATTATCTGAGTCGCTGGGCTGGGAGTATTCGATCAACCGTGTCGAGAGCTTTGGCGAAATGCTGGGGGCTGTTCAGGATGGTTCAGCCGATCTGGCCATCGCAAATATTTCGATCACCGCCATGCGTGAAACCCGCATGGATTTTACGCAGCCCATCTTTGAAGCCGGGCTACAGATCATGGTTCCGTCCGAGGCAGCGCGCCAACCGTCTTTACTGCACGCCCTGCTGTCGCGCGAGCTGTTCATCGCCATTGGTCTGGCCTTTGCCATTCTTCTGGGCGGCGGCATGCTGATGTGGAGTTTCGAGAAACGCGCGCAGCCCTATTTTGACCGGAAACTGAATGAGGCTTGGTTCCCTTCCTTCTGGTGGGCGCTCAACCTCGTGGTTAATGGCGGATTTGAAGAGCGGATGCCCCGCACTCCGTTCGGGCGCATTCTGGGGGTTGTGCTGGTGGTTTCCTCGCTGTTCATCGTATCGGTGTTTACGGCCCGGATCACATCGGTGATGACTGTAGATGCTATCACCGGCAGCGTGAATTCGGTTAATGACCTCTATGGCAAGCAAGTCGGAACCATCTCTGATTCAACAGCAGCCAACTTTCTGAACCGCCGCGAGATCGAGTTCACGGGCTATGCCGACCTTCAGGACATGCTGGCTGCGTTCAAAGACAAGGATCTGGATGCAGTCGTATTCGATGCGCCCATTCTGTCCTATTACGCCAGTCATGAGGGTCGAAGAACGGCAAGTATGACCGGCGGGATTTTCCTACGCGAAAATTATGGCATCGCCTTCCCAACCGGTTCGCCTTTGGTTGAAGACGTCAACCAGGCGCTTCTCTCTCTTCGCGAAGACGGTACCTATGATGAAATCTACCGCAAATGGTTCGGAGCGCGAAACTAAGCCGGGCTCTCGTCTCCAAAGAATGGCGTCATCTGCGCAACTATGACGGCGTTTTCGTCCAGCGCCCGCTGCATCAATGCCCGCTCATCCGGATCGATATCGTGCCCCTGCGCTTCACGCTCGGCAAGCGTGCCGTAGCCGGTGACATCCAGAGGAGCGGTATCGGCTTGTTTTAGAATCGCCACCGTTTCACGCACGGCTTCTGCCTCATCCACACCGCTGGCAAAACACATCAGCGCGGCTCCGGTTGCGTCTTTTGGCAAACCATCTCCATCCTTCCGGCCAATCTGAACCAGAAGAGTATAGACTTGCTGACGCGAGGGTTTCTTTTGCTTCTGCATAAGGCCCGCAATACGCTGAGCCAGAGTGTGGGTCAACTCAGGTCCGACCGCTCTGGCGGGCCGCTTCCAGCAAAACCAATGCGGCTGCGCGCTGCCTGTCGCGCCACCCTTCCTTTGGAACCAAGGGCATCACCGCATCTGTATTGAAGTAAATCGCTGTGATCCCTGCAGCCGCGACATCCACAAGATTCGGATCAGCGCTCGTACTCTCAGCGCGGATCTCGGCAGCGATACGGTCTTCAAACTCGTATACGAAGCGCAACAGGGGTTGGCGAATTTCTTTGTGTCGCTCCGAGGCCGCAACCAAAGCCGCAAAAACAGCGGCGCTTTCAGAAGAATAATCAACGCGTCCAAACAACGCTTCGATCAAAGCATCAATGCGCCCTGTTGCTGGCAACATATCGAAGAAGGATTTTGTCCGCGTAGCAAAATCACTCAGAACATGGTCCAGCAGGCGCTGGATCATTTCTTCGCGATTGCCAAGGTAGTGACGAAGCAGAGGCCGCGCGATCCCCGCTTCTTCGGAGATACGGGCGAGTGTTGAGCCATCCAATCCATACCGCGCGACACATTTGGTAAATGCGCTCAGTATTTCCTGCGTACGGACATCTTTCAAACTGGTTCTGGGCATGAGCTATTCGTTCAGGCGGTCTGAGTGGGGAAAATGTCCGTCAGGATGTAAAGTACTCCGAAGCCGAACCACATCGCCGTTAGCACCCAGAACAAAACCGGGTTCTCTCTGCGCTCAATAGCTTCAACAAGAAAGGCCTGCCCTGATCGAATTGCCAGAACTCCCCAGTACACAAAAACCACACCCCAGATCGCATATACCCCCGCCAGTGTTGATGCCAGCAGCACCAGCACAGCCGCGATAGTCATCCATTTGTGATGCCTTAGGCTGTTTCCAGGTTTCATCTGCCCGCCTTATCCTTCGGTCGAAATCTTGAAATTGGATACTGGACAAATCGCTTTATTGTCAATAATGACAATTATCATTTTTGACAATCTAAGGAAGTGACATGCAAGCCCCGGCATCGCTACCCGACAAACCGAAAAACCGACTACCGCGAGAAGCCTATGTTTCAGAGGATTGGTTTCAGGTTGAACAAGCACATATCTTCAGCCGCTGCTGGACCTTTGCCGGTGTGACAATGGATTTTCCTGAACCCGGAGATTTTCGCACGATCAAAGCCGGAGCAAAATCCGTAATTGTCATCAAAGGCGCCGATGGTGAGTTACGCGGGTTTCACAATCTTTGCCGCCATCGTGGTACAGAACTTCTGGAAGGATGCGGCAATGCAGGCAAAACCATTGTCTGCCCCTATCACAACTGGGTCTATAATCTGGACGGTGCTTTGCGCGGAGTTCCTGCCCAGCGTGAGTGCTTTCCTGATCTCGACAAGAAATCCAATGCTCTTTTTGGGACGGCTGTGGGCGTATTTCGCAATCTTGTTTTCGTTAATCCTGACCCGGATGCGGATTTTGACAACTGGCTGAGCGGGCTGGATCAAATTCCCTGGCCGCATGATCTGAACTCGACCGAGCTGCAGGAAAATCCCGACAACGTGGTTTATGAAATCGAGTGCAATTGGAAGGTCTTCTTCGAGAACGCAATTGATGGCTATCATCTTGCCTATCTGCACAAAGACACGCTGGGAGGGCCGACCCATGACAAAAACCTGTGGGAGGTGTTTGGTCAAAATATGATTTGGTGGTCGACCGAGCGCGAAGGTGTGAAACACAGGATTCCGCAATTCGTTGAAAACTCCGCCAAAGGTTCAGGTTTGAAAACCGTTAAAAATGCTGAAACTCCCGGGTATGGCGGGGTCTACATGCTGTTCCCAACCACGATCCTAACGCCCAATCCCTGGGGATTCTCGATTTCAACGATGGAACCCATAAGCGCAAACAGGATGCGATTAAGGGTGCGGAACTGGTCTCCGAAGGGCTGGTTTACTTACACGCACCGCGCGGCTGACATTCCCGGGTACGATGCCGAAACAGGGCTGATCAAATCCTCGCACTGGACCAAACACCCGCTGGAAACGGGCGATTTCCAAACCGAAGATGTCTGGGTTTGCGAAAAGATGCAAAAATCCATGCAATCTCCGCGCTTCGAAGTGGGCGCTCTCGCCAAAGGCGCTGGCGGCGAGGCCGCAATAGATTTCTTTCAACAGACAGTGCTGGGGTTGATGCCCAAGCAATAATAGATTTGGCCGCAACATCTGCTCTGCGGCCAAATCTTAAATAAACAGCTCAGGATCAGTCGCGCAGCAGATCGTTGATCCCGGTTTTCGAGCGCGTCTTTTCATCAACGCGTTTCACGATGACCGCGCAATACAGGCTGACGTTGTTCTTGGACGGCATCGAGCCTGCAACAACCACCGAATAGGGCGGAACCTCGCCATACATAACCTCACCGGTTTCGCGATCGACAATCTTGGTCGACTTGCCAATGAATACGCCCATGCCCAGAACCGAACCTTCGCGGACAATACAGCCTTCAACAACCTCGGAACGGGCACCGATAAAGCAGTTATCTTCGATGATGGTGGGACCAGCCTGCATTGGCTCCAGCACTCCGCCGATGCCAACACCGCCCGACAGGTGCACATTCTTTCCGATCTGTGCGCAAGAACCGACCGTTGCCCAGGTATCGACCATGGTGCCTTCGTCCACATAAGCACCCAGGTTCACAAATGACGGCATCAACACCGCACCGGGTGCAATATAGGCTGACTTGCGCACGACGCAGTTGGGCACCGCCCGGAAACCTGCAGCGCGCCACTGGTTCTCATCCCAACCGGCGAACTTGCTGTCGACCTTGTCCCACCAGCCACCGGCTTGCGGGCCGCCATTTTGGATCTCCATATCCTTGATACGGAACCCCAGAAGAACGGCCTTCTTAGCCCACTGGTTTACGTGCCAGTTGCCATCTGCCTGCTTTTCGGCAACGCGCAATGAACCGCTGTCCAACGCATTCAGAGTATCCTCGATGGCCTCACGCTGCTCGCCCGTCGTGGCCGGTGTGATCGTATCACGCATGTCCCAGGCGGCTTCGATGGCGGCTTCAAGTTGCGCGTTTGACATAGGCGTCTCCCTAGAGAATCTGTTCACGTTGATGTGGCCTATACGCAAGGTGAAACCATGGCGCAATGCGACGCAAGCAACCCTACATGCGTCAATCTTCTGCTATTGCGCCAAGAACTGTAAACATGTCCCTGTCATTTTGCGTTCCAGCATTGGGTGCGGTCAGCAAAACATCTCCGTAGAAAACCGAGTTTGCGCCGGCGAGAAAACACAATGCCTGCTCTGCGGTCGAAAAGTCAGACCGGCCCGCCGACAAGCGTACGCGGGTTGCTGGCATGGTGATACGTGCGGTCGCAACCATGCGCACCAGGTCGAAGATGCTCACCTTCTCTCGTTGCTCCAGCGGAGTGCCTTTAATCGGGATCAGAGCATTGATTGGAACGCTTTCGGGATGTGGGTCAAAACTCGCTAGAACCCGCAATAGAGAAGCACGATCCCGCAGACTTTCACCCATGCCGATGATACCTCCACAACACAGATCGATACCTTCGTCACGGCAATAGCTGAGTGTTTCCAACCGATCCTGATAGGTGCGCGTCCCGATGATCTCACCATAGAACTCCGGCGAGGTGTCAAGGTTGTGATTGTAGGCAGTAAGTCCCGCGTCGGCGAGTCGTTGGGCCTGATGCGGCTTCAACATACCCAGTGTCACGCAGGCTTCCATCCCCAGATTGCGAACGCCCCGAACCATTTCCAGAACATTGTCGAATTCTTCCCCATCCCGCACTTGGCGCCACGCGGCCCCCATGCAGAACCGCTCGGCCCCGGCATCCCTGGCCCGTTTCGCCAGCGAGACCACATGCCCGGGGTCCATCAATTTCTCTTTGGTCAGTTCGACCTCGCGGTGATGCGCGGATTGAGGGCAATAGGCACAATCTTCCGGGCAGCTGCCGGTTTTGATCGATAGCAGGCTGGCCTTCTGAATGTCTTCCGGGTCGTGATACGTCCGATGGATGGTATTTGCACGGCCAACCAGATCCAGCAGCGGGAGGCGCAGTAGCGCCTCCACCTCATCCACGGTCCAGTTGCTGCGGATGTCCTGTCCGGTATCAAGCATCCGCTTGCGACCCGCGGATTTTCTGCATCAAACCCGTTGGCAGGCCAATCACGATAACGGCCGCCAACGCGATCTTTACAAGATCACCTACGATAAACGGGCTGAAACCGTAAACCAGCACTTTGTCTGCAGGTACAAACTGGGCCAGCCACCCCAGACCCAGAGCGTAGATCGCTACAAGTCCAGCTAACATGGCCGGGACCAAAAACAGCTTGCGCAGATTATCCGCCACCCATCCGACAATGGCCGCGGCAACAACGAAGCCGAGCAGATAGCCACCAGTGCCGCCCATCATATAGGCCAGTCCGATGCCTTTTTCGGGTGTCCCGGCAAAAACCGGCAGACCGACGGCTCCAGCCACCATGTAGCCAATCACAGTTGCGGATCCGAGGCGCATCCCGAAAGCTGCAGAAATCGCCATGACGGCAGCGACCTGCAGGGTCATCGGCACCGGCCAAAATGGCACTTGGACTTTTGCGCTGGCTGTCAGCAGAAGGATGCCCATCACGACACGGATGATCTGTCCCGCCGGGCTGAGCGCACCGGTAGTCGGCAAGGCGGATCGCAGCATGGTTTTCATTGTACTTCCTTTTATAGATAATTATTGACCAGTTGACTCATGATCATCATTTTTATCTATTAAAAATCAAGTGAAATCTTCAGCAGTGAAAAATAGCACTTAACTGCCTGAAAGAATTCAATTTGCGCGGCGAATATGGCGCACCAGAATCGATGTCGCCGCTGACACATCTTTGCTTTTTAACGCCTGAATTATAGCCGCGTGATCCGTATCGATCCGCTGCATCCATTTTGGTCGCCAGTGCGCGAACAGATGCCGCGCGCTGGCAATATGCAGATCATCAATCGCATGCAACAGGCGAGGTAGGCCGCATGGCGTCAGGATAGCTCGGTGAAAGACTCTGTTCCGCGCTTCCCATTGCGGCATACTGTCAGCCTCATCGCAGTCTTTTCGCGCCTGATCAGCTACTTTCAGTGCGGTTGGGGTCATGTTTTGCGCCGAATGCTGCAGCGCCAGAGCTTCAAGCGCGACACGCATTTCGATCACCTCACGCACTTCGGCGGGGTCCAAGGCAGTGACACGCATGCCCTTTCGCGGCTCGCTTTTGGCTAATCCATGTGCCTCAAGCCGCAGCAGAGCTTCACGCACCGGCACATGGCTGGTTTCAAAGTCGCGCGCGATATGGTCCTGACGCAACTTCTCACCGGCGGCAAGGTTGCCGGTTATGATTTTCTGGCTCAGCGCTTCATATATCGTGTCGGCAATGGTCGCATTCATAAATTATAGATAAAATTCACAACGCGTCTCCGCAAGCGGTTAATTCAATCAGCCAGGGGGTCCGGCGCAATATTCCCACCGCAGATAAGAACCGCAACCCGCTCATCTGGTTCGGGCTGATATGCACCTGAGATCAGCGCAGCCATGGCTGCGGCCCCAGCTGGTTCCACCAAAATTCGATGAGCTTGCCACAATGTCTGCTGGGCCTGCGTTATCGCCTCATCGGGAACCAAAACCGAAGTCATCCCCTGTGCCAGACCGAAGCAGATATCGCCAATTCGACGTGCGCCTAACGCATTCGCTGCAATGCCTGAGACCGAAACATCAACCGGCTCACCTTCAGCCAAGGCAGCATTCAGCGCGCAGGAGGTTTCTGGCTCGACAGCCACAACCTTGCGCGCACCCTGAAACCAAGCCAGCGCCCCAGCAATCAGGCCGCCGCCACCGACAGCAACCAGAACTGTATCTGCCTGCAAACCCTGCGCGTCCCATTCAGCAAAACACGTCCCTTGCCCGGCAACAGTTGCGGGCGCGTCATAGGCGTGGATTTGCATTGCACCAGATTCAGCCTCATGTGCCTGAGCCATGGTCAAAGCGTTGGCATATTCCCCCGGAACCACGCTCAGATCGGCTCCGATCCGTTCGATCAGGGAAATCTTCGACGGTCCTGCAAGCTCGGGCACAAAAATCTTCGCCGGATGACCTAACGCATGCGCCGCATAAGCCGCAGCCGCTCCATGGTTGCCACCCGATGCCGCCACCACGCCCGCCGAAGGAACATCCATGCTGAGCAAAGTGTTGAACGCGCCGCGCGCTTTGAAGCTGCCAGTGTGTTGCATATGCTCCAGCTTCAACTCGACCGGATAACCCAGCGCATTGCTCTGCATCACAGGTGTGATTTGTGCATGTCCGGCAATGCGATCCCGCGCTGCCAATATTTCACTTTTCCAATCCATTCTTGTCTTTCCGTGACTGGCACTCTTCCCGCGAACCCTATAGCTGTTTTGGAAACACGCAAGCAGGGAACCCCGTTTATGAGAGAAGATCGCCTCAGCCCCTTTCGCGACGCACAGACCGACCGCTCGACCGCAAGCGAAGTGCCGGACACGCCGCAGACGCGGTCATCGGCCTATCGACTTGCCTTCGCTGATGATGATTTCCTGTGCCGGGATGAGCTGCGCCCCGTTCGCCTGCAACTGGAGTTGCTCAAGCCCGAGATGATCATGACCGAGCGTGAGATCACCTCGACTATCGTCATGTTTGGCGGTGCACGCATCCCGGAACCAGCCCAGAAACACACGGCGCGGACTGAGACCTTGGCCGGGCTGTCAAAATACTACGATGAGGCGCGCGAGTTTGCGCGCCTGATGACAGAGAAATCGAACCAGACCGGCTGCCGTGAGAATGTGATCGTCACCGGCGGCGGACCCGGCGTAATGGAAGCGGGTAATCGCGGTGCACTGGATGCGGGTGGCTGTTCGATCGGCCTGAACATCGTGCTGCCGCACGAACAGGCCCCGAACCTGTATGTAACGCCTGATCTCAGCTTCAACTTCCACTATTTTGCTATCCGCAAAATGCACTTCCTGATGCGCGCCCGCGCCATCACTATTTTCCCGGGCGGGTTCGGCACCATGGATGAGTTGTTCGAATCCCTGACCCTAATCCAGACAGGACGGATGGAACGCGTTCCGTTCCTGCTGTTCGGGCGTGAGTTCTGGGAGAGAGTCATCAACTGGGAGGCGCTGGCGGACGCGGGCACCATCTCGGACGAAGATCTGGACCTGTTCCGCTTTGTCGACACCGCGCAAGAGGCGGTCGAGATCATCGAGAACTGGGAACCTGCTCCCCCGCGTGACCAAATTCCGGGGCGCTGAGCTATGACTATACCCAAGACCGGCGAGATGCTCCACCTGCGCGGAAACGCGTTGGACAAGGGCGAGCCTGTAGCCCTGCCATTGACCCAAAGCAGCATGTTTCATTTGCCGGGTGATCCAGACGGTCACGCCAGTTATGGCCGAGTCGACAACCCGACTTGGGTTCACCTGGAGCACGTCCTGTCGCATCTCGAAAACGCGCCTTGCCTCAGCTTTCCTTCTGGCATGGGGGCGATTTCGGCTGCGTTGTTTGCCACGGTCAAAGCAGGGTCTCGTTTGCTGATCCCATCCGACGGATACTATGTGACCCGGCTTCTGGCCGACCGGTTCCTGTCGAATCTGGGCGTTTCAATCGTCGAACGCCCAACTACTGCCTTTGCCGAAGGTGGCTTTGATGGAATTGATGTCGTGTTCTTGGAAAGCCCATCGAACCCCGGTCTGGATATGCTTGATCTGCCAGCAATCGCCAGGCCCGTGCGCGAGGCTGGTGGCATCACGATTGCCGACAACACAACCATGACACCATTGGGCCAACGCCCACTGGACCTTGGCGTCGATGTGGTGGTGAGTTCGGATACGAAGGCGATGGGCGGGCATTCGGACCTGCTGATGGGCCATGTCGCCAGCCGCGATGCGCAAATCATGGAACGGGTAGAGGAATGGCGCCGCGTTTCAGGTGCGATACCGGGGCCGCACGAGGCGTGGTTGTTGCACCGTGGCCTTGAAACGCTGGATGTGCGGTTTGATCGCATGTGTAGCTCGGCGCAAGTTCTGGCCGAACGGTTGGCATCGCACCCGGCCGTGAAACACATTCGCTATCCCGGCCTGCCCGGTGATCCATCGCACGCATTGGCGGCTGCCCAAACCGCTCGGTTCGGTTTTCTGCTGACAATCACGCTGGAGTCTGAGGCCAAAGCCGAACAGTTCATCAACGCCTGCCCCCTGCTGCGCCCTGCCACATCCTTCGGCGGTGTCCACAGCTCAGCCGAGCGGCGTGCCCGCTGGGGCGATGCGGTCGACCCTGCCTTTATCCGCTTGTCTGTCGGGTGCGAGCCTGTAGAAGAACTGCGGCGGGCGATCGAGGCCAGCCTGAACGCGTTATGATTTCTTCTTAGGTTCACGCAGCTCGGTGAACACGTAGATTGGCAGCACGATGCTGGCGATCAACGCGCCCAGCCATACCAGCAAAGTCGCTGCCAGCAGGTTGGAAATACCTCCAACTGTTAGCCCCGCTGTTATCAGATCGGTCACCAGCAAGCCCACAAATGTGACAATCAGTGCGATCCCACCTTTCAGCGCCGGGGCCTTCTTCTCGCCCAGCTTCAGGATCAGCGGTTCGGCCACAACCTGAACCAGCGTAAAGACAATCGCTACAACGATGAACGAGATCGGCTTGATTGCAAAGCCCGCCAGCAGCAGCGAAGCAAGCAACAACCCGATGGCATTCCCGGCTAGTAACGCGAGAGCGGATTTTATTCTGCGCGACATAAGGTGATCTCCAACAATCAACACTTCGAAACATGCAGATATTAGCAGGACAACCAGAATTTGCGAGGTAATTCGACCCCGAAGGTTTTTTGACCTGTTGAAATCACATGATAAAATACCTTCATCAATGCCAGACCACACCTACATCGATGAGAGGCAATATGAGCGACGATCCTTATACCGTTCTTGGTGTCGCCAAAGACGCCAGCGATGCCGAGATCAAGAAAGCCTACCGGAAGATCGCGAAGGAGTGTCACCCGGACCTTAAGCCGGGTGATGCGGAAGCCGAAGCCAAGTTCAAAGCCGCTGCCGCCGCTTATGACCTGTTGAAAGACCCCGAAACGCGCAAACGCTATGACAATGGCGAGATTGATGCGTCCGGTCAGGAACGTCCACAGCAGCAATATTATCGGGACTATGCCGAAGCTGCAGGCAACCCCTATCGCGGGTATTCGACCGAGCAAGACGACATGTCCGACATCTTCGCCGAGTTCATGCGCGGGCGGGGTGGTTATGGCCAACAAACACAAGAGTTCCACGCGCCGGGGCACAACCTGAATTACTCACTGCAGATCAGTTTTCTGGATGCCGTATTCGGCGCCAGCCAAAAGCTGACCCTACCGGATGGGAACCGGATTGAAGTGAAGATACCGGCGGGCATCACGACCGGTCAAACCATCCGCCTGCGTGGCAAGGGGGCACCGGGATATGGTGAAGGCCCTCCCGGGGATGCGCTGGTCACCATCTCGGTTGCGGATCATCCGGTGTTTGACCGTCAGGGCGATGACATCCATATTACGTTGCCCATCACCATTGACGAGGCGGTATTGGGCGGCAAGGTCCAAGCGCCCACCATCGACGGGGGCGTCAATGTCAGTGTCCCTGCAGGGACCAGCAGCGGCAAAACCCTGCGCCTGCGTGGCAAAGGGGTCAAGAAGCGCGGCTCGTCCGATAGGGGTGATCAGTTCATCGAACTGACCGTCGCAATGCCGGACAAGGTAGACGATGATTTGAAGCAATTCATGGAGACATGGCGCGAAACCCACAGCTATGATCCGCGCAAAGGAATGCCGTCATGAGCCGCACATTGACCGAAGCCGAACTGATCGAAACCATCGCCCGCCTGACTTCGGATCGCCTAACCGAATATCTGGCGGCTGAGATCGTGATCCCCGAGCAATCGGAGCAAGGGCTGCGATATCAGCGCATTGACGTTGCCCGACTGGAACTGGCATGCGAGCTGCATGACCAGTACGATATGGAGGCCGACGCACTGTCGATGATGATCTCGCTGATCGACCAGATGCATGGGCTGCGCGCCGAATTGCGCGAGGTGCTGAACGCGGTCGAGGCCCAACCGGAACCTGTTCGAAAACAACTGATCGAGGTCATCGGCACAGCGCGGTTCAGTCGCAGGTAACGGGGTTTTGGGCACAGGGGTATTGGCGTAGAAGACGCCCTTGATCCTTAGCCCGGTATCCCTATGACCCAGTCCAGATCCGAATTGCTGATGCCTGCGGGCAATCTACGCAAGTTAAAACTCGCCATCCTGTATGGCGCGGATGCGGTCTATCTGGGCACACCGGATATGTCGCTGCGGACTAAATCCGAGTTCTCGCTGGAAGAGGTGATCGAGGGGGTCGAGTTCTGCCATAGCCACGGCCGGCGCGCGTACCTGACGCTGAACTTGTTCTCGCACAATAAGGACATCCCGAAGCTCGATGAATACATCGACACCGTCCGCAAGGTGAAACCCGACGGGCTGATCATCGCTGATCCCGGCGTGTTCCAATACGTCCGTGAACGGGCGCCTGAATTGCCGCTGCATATCTCAACCCAGGCCAATATCTGTTCTTGGTTGTCGGTGAAGTTCTGGCAGGATCAGGGGGCCGAGCTTGTAGTCCTGGCGCGCGAAGTCTCATACCCCGAACTGGTCGAGATTCGCGAGAAATGCCCCGACATCAAGCTTGAGGCATTCGTCCACGGCGCCATGTGCATGACCTATTCGGGCCGCTGCCTGCTATCTAACTTCATGGCCGAACGCGGGGCGAATCAAGGCAACTGTGCCAATTCTTGCCGTTGGAACTATGGTCTGAAACTGCGTCTGAAAGACGGTACGCATCAGGAGCTGCGCATTACCGACGAAAACGCCGATATGTTTGAATTCCTGCTGGAAGAGGGCTGCCGCCCCGGTGAACTGATGCCCATCGAAGAAGATGATCGGGGGTCTTATATCCTGAACTCGCGCGATCTGTGCATCATGCCAAAACTGGATGAATACCTGAAGATCGGCGTCGACAGCCTTAAGGTCGAAGGGCGCGGTAAGTCAGAATACTACGCCGCCATCGTTGCACGGGCCTATCGTATGGCCATTGACGACTATCACGCCGACCCCGAGAACTGGGACCCGAAACCTTACATGCGTGAACTCGAAACCGTCGGGAACCGAGGCTACACGCTGGCCTTCCACGAAGGCCGACTGACAAACTACGCCCATGATTACGAGCACACCGCGTCTATCGCGCAGTGGGAATATGCGGGAATCGTCACTGAAGTGACCGAGGATGCCTTTCTAGTCGAGGTGAAAAACAAGCTGGAACCGGGGGATGTGTTAGACTTCGTCTCTCCGATTTCACGCGAGACGGTTCTGTTGCGGGTCTATGACTTTGAACGCGCCCAAGATGGCGCGAGACTAAACGTGGTGCATGGGAGCACCAAGACAATTATCCGCCTGCCATTCACTCTGTTCGATCACGAGGATATCGAAGATTTACGCGCGCGTTTCCCTGTCTACTCGGTTCTGCGCAAGGAACGCGCCCTGACGGACGAACACTGGAGCCGCATTCGGTTCGACAAGCTGGTGCAAGGGCTGGAGACCACGGGTCGTGACAACGCCAAAGCTTATGCGCGCCGCCGCGATGAATTGATTGAAAAAATCGGAGAAGACGGCAACGAACGCCGCTTCAAAACCAATCGCATCGGAACCGAAGGGTGTTGCGGCAAAGGCTGCAACGGCTGTTTGATCTTCTGGCAGGATGAGAAATTCGCGCGTGCACGCGAGGTTCTGTCCAAACGCAAGCAGGGTGAGCAACTTAGCCGCCGCGAGGCCACCGAACTGACCTTACCAGCAAGCTGAAGTTCAGTTCTCGACGCGATACTCTTCAGGCACGTAAAACGTATAATCCCTGTCAGCAACCGCCTCGTGGCAGACATGGCAGTAATCGACCTCGGACGCGCGAAAGCCCATCGTGTCGCCAAACAGCGAACCATCCGGCATCACCATGATGTATCGCCAATCTGCTGTCTCAGGGTTGGTACCCGCCGGTAGTTTTTCCATCACGAACAAGGCACCCGGATGCACGTTACCCTCATCGGTGACGGTCATGCTGTCTTTGGCCAGAACCGAGCCCACAGGCAAAACCTCACCTTCCTGCAAGGTTCCGTAATTATGCGCCATGCGATTGGCGTAGCTGTTGACATAGCGCTGCCCATGGGTGGCCGAGATATAGGGTGCATCGTTGAAAAGCGGCCAGGCTTGATAGTTCAAAAGCACGTCCAACTGGGCTGCGGCATAGCCTCGTTCCATGCGCCGGGACAGAGATTTGTAATGAGCCTGAGCATCTTCCTTGGACAGATCAGCCGGGTTTTCAATGGCCAGATGAGCATCCTGATCGTTGTTCTGTGCATTTCCCGCAACAGAAATAAGCCCCAACACCGCAATAAACAGCACGATCTTAACGATCGGCAGGTGTCTTGTAATCATTCTATGGCCTCCCTGACTGATCAGTTCGCCGAAATGCCGCATTAAGTTCGAAAAATGATAGCGGCCTTAAATAGTGTTGCCAGCACCGCCCCAGCAACTTCACCACTTTGTGTTTGCTAGTGACCCCCCAACCAGAGCAGATGCCCCTTAAACATAGCAAATTCTGAATGCCAAAACAGCATTCAACTTATTAAGTTTATCGTAGTGACGGACAATCTGCGGAATCTAATGGTTCAGGCCAGCCTCGGCCTCAATCTGCTTGCGCGATTTTCGGGCGCGTTCGGTGGCCGATTTCAACTGCCCGCAGGCAGCCATGATATCCTCACCGCGCGTTTTGCGGATGGGTGAGGCATAACCCGCCTGATAGATGATATTGGCAAAGGCTCGGATGCGATTGTTCGAGCTACGCTTGTAAGGCGCGCCGGGCCATTCGTTGAACGGAATCAGGTTGATTTTGGCCGGAATCTTATGGCGCTTGATGTGCTCGATCAGTCGATGCGCGTCCTCATCGCTGTCGTTCACGCCATCCAGCATCACGTATTCAAACGTAATTCGCTCGGAGTTCGAGGCATTGGGGTAGCTGGCCAGTGCCTGCAGCAGCTCTTCGATGTTCCAGCGCTTGTTGATTGGCACCAGCACGTCGCGGGTTTCATCGGTTGTGGCGTGGAACGAGATCGCCAATAGGCAGCCAATTTCCTTGGCGGTACGTTCAATTTCAGGCACCACACCCGAAGTCGACAGGGTAATACGTCGGCGCGACAGAGATATTCCTTCGGGGTCCATAGCAATCTTCATCGCGTCACGGACATTTTCAAAGTTATAGAGCGGCTCGCCCATACCCATCAGCACGATATTCGACAATAGCCGTGTCTCGTCCTTGGGGGCACCGGGTGTCGGCCATTCCTCAAGATCGTCCCGCGCCATCATGACCTGCCCGACGATCTCTGCCGCGGTCAGATTGCGCACCAGTTTCTGTGTACCCGTATGACAGAATGAGCAGGTCAGCGTGCAGCCGACCTGAGACGAGATGCACAGCGTACCGCGATCTTCTTCGGGGATGTAGACGACCTCTACTTCGTGCCCTCCCGCGATGCGACACAGGTATTTGCGTGTGCCGTCCTCGGACACCTGACGTGTCACGACTTCGGGGATTTCGATTAAGAAATTCTCGGCAAGTTGTGCCCGATAAGCTTTGGCGAGGTTGGTCATCTCACCAAAATCGCGCACACCCCATTGATAGATCCACTGCCAGATCTGGCCGGTGCGCATCTTTGCCTGCTTTTCCGGTGTACCATGCTCAATCAGCACATCGCGCAATTGATCACGGGTGAGGCCAACAAGGTTCACCTTCCCCTCGGGCAATTTGCGGGGGATGGTCATGACATCTTGAGTGATCGGCGCTTTGGGCGACATGTGGCTATCTCAATGGATTCTGGCTTGGGATGCGCCTCTATATAGGAACGCGCACAAAGATCAAAAGAAATCGTGCATCAATTTGCATAGCGCAGCAATTCGTCAACACGTGCCCGCCCAAGATCAACGCGGCACGCAGTTATGGCAATGCCGGTGCCTGATCCACCACCAAACGACGCACCCACCGCTTCGCACTGTGCATCGCGATAAGCTGTCCACGCGTTTTGCGATGCCTCCAGCGCGGGCGTGGCAACAGCGCGGCCGGTGACGTCATCCAGTTCCCTTGCAGCGCCAAGTGCCAAGGAATAGCTGGAGTCTATCGCGGCATTCACGCGCGTTTCCATGTCCGAAACACAAGACCCAATCTCAACCTGCGATCCGGCGTCGATACACTCCATTGTTGGGTCCGCAACTGCGGACATGGGAAACAGCAGAAAAACAATAGCCCATCGCATCCGTCGATCCTCCTGACAGAGACACCTGTCTATCACAGATCAAAACCTACGCCCAATCAAGTTGGACCGCCAAGGCAGAAACCTCAGCGGTCCATTTTTGTCAGTTTACTGCAGGTGGGATGTAGCAATCTTCTGCATCCAGAGTTTTTACGGGATCTTCCGGTCCACATTGCTCACCCGTAATTGGATAAGTTTCCGCTTCCTTCTCGCATCCTGCAAGGATCGCCGCAGACGCCACCAAAAGCGCGGACAGATATTTGTTTGGATTCATTGCCAACTCCTCAAATTGATCTAAACTGATTAGTTCAGAAATTTGAGAAGTCGGCTTTGACACGGATCAAAAACACATTCTGACGTTGGATAAATTTCCAATAAACCCAAAAGATCTACCCATACGTAGAAAACCCCGCCGGATAGCGGGGTTTCGAGGTCATATCTGTGTGCACTTTAGTTCGTGCAGCGCTTTTCAGCGTCTTCGATCGCGGCCGTGAAACCCAGCAATGAGAACGTATCTTTGGTCTGTGTTCCACGTTCCGAACGGGCAGTCAGCACGGCTTCGCTTCCGCGCTTCATAGCCGTGACGATCTTGGCATCGTCCGAGGCGGTTGCAGGCCACGCCCATTCGCCATCCGTGAACAGTTCGAATTCGCTGCCATCGACAAGTAGATTGACAGTCGATCCAGAGGCAAACGGATAGCCGCCGGTAAAGGTCACTTGCCCTTTGACCTCAGCATTTGGGCGGTAGAAAACAAACAGCAGGATATCGCTGCGCCGCACGGAAACGACGCGGCCACCGCGTGTGTTCACTGTTTCCTTGGGCGCGGAAACGCTCCAGCATTCGGTGGGGTCTTCTTCGACAAACACGCTCCAATCGGTCTTTGCCGCGACGCGGTTCGTACTAGTAGCCTGCTGAGCAATTGCCGTTGTCGCAATTCCTGCCATGCACAGGCCCGCGATCACGCGAACGAGCTTTAGTCCCATCTGTCCAGCCTCCTAGCCCGACCTAATACCTCATACCCATCGGACATGCGTGCGAACCCTGCCGGTTCGTCTGTTCAGTTGCGTATTCCGATGATTGTCGACATACACACACTAACGCAGGTTTCGCCACAGGCGAAAGGGCGATTGGCAGATTTTTGCGCATGATTTATGGGGTGGACATGACACAAGCCGTACCGATGACAGAACTCTGGCGCGGATCGCTATTAGAGAGCCTGCATCTGGGTCACGCAGTGATCTGTGACGATAGTGGTCAGATCGTGCGCAGTTGGGGGGATCCGAACGCGATAATCTACCCCCGATCCTCGGCCAAAATGATCCAGGCCCTGCCATTGATCACCTCGGGTGCGGCGGCGAAATACGGTTTGAACAGCGAACATCTGGCACTGGCCTGTGCCTCGCATAACGGGGCGCATATCCATACCGATCGCGTGTCCGCATGGCTCGATCACCTCGGCCTGTCCGAGCCCGATCTGCGCTGCGGCCCGCAGGAACCCGCTGACATGGCAGCCCGAGACGGACTCATCCTGGCGGACGATACGCCCTGCCAGATACATAACAATTGCTCAGGTAAGCATTGCGGTTTCCTGACTTTGGCCCAGCATATGGGGGCCGGGCCTGAATATCTTGAAATCGATCACCCGGTTCAGCAGGCCTGCCTGTCTGCCATCGAAGAGACCACAGGTGAGACGAGCCCAACCTTTGGGATCGATGGTTGCTCAGCCCCGAATTTTGCGACGTCCCTGGTGGGACTTGCGCGATCAATGGCATGGTTTGCGTCAGCCGCTGACCGGTCAGACCGCTCCAGCGAAGCAGCATCGCAGCTTACGGCGGCGATGGTGAAGCACCCCGAACTTGTCGCCGGAGAAACCCGCGCCTGTACCGAATTAATGCGCGCGATGAATGGACGCGTGGCAATCAAAACAGGGGCCGAAGCCGTCTTTGTCGCCATCATTCCCGAAAAGCGGATGGGTGTGGCGTTGAAAATCACCGACGGCACGACCCGCGCCAGCGAATGCGCCATCGCGGCCATTCTGGTAAGCTTGGGCGTGCTAGCGGTCGATCACCCGGCCACCCGCAAATTCATGAACGCCACGCAATACAGCCGTCGCGGGCTGGAATGTGGTGTGATCAAGCCAACGCCGGACTTCCCCGGCTAAGACTTACATCTCGATCTCGTGCACCTCGGCCACTTCGACCGAGCCTGAGCCGTTCACCACCATTGGGCAGCCCTTGGCCATCGCGGTTGCGGCTTCGATGCTATCAGCCTTTACAACCGTAAACCCCGAGGCCGGATTGGCGCCGCCATTATCTTCAACGCTACCGTTGGTGACCGTATAGGATTGACCCACAGGATTTCCGGGAATCTCAAGCGAACCGCCAATGTCCTGAAACCAGGCACTCCAAGCGGCCATGGTCGCCTCGACCTCAGCGGGATCGGTTGGGGTGTGGCCCCCGTGATAAACAAACAAATATTGGGGCATATCGCTCCTCCCTGATGAAAACCTATGTGCAAAGGGCTTCGAGCTTGCGCAGCGAAGATGTCCAGCCTTCGTTGTGGTTCGTGGCCGACTGGGCATCGACAAGCTCGCGATGATCGACCACCAGCCGTGATCCGCTGTCGGTTGCGGAAACCGAAAAGGTCACATGGCTTTCGGCACCGCGCTGACCCTGATCGTCGTGCCATGCCCATGTAAATCCAACCGATTTTGGCCGATCGATATGAGTGACGTGCCCCGAAACCTTGAATTGCTGGCCCTCGCCATTCTGCATCACCGAATACCACGGACCAATGCGAGAAAAATCGAGATCATGTTCCGGCACATGCAGACCCTCGGGGCCCCACCATTGCAGCAGTTTTGCGCCGTCGCTGACCCATGCGAACAGGTCCTCGGGACTGACGGGAAAATCTCGTTCCAGTTTCAGCTCGGCCATGAGTTTTCCCTTTCAATAAGCTCGCCCAAACGGTCGAGACTGCTTTCCCAGAAATGTCGTTTCGAAATCGTCCACTCGGCAATTGCACGTAGACCCTCGGGCTGCACCGAATACATCCGCTGCGTGCCGCGCACCCGTTGTTGCACTAGCCCGGCCTCGCGCAGGACCTTCAGGTGACGCGAGATCGCAGCCCCTGACATGCCCTTGCCTTCAATCAGGTCGCCGACGGGCAGCTCGCCTTCGTCCATCAGTTGCTCGACAATCGAGAACCGAGTGGCATCAGACAAGGCGGAGAATGCGGTCAGAAGCGTGTTCATGGCTTTATTTAACACATACGTTAAATTAAAGGAAGCCCTTTAGAGGCCTTGAAACTCTGACCTGCTGTAGCCCTGCAGATACAACAACGCCGTCAGATCACCGTGATTTATGCGGACATCACATTCGGCAGCGACCGAAGGCTTGGCGTGCAGCGCGACACCCGTCCCCGCCCGGCCCAACATGCCAAGATCATTGGCCCCGTCACCAACGGCGATTGCATCACTTTCTGAAATGCCAAGGCTGGCCGTGATCTGCTCCAATGCCTCGATTTTGGCCTGTCGCCCCAGAATGGGCCGCTTCACGTCGCCGGTAAGCTTGCCATCCTCTGCCAGCAATGTATTCGCCCGGTTCTCATCAAACCCAAGCGCATCGGCGACCTTGGCGGTAAAAGCGGTAAAACCACCCGATACCAAAGCAGCGTAGGCACCATTCGCGCGCATCGTGGAAAGTAAGGCCTTACCGCCGGGCATCAGCGTGATCCGTTCCTCAAGAACCTTGCCGATCACGCCTTCATCCAGCCCCTTCAACAGTCCGACGCGCTCGGTCAGCGCACCTTCGAAATCCAGTTCGCCATTCATCGCGCGCGCAGTGATGTCCTTGACCCGATCGCCCACCCCGGCCTCATCAGCCAGTTCGTCGATGCATTCCTGTTGGATCATCGTGCTGTCCATATCCGCCAACAGCATCTTTTTCCGGCGGCCTTTAGCCTTCTGCACGACCAGGTCCACGCCCATCTGTTGCAGATCGGCCCAGACGTCCCAGCGATTTTCGGGGATTTCTGGCAGGGTAATCTCGGCCGCCTCTTCAGGGCTGAGCCAGCTTGCCTCACCCCCGCCCCAAGCATTCCGCAACGACTCGACCAGCGTTGCCTCCAGCGAAGGGGTCGCTGGGTTGGTCAGCAAAGTGGCTATGTACATGTCGGGCCTCCGGTTAGCACACCTGCGGGATATCGCAGGTGCAGCATTTTCACCAGAGGCAGTTGGCCTAGCCCAGAATACCCGGCAGCCGCAGCCCATGTTCGCGGGCGCAGTCTTTGGCGATCTCGTACCCCGCATCCGCGTGGCGCCACACCCCCGAGGCGGGATCGTTCCACAACACCCGCTCCAGGCGCCGTGCGGCATCTTCGGTGCCATCTGCACAGATCACCACACCTGCGTGCTGGCTGAAACCCATGCCAACGCCGCCGCCATGATGTAACGAGACCCAGGTCGCACCGCTGGCCGTATTGATCAGCGCATTCAGCAGCGGCCAGTCCGACACAGCGTCTGAGCCATCCAGCATCGCCTCGGTCTCACGGTTCGGGCTGGCGACCGAGCCAGAGTCCAGATGGTCTCGCCCAATGACAACTGGCGCTTTCAGCTCGCCATTGGCTACCATTTCGTTGAAGGCCAATCCGGCGCGATGGCGATCGCCGAGGCCGATCCAGCAAATACGTGCGGGCAGACCCTGAAACGCGATGCGTTCCTGCGCCATGTCCAGCCAGCGATGCAGGTGTTCGTTCTCGGGGAACAGCTCCTTCATCTTGGCGTCAGTTTTGTAGATATCCTCGGGGTCACCAGACAGGGCGCACCAGCGGAACGGGCCGATGCCCTTGCAGAACAACGGGCGGATATAGGCGGGGACAAAGCCGGGGAAGGCAAAGGCATTCTCAAGCCCTTCGTCCTGCGCCACCTGCCGGATGTTGTTGCCATAGTCGAGCGTCGGAACGCCTGCGTTCCAGAAATCGACCATCGCAGCCACATGCTGCTTCATCGACGCACGGGCAGCTTTTTCAACCGATTTAGGATCAGTTTCACGCTTGTCTTTCCACTGCGCCATGCCCCAGCCGATGGGCAGATACCCATTGATCGGGTCATGGGCGCTGGTTTGGTCAGTAACGATATCGGGGCGCATGCCACCGGCCTGCATCCGCGCGTAAATCTCGGGGAACACCTCCGCCGCATTGCCCAGCAGACCCACAGATTTCGCCTCGCCCGCCTTTGTCCAGCGGTCGATCATCTCAAGCGCTTCGTCCAGCGTTTCGGCTTTTTCGTCGAGATACTTGGTGCGCAGGCGGAAATCGATCGAGTCTGGATTGCACTCAACTGCCAGACAACTGGCACCGGCAAACACCGCTGCTAGAGGCTGTGCGCCACCCATGCCGCCCAGACCACCGGTCAAAATCCACTTGCCAGTAAGGTCACCGCCATAGTGCTGACGACCTGCCTCGGCAAAGGTCTCATAGGTGCCCTGAACGATGCCCTGCGTACCGATATAGATCCACGACCCAGCCGTCATCTGGCCGTACATCATCAAGCCCTTCTTATCGAGCTCGTTAAAATGATCCCAATTGGCCCAATGCGGCACGATGTTCGAGTTGGCGATTAGAACGCGCGGTGCATCTTTATGAGTACGGATGATCGCCACCGGTTTGCCCGACTGGACAATCAGGGTTTCATCCTCTTCGAGATCCTTCAGCCCTGCGACGATCCGGTCGAAATCGTTCCATGTCCGCGCCGCCCGACCGATGCCTCCATAAACCACCAGCTCATGCGGGTTTTCGGCCACATCCGGATGCAGGTTGTTCATCATCATCCGCAATGGCGCTTCGGTCAGCCAGCTTTTTGCGTTCAGTTCGGGGCCGGTGGGCGGATAGATATCGCGGGTATTCTTGCGAGGATCGGTCATGTCAAAGCTCCAATGCAGTGTCTTGGATGGCGTCGAGAGTATCCACCAACCAGCGACGCAGGCGTTCGGCTTTCTTGTCGTCAAACGCCCACGGAGGGGTTTCGGTGGAAAGATAGGTGGATTGCGCCAGCTCCATCTGGATCGCGTGCAGGCCTTCATTCGGGCGGCCATAGTGACGGGTCGTCCAGCCCCCTCGGAAGCGCCCGTTCAGGACGGTGCTGTAGGGGGAGGAATGCGAAAATTCATAGGCCGCGGCCTCAATACCGGGGGCGCAGGTCACGCCACCATCGGTGCCGATGTTCATATCCGGCAGGGTACCTTCGAACAGGAACGGGATCTTGCTGCGGATCGAGTGGCAGTCAAACAGGATCGCCACCCCGTGTTTTGCCCGCACCCTTTCAAGCTCTTGCTCAAGCGCGTTGTGGTAGGGCGCGTGGTAGGCGATGCGACGCGATTCAATCTCGTCTGCTGAGGGCTCTTGCCCCTCTACCCAGATCGACTGACCGTCAAAATCGGTCAATGGCACCAATGTTGTCGTATTCTGCCCCGGATATAATGATGCGCCCGCAGGGTCTCGGTTGGCGTCAATGACATAGCGGTGGACATGAGATTGCACGACCGTCGCATTGGCCACCAACCCATCGTAGAGCTGATTGATATGCCAATCCGTATCCGCCAAAATTTGCCCGTTCGCGTTCAGTCGCGCGGCGATGTCGTCGGGTACAAACGTGCCGCCATGCGGTTGGCCCAGAACAATAGGCCCATCGCCACGCTGAACGCTGAAAACTTGCATTACGACAGCTCCGGCATGGGCTGGGCAGCTGCCTGCAGAATAGTTCCGCTTTCGACTAGGGATTTCGCGGTTTCCAATTCGGGCGCCAGATAGCGATCATCGCCTAGCGACGGGATGTCCTCGCGCAAGCGCCCAACTACACTGTTCAGTGCTTTGCTGGTAGCCAGAGGCGCACGAAACTCGATGCCTTGCGCTGCGCAGAGCAATTCGATCCCCAAAATATAGTTCAGATTGTCCACCATCCGGCTCAGCCGCCGCGCCCCGTGTGCAGCCATCGAGACGTGGTCTTCCTGGTTGGCCGATGTGGGCGTGCTGTCTGTCACGCAGGGGTTGGCCAGGTGCTTGTTTTCGCTCATCAGAGCGGCCGTAGTGACCTCAGCGATCATCAGGCCCGAGTTCAGCCCTGGCTCTGGCGTCAGGAATGGTGGCAGATCAAAGCTGAGCGTAGGATCGACCATCAGCGCGATCCGACGTTGCGCGATTGCTCCAATTTCGGACAGGGCCAGTGCGATCATATCGGCGGCAAAACCCACCGGCTCAGCGTGGAAGTTCCCGCCCGATACGATGGCATCCGGATCGGTCAGAACCAGTGGGTTGTCGGTGGCCGCGTTGGCCTCGATCACCAGTGTTGCGGCAGCTTGCCGGATTACGTCCATCGCCGCGCCCGACACCTGTGGCTGGCACCGGATGCAGTATGGATCCTGTACCCGCGTATCCCCTTCGCGATGACTTTCGCGGATTTCAGAGCCGTCCAGTGTGGCTCGCATCGCCGCTGCTGCCTCGATCTGGCCGCGATGCCCGCGCAGCGCGTGAATTTCGGGTTGCAGAGGGGCGGTGGAGCCCATGATCGCATCCGTTGAGGCCGCCGAAATCACCAACGCGTTTTGCGCCGAACGCCAGCCCTCGAACAAACCGGCCAGCGCAAAGGCGGTCGAAAATTGTGTCCCGTTGATGAACGCGAGACCTTCCTTTGGGCCAAGTTGAATCGCCTCTAAGCCAACTGTTTTCAAGGCCGCCGCACCCGGCATAACGGAGCCATTTACCTCAGCCTCGCCCTCGCCAATCACAACTGCGGTCATATGGGCCAGCGGCGCAAGATCTCCTGATGCGCCGACCGAACCCTGCGCCGGGATCACAGGTGTCACACCGCGGGCCAGCATTTGTTGCAGCAATTCGACAAGCTCCCAGCGAACCCCCGACGCTCCGCGCCCGAAGGACAGCAGCTTGAGCGACATCATCAGCCGCGCCAGACGACGCGGCACGGCCGGACCCACCCCGCAACAATGGCTGAGGATCAGATTGCGCTGCAGGATCGAGGTGTCCTTGGCCGCAATTTTATGGCTCGCCAGCTTACCGAAGCCAGTATTCACGCCATAAACAGGCTCAGTCCCTTCGGCGGCTTGCGCTATACGAGCCGCAGCGGCGTCTACCTTGGGTCGGCAGGCATCATCCAACGAGATCGCGGCCTCGGTCCAATAAATCTCGGCCAATTGATCCAGCGACACCTGGCCCGGAGTGAGCGGTAGGGGAGTCATTCCTCACCTCCAAAAATACGTTTGTGCAGAGGGTTGAAACCGATGCGATAAGACAGCTCGGCCGGATGGGTCACGTCCCAGATGGCGAGATCAGCACGCAAACCGGGTGCGATCATGCCCGTATCTTCCAGACCCAAGGCGCGCGCCGCGACGCGGGTGACGCCTGCCAGGGCTTCCTCGGGTGTCATGCGAAACAAGGTGCAACCCATGTTCATCGTCAAAAGCAGAGAGGTCAGCGGTGATGACCCCGGATTGCAATCGGTCGCCAGCGCCATTGGCACATTCTGCTGGCGCAACATCTCAACTGGCGGCATCTGCGTCTCGCGCAGCGTGTAGAATGCACCGGGCAAAAGGACCGCAACCGTTCCGGCGGTGGCCATGGCAGCAACACCGTCGGCGTCCAGATACTCGATATGATCAGCGGACAGAGCCCCGTGGGCTGCCGCCAGCTTTGCCCCGCCGAGGTTAGACAACTGCTCAGCATGCAGCTTCACCGGCAAGTCAAGCTCTTGCGCGACAACAAAAACCCGTTCGATCTGTGTGGGGTCAAAGGCAATGCCTTCGCAGAACCCATCCACCGCGTCCACCAGTCCTTCGGCATGGGCCGCGCGTAGGGTCGGAATGCAAACCTCATCGATATAGGCATCGTCGCGGCCCGCAAATTCCGGCGGAGTGGCGTGTGCGCCCAGAAAGCTGGTGTTAACCCGAACGGGCCGCTCCTGCGCAATCCGGCGCGCGGCACGCAGCATGCGCAGTTCGGATTCGGTATCCAACCCATAGCCGGACTTCACTTCGATGCAGGACACACCTTCGGCCAACAGCGCATCCACGCGCGGAAGAGCACCTGCCAGCAGCTCATCTTCTGTTGCCGCCCGCGTGCCGTTTACGGTCGACAGGATGCCCCCGCCCGCGCGCGCGATTTCCTCGTAGGTCGCTCCGTTTAGGCGCATCTCGAATTCAACCGCGCGGTTACCGCCGAATACTACATGGGTGTGGGCATCAATCAGCCCGGGCGTGATCAGTCGGTCCCCGTAATCAACACGCTGCCATTCAGCATAAGATGCTGGAACTTCAGATTGGCGGCCCACCCATACGATCTGCGATCCTTCGACGGCAATCGCGCCATCCTCAATCATCCCATAGGGCTGGTCGCCCCCCATGGTGGCCACCTGTTTGCTCCAAATTACGGTTTTTTTCTTCATGGCGATTCTTTTGGGCTCCCCCTGCGCTTGATTTTTTCGTATACGGGTAAATACATAAAGTCTACACAAAATGGAATTGCGATGACGGTTCATGCCAAAACGGCCCTGTTAGGCTCTGACTGGGTTAGCGATCTTCGGGTTGAAATCGAACACGGTCGGATCACGAAGCTGGAACACGGGAAAGACGCCCATCCAAGCGACACCCGTGTCGATGTCCTGCTTCCCGCTTTGGCCAACCTGCACAGCCACGCCTTTCAGCGCGCCATGGCCGGTATGACCGAAACCCGCGCTGCCGGGCGCGAAAGCTTTTGGACCTGGCGCACCCTGATGTACCGCTTTCTGGATCGCCTCACCCCTGAGCACATCGAAGCCATCGCTGCACTGGTTTTCATGGAAATGCAGGAGGCCGGGTATGCCTCGGTCGGGGAATTTCACTATGTCCACCAACAACCCGGCGGTGCGCCCTATACGCAGCTTTCCGAGCTGAGCCAGCGCATCTTTTCGGCAGCAAGCCAAACCGGGATTGGCCTGACGCATCTGCCGGTGCTCTACACCTATGGCGGCGTCAAACAAGAGCCGCTAGCAGGTGGTCAGTTACGCTTCAGCAATGATGTGGATCGGTTTTTGCAGCTTACTGAAGAGTGCCAACCGCTTCTGCCCCACGCAGATAGTCAGATTGGCATCGCGCCGCATTCCTTGCGCGCGACCTCACCGGATGACCTGCAGCAGGTGCTCAAGGCAACTCCTAACGGCCCGGTGCATATCCATATCTCGGAACAAGTGAAGGAGGTCGCGGATGTCGAGGCCGCTCTGGGTCAGCGTCCGGTGGATTGGTTGTTGAACAACGTGGACGTGAACGAGCGCTGGTGCCTGATCCACGCCACCCACATGACCGATGATGAAACACGCGCCCTCGCCCAATCCGGAGCGGTGGCAGGTCTCTGCCCGATCACTGAGGCCAATCTGGGCGATGGCATCTTCAATGGGGCTGTCTATACCGACGCCGGAGGTGCCTTTGGTGTCGGATCAGACTCGAATGTACGCATTTCACTGCCTGAGGAGTTGCGGACGCTGGAATATTCCCAAAGGTTGCGTGACAAAGCGCGCACGGTTTTGGTGCGCGGCGAAGGATCGGTTGGTCAGGCTCTTTATAACGGGGCCGCACGAGGTGGAGCGCAAGCCCTTGGGCGCGCGGCTGGAAATATAGCTGTGGGTCACCTTGCCGATCTGGTCGCAATCGATCGCAGCCACCCAACTCTGTGCAGTCTGCGCGACGATCAACTGCTTGACGGGCTCTGCTTTGCGGCGCCAGACGGAACTGTGACCGATTTGTGGTCTGCCGGGCGACATCAAGTGTGCGGAGGGCGGCACATCGCTCGCGATGCGATCCTGACCAATTATCGCGCGGCGATGAGTGACCTGCTGGCGGACCTTTGAATCATGACCCAGACAAGCGATACCACCAGCTACAAAGACATTAAGCAAACCGTCCTGCAACGCATCCGATCCGGCGAATGGCAACCGGATGCCCTGCTTCCCAATGAGCAAGAGCTTGCGGTGGAATTTTCGTGCACCCGCACCACAGTCAACCGTGCGCTGCGGGAACTGGCGGATGAAGGGTTTCTGGAAAGGCGTCGAAAGGCGGGCACCCGGGTTCTCAGCGCGCCGCAGCGTCAGGCACGATTCACCATTCCACTGGTCCGTGATGAGATTGAAGCTGCGGGCGGCATCTATCGCTATGCGCTGGTATCGCATGAAACACAGACCGCTCCCGATTGGCTGACGGCTCGTCTGGCCCTGCGCGTGGATCAGCGAGTCATGCAGGTGCGATGCATGCATTTTTCCACCAACACACCCTTTCAGTTCGAGGACCGCTGGATCGTGATCGACAGCGTACCGCAAGTGGAACAGGCCGATTTCTCAAGTATCGGACCGAATGACTGGCTGGTGCAAACCGTCCCTTTCACAAATGTCGAGCTAACATTTCTAGCCAGCCGCGCTGACGCCACATTGGCCGGGTTTTTAGATGTGTCCGAAGGAGAGCCCGTCTTTACGGCAGAGCGCATCACATGGCTGCAAGGTCAGCCGGTGACCTTCGCCAAAATGTACTTTGCAGCGGGCTACCGGATGACCACCGAATTCTGATTTTCCGGGCTTTACCCCCTGCCATTTACGAGACAGAGTTCCAGCGTCGGATGGAAAGGAAACCGGGATGGGCAACCCGCTCTATGATCGTTTGTTTGGCATTCATGCGGGCAAGGACACGCCGTTTCTGCATCTCGCCGATGGTCAGACACTGACCCATGCCGCGTTTCTGGACACGGCAGCCCGTTTGGCCAATGCGCTGACCGGACTGGAACTGGAACCGGGAGACCGTGTCGCAGTGCAGGTGGAGAAGTCCGCCGAAGCACTGGCGCTTTATGCCGCCTGTGTCCAGGCGGGGCTGATCTTTCTACCCCTCAACACGGGCTACACGACGCAAGAGCTCAGCTATTTCATCGAAAATAGCGGCGCATCTCTGGTGGTCTGCGACGCGGCCAACGAGGCTGGGCTTGCTGATATCGCACAAAAGAACAACGCCCGGTTAGAGACGCTGAACGCGGACGGTTCGGGTAGCCTGACACGGCGTGCGTTGGGGATGCTTCCTGCCTTTGAACCGGTCCGCCGGACCGAGGACGATCTGGCCGCTTTCCTCTATACTTCGGGCACGACCGGACGCTCGAAAGGGGCGATGCTGACGCAAGCCAATCTGCTATCGAACGCGGAGACTCTGGTAAACGAGTGGCAGTTTACGAACAGCGACGTGCTGCTCCACGCACTTCCGACTTTTCACACCCATGGGCTGTTTGTTGCGACCAATGTCATGCTCGCCTCGGGTGGATCGATGATCTTTCTGCCCAAATTCGACCTGGACGACATGCTACGTCTGATGCCTCAGGCAACGACGATGATGGGCGTACCAACCTTCTACACCCGGCTGCTGAGCGACCAACGGTTCACGCGGGAGCTGACGCAGGATATGAGGCTGTTCATTTCAGGATCGGCACCTTTGCTGGCAGACACGCATGTTCAATTCGAAGACCGGACCGGCCATCGCATTCTGGAACGCTACGGAATGACCGAAACCAACATGAATACGTCAAACCCATACGACGGCGAGCGCCGCGCAGGAACCGTTGGATTTCCCTTGCCAGATGTCGAATTGAAGGTCACGGACCCTGAATCGGGGGAGACTCTGCCAAATGGTGAAATCGGGATCATCGAAGTACGCGGCCCCAACGTGTTTCAGGGCTATTGGCAAATGCCCGAGAAAACCGCCGCCGAACTGCGCGAAAATGGGTTCTTCATCACCGGTGATCTGGGACGGATCGACGAGGATGGATATGTCCACATCGTCGGACGCGGGAAGGACCTGATCATCTCAGGGGGGTACAACATTTACCCTAAAGAGATCGAGCTGCTGCTGGATGAACAACCCGGCGTGCTGGAGAGCGCGGTGATCGGCGTACCCCACCCGGATTTTGGAGAAACCCCGGTTGGCATTCTGGTTCCGAACCCCGGTCAGACGCCTGATATCGAAGCGATCATGGATACGATACAGGGTGCTTTGGCCCGTTATAAACATCCCCGCCAACTGATCCTGCTTAACGAACTGCCGCGTAATACAATGGGCAAGGTGCAAAAAAACATCCTGCGTGACCGCTGCAAAGACCTGTTCACAGAGTCCTGATCGTCAGGGCAAAAGCGCAACGCGGCCCTTGTCCGTCAGCAACCAGCAATCCCGACCTTCAAACACCGCAACGCCTACCGGGCGGCCATACCCTGCACCACTATCCAGATTGATGCGATTACCATAATGCGTCGCTTGATCCACTGGCGTATGTCCATGGACGATAAGCTTCGGATGCGGGCCACGGTGATTGTGAAAGCTCTGCCGGATCCACACCAGATCATTTTCCCGTTGTTCGCTCAGCGGTATTCCGGGCCGGATGCCTGCGTGAACAAACGCAATCTCTGGCGTCTGATGCATGGCTACGAGCCCCTGCAGAAACATCCGATGCGCCACAGGAACCGCGCCCCGTGCAATGGCATGTAGATCCTCTAGGCGCGTCTGCTGATCGAAGAACACGTCATAGCTTTGAAGTGTTTCGACACCACCCAACCGCTCGTGCAGCCAATGATATCCTACCAACATATGCGGATCGTGACGTGGCACATCCTCCAGAAACCACGAAAACATCCGGTCATGATTGCCTAGCAGGGTGACCCAGCGCCTGCCCGCATCACGTCCTGCGATCAAACGGTCAATGACGCCCCTGCTATCTGGGCCTCGATCGACGTAATCACCCAAAAACACGATTTCGGCGTCCGGACCACCATCGCGCTCGATCAGCGACAATGCGCGGTCAAACTCGTCCACACGCCCGTGCAAATCACCGATTGCGTAGATCGGGTTGGTCATCTGGTTCCCCTCGGGCATCTGCGACTGCTGCACTTCTGACGCAAATACGACTCTTTGAAAAGGCGATGCCCGCGCTTTGCACAAGCCCGGGCATCAATCTGTTTCAGAAATTCAACAGCGACACTCAGGCCACCTCAAACTCCAGTGGCTTGATCTGGGTAAACAGACCGGTTTCCGCCAGCTGCGCGCGCGCTTCAGCCGGAACTGGTTCGTCGACGTATAACAGCGCGATCGCTTCGCCTCCCGCCTCAGCACGACCAAGGGTAAAGTTCGCGATGTTCACACCATGCGTGCCCATAGTTTGCCCCAAGGCACCGATGATGCCTGGCACATCCTCGTTGGTGGTATAAAGCATGTGGGCGCCAACCTCGGCGTCGATATTGATGCCTTTGATCTGAATAAAGCGCGGCTTGCCGTCACTGAACACGGTTCCCCCGATCGAACGTTCGCGTTTCCCGGTCACGACGGTCACCTTGATATAGCCTTCAAAGGCTCCGGACTTATCCTGATTGGTGGTCGAGATTTGAATCCCCCGCTCTTTGGCCACGACCGGAGCAGAAACCATATTCACCTCGGGGTTGAATTTCTTCATGATTCCAGCGATCACCGAACAGTTCAGCGCCGCCAGGTTCATCTCGGCCGCAACGCCATCATAAAGGATGTTGATCGCCTTGATCGGTTCGTCCGTCATCTGACCAATGAAACTGCCCAAATGGCCAGCCAACTTGATCCATGGCCCCATGACCTTGGCCTCTTCCGCCGTAACGCTTGGCATGTTCAGCGCGTTTTCGACCGCGCCGGTCAGCAGGTAGTTCGAAATTTGCTCGGCCACCTGCAACGCCACGTTCTCCTGCGCTTCGGTCGTTGCAGCGCCAAGGTGAGGTGTGCACACCACATTGGGCAGATTGAACAGCGCGTTCTCTTTGGCAGGCTCCTCGCTGAACACATCAAAAGCCGCCCCGGCGACATGTCCCGACTGCAACGCCTCCGCCAGCGCGTCTTCGTCGACCAAACCCCCGCGCGCGCAGTTGACAATGCGCACACCGGGTTTGGTTTTGGCAAGGTTCTCGCGGCTCAGAATGTTACGAGTCTGGTCGGTCAGCGGCACGTGCAGAGTAATAAAGTCAGCACGCGACAGCAGCTCGTCCAGCTCGACCTTTTCAACGCCCATCTTGGCGGCTTTCTCTTCGCCGAGATAGGGATCATAGGCGACAACCTTCATCTTTAACCCCAGCGCACGCTCGCAAACGATGCCGCCGATATTACCCGCGCCGATCACGCCGAGTGTTTTGTTGGTCAGCTCGATCCCCATGAACTTGGACTTTTCCCACTTGCCCGCATGGGTCGAAGTGCTGGCCTCGGGAATTTGCCGTGCGACCGCGAACATCATCGCAATGGCGTGCTCGGCTGTAGTGATCATATTGCCGAATGGCGTGTTCATCACGATCACACCTTTTTTCGACGCCGCATCCTTGTCGATATTATCGGTGCCGATCCCAGCACGGCCAATGACTTTAAGCTTGTCCGCTTTATCAAGAATGGTTGGCGTGACCTTGGTGGCCGAGCGGATCGCAAGGCCATCATACTGGCCGATTACCTCGGCCAATTTGTCTTTGTCCTTACCCAGATCGGGCATGAAATCCACATCAATGCCGCGATCACGGAAGATCTGCACGGCGGTTTCGCTGAGCTTGTCAGATACGAGTACTTTGGGGGCCATATCTTTGGTCCTTGAATTGTATGGAAGCTCCGGGCCTTGGGTGGCCCGGCAATAACATCAGGCAGCTTCAGTCTGCGCCGCGATCTCGGTCTCGAAGGCCCATGCGAGCCATGGCAACATCGCCTCTATATCCGAGGTCTCGACCGTGCCACCGCACCAGATGCGCAAACCCGCAGGGGCATCGCGATAGGCACCAATATCCAGTGCGATGTTTTCGACTTCGAGCCGTTTGGCCACGGCCTTGGCAAAAGCCGAACCATCCTGAATACGCGCGTCGGTAAACTTCAGGCAGACCGAGGTATTGGACCGTGTCGCCGCGTCTTCCGCCAGATTTGCAATCCAGCCATTCTGGTCGCAGAACGCGTGCACTGCGCCAGCATTGGCATCCGCGCGGGCAATCAGTCCTTCAAAGCCACCGACGGATCGCGCCCAATCCAGCGCAAAAAGGTAGTCCTCAACCGCAAGCATCGACGGCGTGTTGATGGTGGCCCCGGTGAAGATGCCTTCGATCAGCTTGCCACCTTTGGTCAGGCGGAAAATCTTGGGCAGGGGCCATGCTGGGGTGTAGCTCTCCAAGCGTTCGACCGCACGCGGCGACAGAATCAGCATCCCATGAGCCGCCTCACCACCCAGAACCTTCTGCCAGCTGAACGTGGTCACATCCAGCTTGTCCCAGGGCAAGTCCATCGCAAAGGCCGCCGAGGTTGCGTCACAGATCGTAAGACCCTGACGATCATCGGCAATCCAGTCGCCATTCGGAACCCGCACACCCGAGGTGGTACCGTTCCAAGTAAACACTACATCATTGGCGAAATCGACGGACACGAGGTCGACGATTTGCCCGTAATCGGCAGTTTTCACATCCGCGTCGATTTTCAGCTGCTTGATCACATCGGTCACCCAACCCGCGCCAAAGCTTTCCCAGGCCAGCATCTCGACCTTGCGCTCACCCAGAAGCGACCACAGCGCCATCTCAACCGCACCGGTGTCTGAGGCAGGTACGATGCCGATGCGATAATCCGCTGGAATACCCAGAATCTCGCGCGTGCCTTCAATGGCCGCCTTCAGCTTGTCCTTACCAACAGCAGCACGATGCGAACGGCCCAAGGCCGCGTCCGCCAGTTTGGTCAGATCAAATGTGGGGGGTTTGGCACAAGGGCCCGAAGAAAAACGCGGATTGGCCGGCCGCGTCGCCGGTTGTTCGATTGTCATCTGTATTACCCTTCCAGATACACGCCCCTCGTTGGGGAGGGGTGTCCCACGGATAGGGGTATGGCTCCTTCGCACCTGCAGCAAGCGAAAAAGACCCATCGACCGTTAAAAACGACATCTTAAAGGGTATCAAATCGGGACAGAGGTTTCCGATGAGCGAAAAACCCGCCGGTAGTCCGGCGGGTTTTTGTTTGTGTATTACTCTGCGGCTTCTTCGTATTCTGACATGGGCGGGCATGTGCAGATGAGG
>NZ_JBQGAQ010000006.1:0-287395 GCF_056542905.1 Ruegeria sp. AA3 | reverse complement strand
TCGAGTTCCGTCAAATCGCAGATTGGATCATCGAAGTTGTCGATGGTCTGGCCGCCAATGGCGAAGAAGGCAATGCCGCAGTCGAAGCAAAAGTCAAAGCCGAAGTCGCTGAGCTTTGCGCCAAGTTTCCGATCTATCCGAACCTGTAAAAAGTCCGGACTTTGATCATTAAAAGCGGCGTCCTGCGGGCGCCGCTTCGCTATATAGATTGAAGTGCACGTGAGAAATCAGTGGCGTCTGATGCATCCAGCGTCGTTGGCAAAATCTGCTGTGCGCACATCAAATAAGAAGATACGGGCAATACAAGCCTCAAACGCTTCAAAAATATTGTTCTCGGAGGTGTCTGATCTGATCTGGGTTTTAGCCGGCCGGAGGCTCTTTGCATCACCCTCTGATCCGCGCAATTGCGCCTGAATTGCGAATCAGATCAAGCCGCGCGACCTGAGGATAAAGATCGACACGGCGGTCAAAACCAGCAAGCCCAAAGCAAGCGACCCCAGAAAGCTTAGAAACCACCCCCAGCGCCGGTCAGCAAGGTTGATAGCATTCAGATGGCTTTGCACATCCTCCGAGGCCTGCTCAAGTTTGGGTGTATCCAGCAACAGCCGTAGCTTTGGATGAACTGCCATCTTCTCGGCCTGCGCAAGCACCAGTGCCTGCTTATAGACCTTACGCGGCAATCTACGTCTCGCTCGGCGAACCGATGCTGTCAGGGTTTTGTCCCGCACACCAAGCTTTTTACGCAGCAGTAAGATGGTCTGCGCGATTTGGGTCTGTATATCGAATTCCTGCGACATTCACGTCTCCTGACGGGGCAATCTAACCGCGCACAATGCTGACGACAATGGGGCTGGTTGTTCCATGTGGTGGCAGGTATCACATAGCCATGTTGAACACGATCATCCATGGCGACCCGACCGACCAACCTCCTTTGTTGATTGCGCATGGCCTATATGGCTCGGCGCGAAACTGGGGTGTGATTGCGCGGCGCTTGTCAGACGAGCGGCAGGTGATCGCAGCCGATATGCGCAATCACGCCTACAGCTTTTGGAATGATCAGCATGGATACTCCGAATTGGCGCAGGATTTGGCCGAAGTGATCGACAGCATAGGCGGAGCCGCAGATGTCGTCGGGCATTCTATGGGCGGAAAGGCCGCAATGGTCCTGGCACTACAACACGGAAACAAGGTTCGCAAACTGGTGGTCGCCGACATTGCTCCGGTTTCCTACGGACATAGCCAGATCAAATATATTGAAGCGATGCGCGCTGTTGATATGTTACATGTTGAACGACGATCTGATGCTGAATCGCAGCTGGCGGATCAGGGAGTTGAAAAAGCACTTCAGAGTTTCTTCACGCAATCGCTGGATGTCGAGAACAAGAACTGGCGTTTGAATCTTGATGTTCTGGCTCATGAAATGCCCAAAATAATGGGTTTCCCAGAGGTGTCTGGCAATTGGGATGGTCCGACTCTTTTTCTTTCTGGTGCCGCATCGGATTATGTCTTACCCGAATTTCGCGACCAAATCCGTCAGATGTTTCCCGCTTCACGCTTTGCCAAAATTCCCGGCGCAGGCCATTGGCTGCACGCCGAGAAACCTCGTGAATTCGAAGCGGCCGTCAGAACCTTTCTGAACGCCTGATCATGCACCTTGATAGAGACGCTTGGCCACGAGCCATGACGCGGGTGCGGCAACAACAGCACCTGCAGCGGCCGCGGAAATGATCGCCACCGAACTGACCATCCCGGCGGCCAGAACGGCGATTACAGCACTACCTGCAATTGCGGTAGCGATCAGAGAATATAGCATGGCTGCAAGGCGTATCATGGCCAGTCGTCCTGTCGTTTGGTTTCTGGCCAAGACATTACACCCCTAGTATATTCGTGGCATTGATTTGGGTCAGAATTCGTTGCTACATTCCGCGATCCATCGGACCGATGGTTTCTCCGCCACCCTCAACCCAATCTGAGTACCCACCCAGATTATAGACATGAGAAAATCCCATATCCTTAAGCAGTTTTCCTGCCAGCGCTGCCCGGCCTCCTGACGCGCAATGCAGGATGATCACCCTGTCCTTGCGCAATTCAGGATCATGAGATGGCAAATCTTGATCAGCCCGAAATTCCAACATTCCGCGTGGGATATGGTGCGAACCAACGGCGCGACCGGTACGTTCCAGTTCTGGTGCGTCGCGAATATCCAAAAGTAATGCCCCCTGTCCCAGCAATTCCTGCGCCTTGCTGGCACCAATACGCTCAACCGCGGCGTTCGCTGCTTGCATCATGTCCTTGACCGTCAGTGCCATCTTCGTCTCTCCTGCTCGTTGATCCGCTAAAGGCTAACATGCAGAAAATTGAAGGTGTAGAGGTTCAGGCAATCAATGTTCCCTGAAGGCACGTGACATACTGTCGACAACCGGTTTGGCGATATAAGCGGCAAATGTGCGCTCTTCGGTTTGGATCATGATCTCGGCAGGCATTCCGGGCGTGGGAACAAACCCCCGTACGCGGCTCATCTCATCGGCGGTCAACGAGATGCGCGCCAGATACACCTCTTGCGGCATGCCAGCAGAATCTTCGACAAGCGAGTCGGCCGAGACGTAGAACACCTGACCTTCCAGAACAGGCGTCGTACGCTGGTTGAGGGCCACGAGCCGAACTGTCGCAATCTGGCCAGTTATGACGCTGTCGATCTCGGTTCTCGGGATTTGCGCTTCGATAATCAACGGCGCGTCAGCGGGTAAGATCTCGGCGATCTGTTCGCCTGTTTCGATAACGCCACCGGGCGTGTGATGGTGTAACCTTACGACGGTTCCTGTGACCGGCGCCCGCACCACAGCGCGGTCAAGAACACTGCGGGCCTGGCGCGCCTTTTCGCGCACACTTTCCAGTTCGGCTTCGATAACGCCCAATTCGTCCAGAGCGGCCTCACGATAAGCTGATCGTGTCCGCAGAATCTGTTCTTCGTATTTTAGCAACATCTGATTGACCTCGGCAGTCTCTGCCCGCAGGCGTGCCAATTGACCCTCGGCCTCGGCCTGTACCCGGCGGATCGTGTTCAGATCGCCCTTGCGCACAAGCCCTTTCTCAAACAGTGAAAGCTTGGTGTCATATTCTTCCTTCAATATGTCCGAGCGGTGCTCCATGCTGGTCAACTGCGCCTCAAACCCCGAGGCACGGATTTTCAATGCCTCCATATTACGCTGAAGCAGGGCGATGTCATTCAACAAGGTCTTGCGCGAAACATCAAAGCTGAGTTTCTGATTGTCGAGGATCGTCATGACCTCAACGTCGTCTGACGCTTCAATCAGCGCTGGCGAAAACACCAGGTTTTCCTGTTCGCTGTGCTCGGCCAGAAGCCGCTCAGTCATCGCTTGAAGGCGGATCTTGCGGATGAACAACTCGCGCTCATTGGCCTCGGCCGAGGTCTGGTCCAATGTCATCATGATCTGTCCGGCCTGAACGGATTCTCCTTCCGCGACCAGAATGTTCTCGATGATCCCACCTTCCAGGTGCTGTACGATTTTATTGCGACCAGTCGCGACAAAACTGCCTTGCGCGATGACCGCAGCCGCTAGAGGTGCGCGGAACGACCAGACGCCGAAGCCACCAAAGCAGATGATCAGCATGGCTAACCCAATCACTATGAACTTGGTGATCGAGCGCGGAACCTCGGCATACCAAAGCCCGGATTCGTCGGTGCGTGCCACTTCGTTCATCGCTTAATCCCCCTTGCCCTGAATTTCGGGTGGTTGCTGGCGCGGCCCGTTGAGCTTTTCCAGTACCTGTTCGCGTTGCCCGAACAGCGCCACACGTCCGTCAGTCAGCAGCATGATCTTGTCGACCACATTCAGTAGCGTTGGTTTTTGTGTGATGACGACCACGGTGATCTTGCTTTCCTTGGCCTGTTCAATCGCCCGTGCCAGCGCCTTGTCGCCCGCCACATCGAGGTTCGAGTTCGGTTCATCCAGAACAACCAGTCGCGGGTTTCCGAAGAAAGCCCGTGCCAAAGCGATACGTTGCTTTTGCCCGCCAGAAAGGGGCGAACCGTCTGCGGCCACCACGGTTTCATAACCTTGTGGCAGCGTCGCGATCATGTTGTGTACGTCTGCCAGAACGGCGGCATCGTGGATCTGCTCATCTGTGGCGTCCGCACGCATCCGGCCGATGTTGTCCTTGATGGTACCTGGGAACAGCTGCACGTCCTGCGGAAGATAGCCAATATTCTCGCCAAACTGGCGTGGATCCCAATTGCGGATATCCATCAGATCCAACCGGACGCTTCCCGAGGTCGGAAGAATCGAACCCACCAGCGTTTTGCCCAGCGTCGTTTTCCCCGCGCCTGAATTCCCGATGACTGCCAAAGTTTCCCCGGGGTTCAGTGCAAAGGTAATCCCGTTTAGAACGACACTCTTGGTTCCACCCGGGACATAGAGCAGACGCTCTACATCCAGCCGTCCCTCGGGCCGCGGCAGGCGTAATTTTTCGTATTGCAGAGCCGAACTCGACAGCAGAGCCTTGATCCGGCCAAAAGCACCTCGCGTCAGCAGGAATGTATTCCAGCCCTCAATCGATCCCTCAATCGGAGCGAAGGCCCGGCCCGCGATGATCGAAGCGGCGATGACCATTCCTCCGGTGATCTCTCCTTGCAGGGCCAAAAAGGCGCCCCACCCCAAAATGCTGATTTGTGTCAGCAAGCGAACGGCACGGGAAATAGCAGCGAAGATGACGTTGCGGTCCTGCGCTTTGACCTGCCAGGTCAGCGATTGTGCGGTGTCACGACCCCAGATGCGCACCGCCTCGGGGATCATCGCTAACGCGTTGATGATCTGACTGTTGCGCGACATCGAATCCAAATGCTGGTTGGCCAAAGATTGCGCCTGATTGGCCTTGGCAAAGGGCTTGGCCGTCATCTTCTGGTTGATCAGCGCGATCACCATCAGGATAAGTGCCGTCGTCACGACAATCATCCCCAATTGCGGGTGGACCAGAAAGATCATCAGGATGAAGAGCGGCGCAAACGGAACATCGAGAAACGAAATCAATGTGCCGGAAACCAGAAAGCCCCGCACCTGCTGCAGATCACCCAAGGTCTGATATTCACGTCCATTACCATGCAGAGAAGCGTGTGCAGCGGCACTCAAAACCGGAGCACCAAGACGCGCGGCCACTTCAACCGCCGTGCGCATCAACATGAATCGCCTAACCGCATCAAAGGCTGATTGAAAAATGACTGCCCCAGCGACGATAGCGGTCAGCATGATAAGCGTATCCAGCGACCGGCTGGTCAGAACTCGGTCACTGATTTGAAACAGGTAAATTGGGATCGCAAGGATCAGAACGTTAGTTGCGCAAGTCAGAACCAGCACGAAAGCCAGATTACGCCAAATTGCCCGCAGCGATGTGCGCAGCGTCTTCTGGAAATCTTCAGGCGGGGTGCGTTTGTGAAAAGTTTGGGGTGGCCCGTTCCCGTCGCCGCCTCCCGTTTCCAGGCGCATCAACGGTTCATTTGCCTTAGCCTCGATCGTAGTGCCCATGCGATTTTTGCCGTCCGACGGCACAGAGGGGGTCATGCGCGCAGTCGATTGATCGGCGGCGTCACGATCAGGGGCTTCCGCATCGGCCACCCCAGCGTCGCCACCCACAGGATCCTTGTCTTTTTTGGGCCGCGACCGCGTGCGCCGAAGGGGAGAGCCAGCGCACGATTTTGAATTTGCATTCTGCTGCTCTGCCTCTGCTTCTGCCTGCGTCGGTCTGTATGTTTGTTGCGCCGCACGCGGCAATTCTTCTGGATCATTGGGGTGCGTCGCAGGTTCTGCAGCTGCCGTTCCAACGCAAGGATCAGGCATCCGCATTTCAGGGGTCAACCGCAATCGTGCCTCTGTTTTCGACAAAGAATTCCCGTTTGACTTGGCCACGCGATCACGGGTTTTGAGGGTCAGCGGACCCCCTCCTCCGTGCCGGTCCAATGGGCTAGCAAATCGGGTGCGGCGCGACGAAAAAACGATCGACATAAACTAACCTTCCGGTCACTCGTAAATCAGGGAAAATCAGGCCAGCATGGTTTGCAGGCCATCAGAGGAATTTGCCATTTCGCTGGGCGTGAGGTCATTGCCGTTTGGAGCGATGTCGCCTTGGTGTCCGGGCATCCCCGCCTCTGCCATAATCGCGGCAATGGCTTCGTTAGTCATTTCCGAGACTTCCTCATTGGTCGGCATGTCAATCAGGCTCGCCTGATGCAGCAGCAGGTCCGAAAATGCACCGTCCTGCGCCATCACGACTGAATCCACGCCAGCCTTGGTGATGTTCGCCGCGTTCAACATCGCATTACTGCCAGCTATTACTTGAGTCTCATCAGCGTGTTGGCCATGCAGGTGAACGTCATCCTGATCAGCGAGGACCGTCGATTGTTCGGTCACATTGACCTGAACCAGAGAACCATCCACTTTGAGTACCCGCATCTGTTCCATGCCGGCGAACATCGGATCGTTCATCAGCGCTTCTTCCAGCGCGGCCATGTTCTCTTCACCAAAGGCCATTGCTTCGGCCATTGAACTATGCATCTCCTGATGCGTGTCTTCGCCTTCTTTCTTCAGAGAAACCTCGTTCATGACCAGGTTCTCATCCGATCCTTCGACGGGCCCAGGCAGTCCACCCGTAACCACATCGTCATCCATCAACACATGGGTCTGGATGAACGCATCGACCGTAATCATGTCGCCTTCAATCATGATCAGATCATAATAGCTGCCAAGTTGGAGGATATTTGTGACATCCACCATCTCATTGTCGCCCAGTGCATAGAGCGTCGTCGTCGCGTTGATCTCGGTATCAATGTGATCGATATCTGTCGCATCAATGTTCTGCTTCACAAAATTAGCGACGATCAGGTCAGTGGTGATCCAATCAACATGTATGAATGCCGGAGCGTCGTCGTCACTTGAACCCTGTTTCAGCCAAGGTGCGGAATTACCTTCGACCTCGATTGTCGAAGAGTGCACCACGTTGGTGCCCGAGTCACCATTCGTGCCTCTGTCCGTGTCCGATACAACAGCAACTTGGCTGATCATGGCCAACTCGATCGATTTTCCACCCACGGCGATGTAGGGCGCGTCGACCCACGCTACAGTTGCGTTCACTTCGTTGATCGCAAGATTGCCGCCTGCAATCACCGTGTGGCCATCGGCAAATTCGGAATCCTCATCCTGATCCCATTCCGCAGGCATCGCATCAGGCGTTTCATCCTCTTCCTCTTCGTCGGGCCTGTGATGCTCGGGCAAAAGGTCATCCCAAACCGGGGCTTCGTCCACATACTCACCATTGACGATTACACCCATCGCGTCTTCGCCGTGGAACTGATAAACAACTGCGCCTTCAACTTCGATATTGATCGGTGCGAGCATCTCTGCGGCCAATGTCTCCACATATTCGATAGACAGATAGTCGGAGATCGAGAATGAAGGCACAGCAAACCCATGCATCGAGGCCGCAACCTGCGCTGCTGCTTCTGCCTGGGCGATAAGTTGGTCGACGTCGCGAAAATCCCCTTCGCCAACGACATCATTGTCGCGTAGAAAAATGTTCTGGAATGTATAGGTTACTGCCGAGCCGATAAGTTCGGTCACAATTTCAAGCTTCTGTTCGATTATGAACGTTGCGCCAATGCCGGTGGTCGTCTCAGGCAACGGTGGACCGTCAGTGAGTGGTGGCTCTAGTGTGATGGCCGTTTGAATGTCCGGTCCCTCAACCAGTGGTGGAAGTTCAGGAGTGGCCGGGGGGGTGTTGAACCCATAGGGTAGCGGGCCAAATTTGCCCGGGTCTAATTCAAGATCTGCTTTGACCCGGATTTTTGCGGGCTCTTCCAGTTCGTCGAGTTCCGCCTTGCGTCTGACGGCGGTGAACTCTTCGTACTGATCCCTCAGCCGGGCTTTTTCAATCGTGAGATCAAAAGTTCCAATAAAGTGTGCAATCTTTTCGGTAACACTATCGAATGACATTTCGATGATCCCTTACCCCCTTACCGGCATAAATTTCCGGTTCGGGATTTACTGGGCCAAGGCCACATCGTGTGGCCCCGGCGATTTCATTTAACGGGGGCCGAGAATGCGGCCCCCGAAAGGTTGGTCTTACACGTCGGTGTCGTCGCTTGCGTAGGACGATGTCATCGAACCACCAACCATGGTCGTATCGACCGAGTTACCAAGCACGTTGGCACCCATGACGATCGATTGGTTGAAGGCCGATGTATCGACTACTGCAGCTGCTGATGCGTAGGACTCACCGTTGACGATACCATCGCCACCGTTGTTCGAGCCCCACATTCCGCCGTCACCACCAGCACCACCGGCACCTGAATATGCGCCGGAAGCTTCGCCACCGGTGTTCATCGCACCCGTGGTTGCACCGCCAGTCGACGAGCCCATGACGTCACCACTGGTTCCGCCATTCGACGCCGCTGCACCGCCTGCACCACCGGCGCCGGACGTTGCGGTACCGGTTGCGTCACCCGAAGCCGACGAGTCTGCATCATTGTCAGATGACGCGTCACCACCGTATCCGGCAATCGCTTCGGCAAGGCTTTCTGCATAACCGTCATTGGCTGCATCGGACCACGCTTCGGAATCGCCACCGTTTCCGGCTTCGTTGGTTGCGTCAGCAGAACCTGCGCCGCTTGCCGCCGAGCTTGACTCGGGGTTGGCTGTTCCGCCTGCACCACCAGTACCTTCGGCGGTTGCCATACCATCACCGCTGGCGTCCGCAGATCCATTGGTTGTGTTGGTTCCACCGTTACCACCGGAACCATCAACGTCCTGATCGTTATCGGCCGAGCCGTCGATGTCACCGGGTGACTGCGTGATTACCGGACCAGCGGCATCTTGGTCACCAACGCCTTGCGCTGCCGCATCTGTGTCTACGTAACCGCCACCTGCGCCCCCGGTTCCTGTACCACCAGTACCCGTACCACCAGTACCTGTACCACCAGTACCCGTACCACCGGTACCCGTACCGCCAGTACCCGTACCACCGGTACCAGCACCACCAGTACCACCGTCACCGCCGGTACCGTTCGAGTTACCAGCTGCAGCTTCTTCTTCACCGTCTGGATCTTCCTCTTCGACAAGGAGTACCGGGAATGGGAAGGCTTCTTCTACAGAGCCCGAATCTCCACCGGTACCGTCACCACCGTTGGCGTCGCCACCAGTGCCGGAACCGCCTGTGCCTTCGCCACCAGAGCCTTCGCCACCAGAACCTTCACCACCTGAGCCTTCACCACCTGATCCTTCGCCGCCAGAACCGCTACCGCCATCGGCATCGTTCAGGCCAAGTGCACCCGCACCCGCCAGACCCAGACCGATATTACCACCAGAGGAAGATTCGTTAGCTTCGTTGGTTCCTTCGCTGGAGTTGTCAGCCGAACCGTCATTTTCAGCGTCACCATCTCCACCATCAGCATCTCCGGCTGACGAGTCATTGCCTGCTAGGCCGAGACCGGCAGCTAGCGCGCCTGAGGCGTTATCACCACCATCTGCATCGCCATCAGCGTTCGATCCGGACAGAGCTAGGCCAAGACCAAGACCAAACGATTCAGCGTCACCACCGTCGCCACCGGTCGAGTCGCTGTCTGCGCTTGCTTCACCGTAGTTATCCGCATTGGACTCGCTATCGGCGTCACCGCCATCGCCACCGGTGCTGTCACCGCTGGAGTGCGCACCGGAAAGACCAAGACCAAGGCTTGCGTTATAGGCATCACCCGAAGATGCGCCATCACCACCAGACGCCGAACTATCAGCGTTTCCAGAATGACCACCGAGTGCAAACGAATGGCTGCCGCTGGTGTCGCCATCGGCATCACCTCCATAGCTCTCTCCGCCATCACCCGAGTCGCCACCATCGTTATTTACGTCGATACCGTCTTCCGCGTAGGCCTCACCTCCATGAGCGTTGCCACTTTGGCTAAAGTCACCTGAATTTGATACCGATGCGTTACCCAGTGAGTCGTTATCCTCTAGGCTCGCGTACTGGCTGTTGATGGATGCGAAGTCGTTTCCTGGGCCATCTTGTGAGATATCAATGTTGATATCATCACCGGGATCATAATCCAGGTCGTCGCCTGCGGTGATTACGTCGCCTACATCGCCATCAATATCTTCGATATCGACATCTACTTTGTCGTCATCGCGCGGAATCCACTCGCCACCACCGAAGTCGATGTTCACTTCGTTGTGGTTCGAGTTGTCATTGTCGTTGTTGTCTTCTCCACCGTTGGTGTTTTGCTGGTTCTGATTTTGGTTTTGGCGCTGATCCTGATCGTTGTCATTATCATTTCTTGAGCGTTGTGATTGATCTTGGTCCTGTGAGTCAGAATTGTTCGCAGAATTATCAACATCTTGCTCTTGTTGCTGTTGTTGAGCGTTGATGTCCGCTTCGATATTTGCTTCATCTACCGCGATATCAGTATCAAAATCGGCGTCCAGATCGTCGATTTGGACTTCATCAACTGTTGTTACGGTTGTCGTTTGATTAGGCTGGCGTCTCATAATAAATTCCACTTTTACGGAAGCACCCGACCGCCATTCATCTACAAAGCGGTTACTGGCGCGGTTAAAACAAACGTCGCGCACAGAGCGTCAAACTGGACACTCGCGCGGCAGTGATCGTCTTCTGTTTGGTTTGCCCCCCTTTCTCGGCTTAGCCGATTCCGTGACCATGGGGGTCTCGCCAAAATACGCGAATCCATGGGCACGTCAGGTTCAAGTGCGCTTTACAAATCAAAGCACCATCATGGTTGCAGTCATGAGCGGGCATGCATAGCTGGTCGAAAGCATTAGCTTCTTTAACTGCTTATTATTAATGCGCTTTATTGGAAAAATTGTCCCTTCCATCGCCAAATCGAAGGGGAAACAATCTCGGCAGATCGAACATCATTATTAATGAAGCCATTTCATCAGGTTAGGCAATCTGGAATGAAATTGAACCTAATCAAAGGTTCTAAATATGCGGCTCCTAAGTACTGCCTCTGGTTGCTGAAACCCGTACTTTCAGGTATGATGAAACGTAATTTGAATAAAAAATTTTCTCACGTCGCTTAACCCTGTGCCCGCATTTTTTGGCTTCAGAAGGTGACGTTTTTACTAGTGGGGGAAGATCAGTGAGTTATTCCTTACAAGACGATGCCCGTAGTCAGATCGAATATCCCGAAGAGCTTTCGATAATATTTATCGGCAAAGAACTGTTCTATTCGGACCAAACCCTAAGAAGTGTTCAAACTGAATTCGGTGTTCGTGCAGAGCGTTTTAATCACCTGGAAGACGTGCTGGCCAAAAGTAGTGTCGCGAGTTCCGCCGAACGAATAATCGTGGTGGATCAGATGATGCTGGATGAGCTGCTGGCGCGACCCGCCGATTATGCAAAAGTTGCAGAAAACGGCTGCCTTGCCTTCGCCTATCGCAAGAAAAGCCCCGCTCGGATTTTGTTCGAACACTGGGACCGCACGAGTTTTGGCAACATCGGATATCTGCCGATGAACGTTGCTCCGGATGTGTGGCGCGCGATATTGCGGCTTCTCATGCATGAGGAACTACACCTACCTTGTTTTCTGGCCGACAGTATGGCGGCATCGCCAGGCGCAGCGGACGTACCAATCGAAAAACAGCCTGCGACCAGAACTCGGTCACCCGACAAACTACTGCAATACGCAAAGCTTACACGCCGGGAAAAACAAGTTTTGAGGCTTGTTTCCAAAGGCCAAAGCAACAAAACGATTGCGACCAGGCTGGGCATTACTGAACATACAGTCAAACTGCATATGCATAATGTTTCGGGCAAAATCGATGTGAGCAACCGGACCGAGGCCGCTCATTTCTATTTCGAGGTCGCGCCGAACGAAGCGCGTAGCGCAGCCGTTGGATGAGGCTTTCGAAACCCGATTTGACCGGCTCATCCTGCTGGTGGGTCGCCTCAATTACATGTGGACAAATACCGAAAGCCTTCTGATCCACCTCATTGCTGGGCTAACCGAGGCCAACAAAGATGTAGCAGTGATCATTTTCCTGACTTTGAACACGACGCGAGCCCGCATCGATCTGGTCGAGCGTCTTGCGAAGATGGAAGGTCGCGCACCTGAAATCCGTGATCCGATCCTTGAACACACCCAGCGATTGTCTCGCTTGTCCTCCATCCGGAATAAGTACAACCACTGCATTTACTCCTTTGATCAGGAAAGCGGAAATCCCAAGACCATCCTGATGAGAATCGCTGATCGCAAAACTGATATTAAATTAGGGCGGGAAGATACGGTGGATGACAAAGCGATGAAAGAAATCGAGGATGTCGTCTCTCAGCTTTCGGACGCGAACAAAGACATCTGGAAACTGATATCCCGGCTGGGTTTCCCGGTCTGAAGCTCAGCTGGTGCGGGCGGTGGGACTCGAACCCACACGGCGCTAAGGCCTTCGGATTTTAAGTCCGATATGTCTACCATTCCATCACGCCCGCATATCACCTGAGCGATAAATTCAAACCACACTGATGATCTAGGCAATCTCTTACAAGCAACCAAAACGATTGAAAAGATACTCAATGGATTGATCCATAAATTCGAATGTCGGTGCGATCAAAATTCAGGACCGGACGTGTCAAGGAAACGCTTTACTTGACAGGGTTCGGGCAATTCGTTCACGTCTGCGCATTAACCGGTCAGGGAGCGAAGAATGAAGATAATCAGCAACCCGTTTCGAAACGGATCCAAGCTTGCAGATCAGGCCCCCTACCCGTCAGTCGAAACCGTTCGACTGGGGCGGCACCGTTCGTTCTGCCCGGATTTTGAGCCAACGCCCTTGGTTGATGCATCAGCGATTGCACCGGTCGCAAGCCTCTGGGTCAAAGATGAACGGCCCCGCATGAGTCTGGGATCGTTCAAGGCTCTGGGCGCTGCTTATGTTATTGCCTGTCAGGCGAACGAGGCTTCGGACAAACCAGGCAACGACACCCTCAAAGGGCGTACATATGTCACGGCAAGCGCGGGCAATCACGGGATGAGTATGGCCGCCGGTGCTCGTGTCTTCGGGGCCGATGCGGTGGTTTACATCGCGGAAACCGTTCCCGAGAGCTTTGCCGAACGTCTGCGCGCGCAAAACGCACAGGTGGTTCGGGCCGGTGCGGACTACGCAGCAAGCATGGAGGCCGCCAACCTTGCCGCGCAAGAAAATGGATGGACCCTGCTCTCGGATAGTTCTTGGGACGGGTACACCGAACTCCCACATCTTTTGATGGAAGGGTATCTACAAATGGCTGTCGAAGCAGCCGAGCAATGCCCCGAAGCGCCCACCCATATTCTGCTGCAGGCCGGTGTCGGAGGCATGGCTGGCGCTGTCGCCGCCTATGCACGCGTGGTTTGGGGTGACGAACCACAGATCATTGTTGTGGAGCCGACGTCCGCCCCTGCGCTTCAGTCCAGCATCGAGGCCGGGCACTGCGTTTTTGCAGATGGGCCAGACAGCATCATGGGTCGGTTGGATTGCAAAGAACCGTCGCTTATTGCGTTGAATGGGCTTGCGCGGGATGCTGATGCATTTCTGACCATCAGCGACACTGACGTAGCAGCCCTATTGCCTGTCATGGCAGAGGCAGGGTTGGAAACCAGTGCCTCGGGAGGCGCTGGAATTGCTGCTGTCTTGAACGACGCCAGCCGCACCGGTTTGGAAATTGGCCCTGATGCCAAGGTGCTATGCATGTTGACCGAGCAGCCGGCATGACTGGATTCGCTCCGGCAGAGTTCGAGGCTCGGGTTGCGCGCGCTCAAACGCGGATGCAGCGGTTAGGTCTTGCAGCCCTTTTGCTGACAACGGAGCCCGAACTACGATACTTCACCGGCTATCTCACTCGGTTCTGGGAAAGCCCGACCCGACCCTGGTTTCTGATTGTACCGGCCTCCGGCAAACCGGTTGCAGTAATTCCCTCCATTGGTGCCGCGCTCATGGCGCAGACTTGGATTGATGACATTCGCACCTGGAGCGCACCCGACCTAATAGATGACGGGGTATCCTTGTTGGCGGATACGCTGAGCGAATTGACGGCCGAGGGCGATGAAATCGGCTGCCCCGATGGGCATGAGACACATCTGCGCATGCCTCTGGCCGATTTAAGACGCCTTCAATCAGCTATAGGAACGCGCAAAATTGTCGGGGACCATGGCATCCTAAGGGGGCTGCGCATGGTGAAATCTGATGCCGAAGTCGCCAAGATCCGAGCTGCCTGTCAAATCAGCGCGCGCGCGTTTGCACGGGTGCCGGAAATTGCCTCGGCCGGCACACCGCTGGATCAGGTTTTTCGACGTTTTCAGATGCTTTGCCTTGAGGAAGGCGCGGACTGGGTCCCCTATCTGGCCGGCGGTGCCGAACAAGGCGGGTACATAGACGTGATCTCCCCTGCCAGTCAAACGCCACTTAGGTCGGGTGATGTTCTGATGCTGGATACAGGCCTCGTACGCGATGGATATTTCTGTGATTATGATCGCAACTGGTCGGTCGGTCCGGCAAGCGCGCCGGTTCGTGCGGCGCATTCGCGGCTGATCGAAGCATCGGACGCCGCCTTTGAACAAGCTCGTCCCGGTGCCACCGCGTCGCAATTGTTTCACACCATGAATACAATCTTGACTGACGGAGGTGTTGGTACGGATGCTGGTCGACTGGGCCACGGGTTGGGGATGTCACTGACTGAATGGCCCTCGCTTATCCCTGATGACCATACAGAATTGAAGGCCGGGATGGTGTTAACTCTGGAGCCAGGCATCGCCGTGAACGACAAGATCCTCGTTCATGAAGAAAACATCCTGATCACCGATGGCGCGCCTGAATTCCTAAGCCCGCGTATAGGACCGGAGATCCCTGAGCTATGAGCACCCTGCCATATATCCTAGATGCGGATGATCCCTCAGCGGTGCCAATGGGCCTGATCGTGCTACAGACGGATGAGACAATCGAGTCTGAGTTTCGTGCAATTTTCGCCAATGACAAAAGCCCGCTCTATGTCAGCCGCATACCTAGTGGGAATGAGGTTAACACTGATACTCTGGCGCAGATGGAAACCGACCTGCCAGCAGCGGCCGATTTGCTGCCCAAGGCACGGCGTTATCTGGTTGTGGGATATGGCTGTACGTCCGCCAGCTCAGTCATCGGATCGGATCAGGTTGAAAAAATGGTCAAGCAGACCTGTGATGTTCAAACGGTAACGAATCCTTTGCGCGCCGCGACAGCTTGCGCCGAGGATCGAGGGGTATCGAAGTTTGCGCTGCTCTCCCCGTACATCGAAGAAGTGAACACCCCGCTGCGTCGCACATTTGCGGATCAGGGAATCACGATGGATGTGTTCGGCACTTTTGGCGAGGCAGAAGAGGCCAAAGTGGTGCGTATATCAACCGAATCTGTGGTTGAAGCCGCAATCCGTCTGGGCTCTGATTCAGCCGTCGATGCGGTGTTCTTGAGCTGTACGAACCTGCGAACCCTTGCTGCGATTCCCCGGATCGAAAAGGTGATCCGCAAACCGGTTCTTTCAAGCAATCAAAGCTTAGCCTGGCATATGAAGAAGCTGAACATGTCGCAAAACTAGGCAAAAGCGGCGTTATCAGTAATCCATTTGCTTTACGGGCTTGCGACCATTTGTTAGCCTCGGGTTTAATACACGAGAAGATCAATGAAATCCGGACCAACCGGATAGTCAATTGACGCAACAGGGGGTCTTGTGACCGACACAAATAGCGACGCTGCGTTTGTCGAATTTCAACGCGTGCAAAAGTCTTATGACGGCGAGAATCTCGTCGTTAAAGATCTCAACCTGGCACTGCCAAAGGGCGAATTCCTGACTATGCTCGGGCCGTCCGGTTCAGGCAAAACAACCTGCTTGATGATGCTTGCCGGATTCGAAACCGCCACACATGGCGAAATTCTTCTGGATGGGAAACCTATCAACAACATTCCGCCGCACAAACGCGGTATCGGGATGGTGTTCCAGAACTATGCTTTGTTTCCGCACATGACCGTAGCCGAGAACCTCTCGTTCCCGCTTGAGGTTCGCAAGCTTGGCAAGTCTGAGCGTGAAGAGAAAGTTAAACGGGCTCTGGATATGGTCCAGATGGGCGCCTTTGGCGGCCGCCGTCCAGCGCAGCTTTCTGGTGGTCAGCAACAGCGGATCGCCCTGGCCCGAGCACTGGTGTTCGAGCCCGAATTGGTTCTGATGGATGAACCGCTGGGTGCGCTCGACAAGCAACTGCGTGAGCATATGCAGTTCGAAATTACCCGTCTGGCGCATGAGTTGGGTATCACAACCGTTTACGTAACCCATGACCAGACCGAGGCCCTGACCATGTCCGACCGCGTGGCGGTATTCGACGATGGCCGCATTCAACAGCTGGCGCCACCGGATCAACTATACGAAGAGCCTGAAAACAGTTTCGTTGCGCAATTTATCGGTGAAAACAATACGCTAGAAGGCGTTGTTAAATCGATAGACGGTGACACTTGTCTTGTGCAGTTGGATGACGGATCGGAAATCGATGCGGTTCCGATCAACGTGCATAATCCGGGTGAACGGACCAAGGTTTCGATTCGGCCCGAACGTGTGGAATTCAACAAAGACCGACTGCATGCAGACGCACATACGCTAAAGGCCACAGTCAAAGAGTTCATCTATATGGGTGACGTGTTCCGCTTCCGCATGTCGGTGGCCGGGAATGACGAGTTCATCGTCAAGACGCGCAACGCCCCCGATGCCGTTCGCCTGCAGCCCGGTCAAGAGATCGATATCGGCTGGTTGGCCAAGGATTGTCGTGCGCTCGACGCATAGACCAAACCGCGCGGCACAAGCGCGGTTTCACCGAGGGACCGGCTGGCGAAAACCCGTGCGTCAGCTGACACTATGATAAACGGGAAGTACTGGGAGTAACACATGAAACCAACCAAAACACTGCTGACCGCAGCAGCGCTGGCGACAGCGGCTGGCGGGGTGTCTGCTGAAGAGATGACAATCGTTTCTTGGGGCGGAGCCTATTCCAAATCGCAGCTGAAGGCTTATCACGAGCCCTATTCGGAAAAAACCGGCGTCACCATCCTGAACGATGACAGTTCAGCCGAAGCGGTTGCCAAACTGCGCGCGATGAACGAAGCGGGCAACATCACCTGGGACGTGGTTGACGTGGTTGCGGCGGACGCGATCCGTCTATGCGACGAAGGTCTGGCGATGGAAATCGACCCTGACACCATGCTGGCCCCGGCACCCGATGGCACCTCGGCTGCGGACGACTTCGGCGACCTGCTTGTCAGCGACTGCTTTATTCCTCAGATCGTTTATTCGACCACGTTCGGCTATCGTACCGATCTGGTAGGGGACAACCCGCCCAGCGATATCTGCGCTGTTTTCGATCTTGAAAACTACCCGGGCAAGCGTTCGCTAGAAAAGCGTCCGATCAACAACATGGAATGGGCCCTGCTCTGCGATGGCGTCGCCAAGGATGACGTCTATGACGTGCTAGCAACTCCGGAAGGTCAGGAGCAAGCGCTGGCCAAGTTGGGCACTATCAAGGACAACGTAGTCTGGTGGTCTGCCGGCGCGGATACACCGCAGTTGCTGGCTGATGGCGAAGTCGTCATGGGTTCAACCTATAACGGTCGCCTGTTCAGCGTGATCGAAGAGCAGAAGCAGCCCGTAGCGATGCTGTGGGACGCACAAGTGTTCGATCTGGACGGCTGGATCATTCCGGCTGGCCTAAGCGATGAGCGTAAGCAGCGCGCGCTGGACTACATCATGTTCGCGACCGACACTCAGCGTCTGGCAGATCAGGCCAAGTACATCTCGTACGGTCCGGCCCGTGCTTCGTCGGCACCGCTGGTGGGTCAGCACGCCGAACTGGGCATCGACATGGCACCGCATATGCCAACCGATCCAGAAAACGCGAAGAACACGTTCCTGTATAACTACGAGTTCTGGGCGGACTACCGCGACGACATCGACGCCAAATTCCAGGCGTGGTTGGCGCAATAAGCGGCTAATTTCCTGACACAGTCGGGGGCGGTGCGCCGCCCCCGGACCAAAGAAAACCCAAGGGGCACCGATGACTGACGCTAGCCAAAACGCCGGACCTATGCTGGCAGCGGACGGAACACCGCTCAAGCAATCGCTTGCACGTTCTTTGCGGCGGCAAAAGCTGCGCGCTTTGATGCTGGTGGCCCCTTTGCTGCTGTTTGTTTTGTTCTCGTTCATCGTGCCGATCGCTTCGATGCTGTTCCGTTCGGTTGAAAATAGCATCGTGCAGGAAACGCTGCCTCTTACGGTTGAGGCACTGAAGAACTGGGATGAGACCAGCGGCGAACTGCCGGACGAGGCAGTATATGATGCGTTCGTCCGAGACATGGTCGTGGCCGTAGACAACAAGACACATACCCGATTGGGCTCGCGTTTGAACTACGAAGAGACAGGCATGTCTTCGATGTTCCGCCGCTCAGGCCGGAAGCTAGGCAAGATGGACCCCGAAACCGATGGCCCATTCAAGGACCAGGTGATTGAGGTTCATGACGGTTGGGGCGAACCGCAGACCTGGGCGGTGATCAAGACGCACTCTCCTGCTGTCACCAACGGTTATTTCCTCAACGCGGTCGACATGCGCCGCACGCCTGAAGGGGCGCAGTCTCAACCCGAAGACAAGCAAATCCTGATCAAGCTGTTCGGCAGAACACTTTTCATGTCGCTGGTGATTACCGGAGCCTGTATCCTGCTGGCATACCCAGTTAGCTATTTGCTGGCGACACTTCCGATGCGGGTTTCGAACCTGCTGATGATCCTTGTCCTGCTCCCCTTTTGGACTTCGCTGCTGGTACGGACATCAGCCTGGAAGGTGATGCTGCAGCAACAAGGCGTGATCAACGAAACGTTGGTCTGGCTTGGGCTGGTGGCTGATGACGCGCGACTAGTGATCATCAACAACCAATTCGGCACAATAATTGCGATGACGCATATCCTGCTGCCGTTCATGATCCTGCCAATGTATTCGGTGATGCAGACCATTCCGCCCTATTATACCCGTGCTGCAAAATCCATGGGCGCAACCAACTGGACGACCTTCTGGCGCATCTATTTCCCGCAATCCATTCCGGGCATCGGCGCGGGCTCGATCCTCGTGTTCATTCTGGCGATTGGCTACTATATCACACCCGAAATCGTCGGCGGCACCAAAGGTGTCTTCATTTCGAACCGGATCGCTTACCACATCTCGTCCTCGCTGAACTGGGGATTGGCAGCGGCATTGGGGACGATCCTTCTGGCGGTCGTTATGCTGCTCTACTGGTGCTACGACAAGATCGTCGGCATTGATAACGTGAAACTGGGATAATCGACATGGCCGCACTTACTCCGATATCCCGCAAACCACTTTCTATGGTCCTACCCAGCGTCGCGCTGGCTGGAGCCTTCGCCGGTATCTTTGTCGGCGCGGGCAATGGGTCGATACTGCTCGGCATAATAGGTGGGGCTGCTCTGATCGCAGCCGTGGCCTGGATCTACATCACTGTCCTCAAGAATGAGAAATTGGCCCGCTGGATTAACATTCTGGGCTTTGGCATTATCGGTTTTCTGTTCTCTGGCGCGATGGGTGGCGTTCTTGGCCTGCTGGGCGGATGGTTCTTCGTCTGGTTTATCTATTGGCTGTACGAAGGCCGTTATCGTCAGAAATTGTTGCCGTACCTGACGCCGAAACAAGTGTTCTATCACTACCTGTTCCGGGTGATCTGCGGTGCGATCTTTGTCTTCCTGATCACCCCGATTCTCGTGGTGCTGCCGCTGTCGTTCAACGCGCAGGACTTCTTTACCTTCACGCCCGAGATGCTGCGTCTGGACCCTGAAGGGTATTCGCTGAAGCATTATCGCGACTTCTTTACCAACAATGAATGGCAGCGCAGCTTCAAGAACTCGCTGATCATCGCCCCGATTGCGACAATCATCTCGGTTTCGTTAGGTACGTTGGCAGCCATCGGCCTCAGCCAGAGCCATGTTCCCGGCCGGCGCGCCATTATGGGCATTCTAATCTCACCCATGATCGTGCCACTGATCATCTCGGCCACCGGCATGTTCTTCTTTTACAGCGATATCGGTCGCTTCATGGAGGGCACGCTAGGCATGAACAAGAACTTCGTTGGCTATGTGAAAGTTATCCTTGCCCACGCCGTTCTGGGAATTCCATTCGTGATCATCACCGTGACCGCGACGCTGGTCGGTTTCGACCGCTCACTGACACGGGCGGCGGCGAATATGGGCGCGGGTCCGGTGCGGACGTTCTTCAAGATTCAAATGCCCTTGATCCTGCCGGGCGTGATCTCGGGCGGTTTGTTTGCCTTCATTACCTCGTTTGACGAGGTGGTTGTGGTGCTGTTCGTCGGCTCGGCCAGTCAGAAGACCCTGCCCTGGCAGATGTTCACCGGCCTGCGTGAACAGATCAGCCCGACAATTCTGGCGGTGGCGACAATCCTTGTTGTGATCTCGATCGCGCTGTTGACCACAGTTGAATTGCTGCGCCGCCGGTCCGAGCGTCTGCGGGGGCTTTCCCCGTCTTGACGCAGGCCAGCGCGTGATCTAACGATTCACCCGTTCATCCCAGCCGCGATGGCGTCGCGGACACACTGGGATGATCGGCTCTCGGAACCCGAGACCGCCTGTCCTGAACGCCGGGACAAGTGGCCGGGTTTGCCGCCCGGCAAAGATGAGAGACCTTGTGATGACAGACACAACAAAACGCCCCGAATTCTTCACTTGCCACAATGGCGACAAAGCCCCCCTTCCGTTCAGCAAGGGCGAATACGACCGCCGCCTTGGCAAACTGCGCGCCATCATGGCCAAACATGACATCCCCGCAGTCCTGCTGACATCGATGCAGAACATCGCCTATTATTCTGGCTTTCTATATTGTTCCTTTGGTCGCCCATACGGCTGCGTGGTGACGCAAGACGCCTGCACCACCGTCTCGGCCAATATCGATGCGGGCCAGCCGTGGCGGCGCTCGGTCGAAGACAATGTCATCTATACTGACTGGAAGCGTGACAATTACTGGCGCGCCGTGGCCAGCCTGATCGGCGGGGCCAAACGAATTGGGATTGAAGGCGACCACATGACTTTGGCGGCGCGCAATACGGCGCTGGACATGCTGGGTCAGCCGGAACTGATCGACATCGCACCTGACACAATGTTTGCCCGCATGGTGAAATCCGTAGAAGAGATCGAGTTGATCAAAGGCGGCTCACGTACCGCTGACGTCGGCGGGGCTGCCATCCATGCGGCCATCCGCGAAGGCGCAACCGAGATTGAAATCGCCATGGCCGGTCGCGATGCGATGGAAGAGGAAATCGCCCGCGCCTACCCCGACGCAGAATACCGCGACACATGGGTCTGGTTCCAGTCCGGCCTCAACACCGACGGTGCCCACAACCCAGTGACCAAACGCGCGCTGCAAAAGGGCGATATCCTGTCACTGAACACCTTCCCGATGATCTCGGGCTACTACACTGCGCTGGAGCGCACCTTGTTCCTCGGTGAACCCGATGCAGACAGCCTGCGCCTGTGGAAGGCCAATGTAGCCGCGCATGAGTTGGGCCTAAGCCTGATCAAACCTGGCGCGACATGCTCGGGCATCACCGCTGAGATCAACCGTTTCTTCGCAGATGAGGGTCTGCTGCAATACCGCTCGTTCGGGTACGGCCATTCCTTCGGCATCCTCAGCCATTACTACGGGCGCGAGGCCGGTCTGGAACTGCGCGAGGATATCGACACGGTGCTGGAGCCCGGCATGGTTGTCTCGATCGAACCGATGCTGTGGATCCCCGAAGGCCAGCCCGGCGCGGGTGGGTATCGTGAGCACGATATCCTCGTGGTCGGTGAGGACGGGGCCGAAAACATCACCGGTTTCCCCTACGGCCCCGGCCACAACATCATCGGCGCGTAAGGAAACAGGTGGGGTGCAATAGCAGCCCATTACCTAAAATAGCGCAGACAAACGACAAAAAGGCTCGGAGCGCATTGTTCGCTCCGAGCCGAACTTAAACAATGCTGCAATTTTCACGAACGCAGGTTCGATTTGACATGCAACAATTTTGTTGCATTATGCGGCATGAGCGTTCAATTCGACCCGCAGCTAAGCATTCTTTTCAGCGCCCTCGGTGACACAACGCGCTTGTTGATCCTTGATGAGTTGAGAAAACGAGAGCACCAGACGCTTTTCGAGCTCTGCGCAAGACTGTTCGAAGAGCATTCAGTCACAATATCCAGACAAGGCATCACAAGACATCTGAACACTTTGGAGCAGGCTGGTCTCATCGCCACGACCTGGCGAGGGCGCACCAAGATTCACACGCTTGTATCAGCGCCAATTTCGGATGCAATCAACCCCTGGGTGGAACTATATTCTCAAGGAGACACTAGATGAAAATGTATATGAAAAGCATCGCTGTTGATGATCAGTCCAAGGCTCTCGATTTCTACACCAACAAACTTGGGTTTGTTGTGAAGCATGATATTCCCCTCGGAGAATATCGTTGGCTGACATTGGTCTCCGACGACGATTCAGATGGGGTGGAGTTGGGCCTTGAACCGAATGCACATCCTGCTACGCGCGCCTATCAGGAAGCACTTATGGCTGACGGCATTCCCGTTTCAGCGTTCAGCGTTGAAGATATCGATGCAGAAGTTGCCAAACTGGAATCTAAAGGTGTCGAGTTCACACAACCTCCTGTGAAGGCTGGCGGTGCGACCATGGCTGTATTTGATGACACCTGCGGAAACCTTATCCAATTGGTTGAACTACATGTTTGAACGGCAAGCATAAGATATCCATCAATCCATGAATTGGGCATTTGTTGAGCCCGTATCATCGGTGGCAAAGCACAGCGCTGCGGACATTCAACATAGTTAGCTCCCGAAGAAGCCTTCGGGAGCTTCTGTTCGAAGCGGATTTATTAAGAGCAAGGCGTTTCGCCCGAACATGCACCACGAAATGCAAAGGGCGAAGTGACAAGCCGTATCTTCTATCGCTGTGCGCGTTCGTGAAAGATGAAACCAAGAAAATTCAGCAACAACTGCGCCGCCAGAATCTGGGTGCTTTCGGTGGGATCATAGGCAGGCGCGACTTCGACCAAATCGATGCCAACAACATTTCCGCGCTTGGCCAGTCCCTGCAGAATCTCCAGCACGTCATAATATAGAAATCCGCCGTGGCTGGGCGTGCCGGTGCCTGAGGCTATCGAAGGGCAAAACGCATCGATATCGATCGTCACATAATACCGCGCCCCTTCTGGAATGCGTGCTAACACGGCCTCGGTTCCCAGGTTACGTACCTGCCTTACCGACAAGATGTCCGAACCACGTGCACGGGCGTCCTCGTACCCTTCCTTCGCGGTGGAGGATACATTGCGAATACCAAGCTGCGTCATGCCCGAAACATAATCTTTCTCAATCGCGCGCCGCATCGGGTTACCGTGTCCGGCGATAACGCCGTGACGTTCATCCACGAAATCCAAGTGGGCATCGATCTGAACCACATGTATTGGCCCATTCTGTGCACAATCCTGGGCAAAGGCGTTGATGCATGGGATGTTGATCGAATGATCGCCGCCAATGGTCACGGGCATAGCCTTCGCCTGCAGGATTTTACCTACGCCATAAGCGATATTTGCATGGCTCTCTTCGGTCTTGGTGTGGATAATATCTGCGTCCCCAAGATCAACCATCCGCACCGCGCTATCCAAATAGGTCGCATCGTCCTCGTGGTCATAAGCGCCGGCATGACCAAAACTGAACAGGGTCGAGGCCTCGCGCACGGCCCGCGGACCAAACCGCGCGCCGGGCCGCCACTGGGTCCCGAAGTCGAACGGCGCCCCCAATATCGCAACATCTGCATCGATAGCATTCCAATCCGCGACGTATGGTGATTTTGCGAAGGTAGAAATACCAACAAACGGTAGATTCAATCTGCCAGATTCATAGCCATGATCCTGCATGGGGTGTTTTCCTTTTTGTATTTCCCGGCAACAGTTATCGAAAAAAATCCGATACCCAGAGCTTTGTCGAGCATCATGTGCAGAGAAACGCACGATGTCGAGCCAACGAAACCTGCCAACATCCAAATTACGTTTCGGGGGTTCATAATAATAAGTCACTACGAATATCAGGTCGCGGCACGTAAGAAATAAATAGCTTCATAGTACCAACAACCGACCTCTTTAACTCGGGATGTTACGAAGGCCTCACGCGGGTGTTTCGTGTATGTGAAGAGGTTTGCAGGCAGAATGGGCGCGAACGAAACCGGAGGATGCCATGTCGATCTCTCGCCGAGGCTTTGCGGGACTTCTTAGCGCTGGGATGGTCTTGCCCACAACGCTGTGGGCACAGGAAGACCCTGTATATGAGGCCGTGCGTTCAACCGTGTTTGGAGATAATGCGGAATTCGAAGCCGGTATGGAGTTTCTGACCGAGAGAGATGACCCCGATGTTGTCCCAGCGCTTTTGACTTCGATGCGGTTCAGCGGACGTCGCGTACGCGACATCGCCAAAGTCATGGAAGCTTTGACCGGAGAAAACCACGGCACGGATTGGTTCGAATGGATGCTATGGCAGGAACGGAACGCACAGATTGTTCCCCATCCGTCACTCGCGCCCTTCAAACGCGAAGTTTTATTGGGGATTGATCAGAATTTTGACCTGTTTCTGCGACCTGAGTATCTGAAACGCGACAAAATGAAGATCCGACTGGAAGAGATTTCCTGGGGCGGCGTGGTCAAGGATGGCATCCCGTCACTGGATAATCCCAAACTGATTTCAGCAGCGCAGGCAGATTATCTGAAAGACGATGATTTGGTCTTTGGCGTTTCGATCAACGGAGACGAGCGCGCTTATCCTCTGCGGATCATGGGCTGGCATGAGATGTTCAATGATGTAATCGGCGGCGTTCCGGTTGCGCTGGCTTACTGTACACTTTGCGGTTCCGGAATCTTGTTTGAAACGCAGGTTGCAGGGCGACGGAAACCCTTTATCTTTGGTTCATCCGGTTTCCTTTATCGTTCAAACAAGTTGATGTTCGATCGTGAAACGCACTCGCTCTGGAACCAGTATACCGGCAAACCTGTTGTAGGCCCGCTGACAGAAAGTGGGATCGAGCTTAGGCAGCGCCCGGTGGTGATTACACGTTGGGATAGCTGGAAAGCCTCACATCCCAATACCCGGGTTCTGTCGCTGAACACTGGTTATCGACGCAACTATGGATCCGGTGTCGTGTATCGTGACTATTTTGCCTCGCCTGATCTGATGTTCCCTGCGCTGGTCGATCAATCCAAGCATCGACAAAAAGACTATGTGTTTGCCGTTCGCCAATTTGGCGCAGCGCGGGCCTGGCCTCTGGATGCGTTTAAGGGCAAACCGGTCATCAATGATGCCATCGGCGGTCGGAACCTGATGCTGATGGGCGATCCAGACAAACGCAGCGTGCGCGCGTACGAACGTGGTCCGCATCAGTTCCGTGCAACACCAAACGGCGGGCTGCTCGACGAAGCAGGGACCAAATGGACCGTCACCGAAGAGGCGCTGGTCTCCCCGAATGGTACGCAATTGCCGCGGGTGGCCGGGCATATTTCCTACTGGTTTGCCTGGGATAACTATCTGGGTGATGCTGCCAGCGTTTATGACGGCTGATCAAGAGTGTTCTTCGGCCGCTGTCGCGGCCAGTGCGCGGTTATACGCCTTGAGTGCGTCGACGTGATAGAGCGCTCCGACGGGATCCTCACACCCCTTTTCGTCGACTATGACAACCGGGATACAGGGGATGTCGTCGCGATCAAAATAGGGCATGGCAGCCTCGAGCGTGGCACTGGCCTTGACGCAAAGCCCTTGTTCGATCAGCGCCTGCGCTTCTTCTTTCGTTATTGAGCGGGTGCCACCAAGCGGTCGCATCACGCTGCCCGCCCGCAGCATGGCCAGCAAATAGGCCTGAGGCCCGGCGGCCAGATGCACATTGCGACGTTCCAGCTGTGTCAGGAAGAACGACCGGTCCACCAGACGCGAGGCCAGCGCTGTGGACATCGAGACCGAAACCATCACGGCGAGGCCGATCTGCCAATCTCCGGTCAATTCAAAGACGATAAGCGTTGTCGAGATCGGAGCACCCAAAACCGCCGCAGCAACGGCACCCATCCCGGCAAAGGCATAAAGCGTATGAGTTCCCGATACGTCGGGTAGCAGGCCGGTGGCGATCAGACCAAAAGCCAACCCGGTAAGCGCCCCAATCATCAGTGAAGGGGAAAAGACTCCCCCCCCCATGCGCCCACCCATGGTGACGGCAACTGCAACTGTTTTCACAACAGCCAGCACGATTGCCGCTGTTAGCACTATGTCACCCGTCAGGGCGCGTATTGTCGTTTCATAACCCACGCCGATGATATGGGGGAACCAGATCGCCAATAGACCCAGCATCGCACCAGACACTGCCGGGCGCAGCCAGCCTGGTAGCGATAATCGATTTTGGATGTGTGTGCCGATATCTTCAGCAAAAAAAATCGAGCGCATCAGCAGCAAAGATACCAACCCACAGATCAGTCCGAGGATCAGAAAGGCAGGCAATTCGACATAAAACTGCAGCGAACCGGGCGTGTCCAATGTAAACTCGGTCACGTCGCCATATGCCAGACGGTTAATCACTGTACCTGCGACCGATGCGATAACGATAGGGGCAAAGGCATGCACGGCGAAATGGCGCAGCACAACTTCAAGCGCGAACAGCGCTCCTGCAATTGGGGCATTAAAGCTGGCTGAGACAGCGGCAGCCACTGCACAGCCTAAAAGATCACGCCCCGTGATCCCATCTGCACGAATGCGGTCGCTGACCCAGGTCGAAATAACCCCTGCCATATGCACGACTGGCCCCTCTCGGCCCGTCGAGCCACCCGAGCTTAGCGTGATCAACGAGGCAATGAATGATGCGATACCGGCCTTTTTCTCTACGCGCCCATCAGTTATGGCTGATCCCTCAATCACATCCGCGACTGAACGTACCCGTCCATCATCTGTAAATCGGTTTAATAGAACCCCGACAACCAATCCGCCTATGACGGGTGTGATGAATATCCAGAACCAGTGCAGTTTCTCAGCATGGCTATGAAGGAAAAGAATGTTGTCAGTGCTATAGAGATAGGCTTGCAGCGACGCGATGGACATCCGGAACCCCAGCGCCATGAAACCAGCAGCGATCCCGATGATCAGCGCGATAAACCAGAATTGTATCTGGCTGGGACCACGATGGAGCATCACGCGCCAAGCATCCTTCAGGGCCGACAGCGCCTGATTGAATTGATTACGCAGCACAGTGCGGGTGGACTGGGTCATTGGCCCTCATGGGGATCGCGTAAGAATGGTCGCTGACCTTTAGTAAGCGACGTGGAGCGCAGAGAAAAGTCGGTTCACGGTGGTTTGTTTACAGGCGTTGCGCGTTAAGCCTCAAGCAGGGCACGGGCTGCAGCGCGCGCCTCATCCGTAATTGTGTCACCCGCGACCATGCGCGCAATCTCATCAATGCGATCAGGATCGGACAACGGGGTCACGGTTGACAGGGTCTGATCCCCTGCCACCTGCTTCTGCACCCGCCAATGATGTGCTGCGCGGGCAGCGACCTGCGGCGAATGCGTCACCACCACCACCTGCCCACCCCGTCCCAGCGACGAAAGACGCCGCCCGACCGCATCAGCGGTGGCCCCGCCAACGCCCCGGTCGATCTCATCAAAGATCATTGTGCGGGCGCTATCCTCGCCGGTCAGGCAAACCTTGAGTGCCAGCAGAAAGCGGCTGAGTTCCCCGCCCGAAGCGATCTTGTTAAGTGGCCCTGAGGGCGCCCCGGGATTCGTGGCGACGGTAAAGGCTACTGCATCGATGCCCTCGGGACCGGGATCGCCAGGCGCAATCTCGGTCTGGAAAACCGCGCGTTCCATTTTCAACGGCGCAAGTTCCCCCATGACCGCTTTGTCGAGCGCTTTGGCTGCAGATTGCCTTAAAGAACTAAGAGCTTCAGCTGCCTTGTCATAAGTCGCCTGTGCAGCGGCAACGGCAGCGCGCTTATCGCTAATATCTGCATCGCCGGCGTCTAATCGGTGTAGACGGTCGCGCAGCGTATCAGCGAAGAGACCCAATTCGTCTGGTGCCACATCGTGTTTTCGGGCCAGTGCTCGGATCGCAAAGAGACGCTCTTCGATCTGCTCCAGCTCCGAGGGGTTAAACTCAAGCGCTTGCAGGCAGGAATTCACACCATCCTGCGCCTCACCCAATTCGATTAGGGCACGGCCAAGCGCAGCGATGGGTTCTTCTAACTGCCCCTCCGCATGGTCCGAGACACCTTCCAGCCAGCGCACTGCGTCGGCCAAGGCGCCTTCGGCCCCATCTCCGCCCATCAACGCAAAAGCGCGGGCTACGTCATCGCGGATGCGCTCGGCCCCCTGCATCATACGGCGGCGAGCGTCGAGGTCGGCATCTTCACCCGGTTGCGGATCTAGCTTGTCCAACTCAGCCACGGAATGACGCAAGAACTCTTCCTCCGCGCGCATGGAGGTCAGCGCAGCTTCGGTCTGAGCCAACACTTTTCGAGCGGTGGACACTTGACCCCAGGCGGAGCGAACAGCAGCAAGTTTGTCCTCTGCCTCTGCATACGCATCCAGCATTGCGCGATGGCCACGCGGATTCAGCAAGCCCCGGTCATCATGTTGGCCATGCAACTCGATCAGGGTTTCTGACAAAGCCCGCAACACCTCACCCGAGCAACGACGATCGTTGACCCAAGCAGTCTTACGTCCCTCAGCCGTATTGACTCGACGCAGGATCAATTCCTCGCCCCCAGGCAAACCGGCGTCTGCCAACACGGCATGGGCAGGATGGCCTTCAGGTAACTCGAACTCAGCGACAACCTCGCCTTGTTCAGCGCCTTGACGGACCAGTTCAGCCCGCCCGCGCCAACCCAACACAAAACCCAAAGAGTCCAGAAGGATCGACTTGCCTGCCCCGGTTTCACCGGTCAAAGCGTTCAAGCCCGGCTGGAACGTCAGCTCCAACCGGTCGATGATCAGCATGTCGCGGATATCAAGGGCGCGCAGCATCGGGTCTTAGCGTCCCACGCCTTTAGCCATCGCGTTTACAACCACTCACCTTTGATGGTCTGGCGATAGATCGTGCTGAGCCAGTTATTGCCTCGGCTCTTCAGATCCAGCCCGCGTGAGGTCAACAGTGTGTAACCTGCATCGTACCATTCAGAGGATTGATAGTTGTAACCCAGAATTGCTCCGGCGGATTGCGCCTCATCTACTAGACCCAGTGCCAAATAAGCCTCGATCAGACGATACAGCGCCTCAGCCGTGTGCGAGGTGGTTTGGAAGTCTTCAACCACAACACGGAATCGGTTGATGGCCGCAGTAAAGTGGTCCTGACGCAGGTAATAGCGCCCGATCTCCATTTCTTTTCCGGCCAAATGGTCAAAGGCCAGATCAAATTTGAGAACCGCTGAGGTGGCATATTCGCTATCAGGGTAGACTTCGATCACCGTACGTAGGGCCTGCAGCGCCTGAAAGGTCAGGCCCTGATCGCGACCAACTTCGTCGATCTGATCATAGTAGCTGAGCGCCAGAAGATATTGCGCATACGCCGCATCTTCGTCGGTTGGATAAAAATCGATGTATCTCTGCGCAGCGGCGCGGCTTTCTTCGTAGTTTTGATCCGAATGAAAGGAAAACGCCTGCATGATCAGCGCTCGCTTGGCCCAGTCGGAATAGGGATAAAGCCGCTCGACCTCAGAGAAATACCACGCCGCGTCGTCAGAACGGTTCTGAGACAGCTCATATTCACCACGGGTATAAATCTGTTCTGGTGTGAAACCTTCGAGGTTCTGGTTGCGGTCAGCGCCCTTTTTTCTGAAAAGGCCTCCGTCCCCGCACGCCGTCAAAGATGCTGCCAGAAGAATCGCCGCTGCGAATCTGACTGCCGCTTTGCTGCCAACCATTCCGCTCATCCTTGTCGTTAACTTAGCGGGATTTATCCCTGATCGGACCTCGGTCTAGCACATAAAATTCCAGTGCAAAACGCCTTATCCACCCTATTGACGCAAATGTCGCCAGAGTTGACCGGGTCACGCGACTTGTGGAATTTCACTCCGCACCAGACCCTGACCCGGCAAGCGCGCGGCTTGTTCAGGCGTGCATAGGATCGGGCGCACCGCACCAGGTGTCTCGAACAGCTTGCGCAGCAGCGTGTTGGTCATAGAATGACCCGACTTTTCACCGGTAAAGCGACCCAGGATCGGACCGCCTGCCAGATAAAGATCACCCAGGGCATCCAGCATCTTGTGACGCACGGCCTCATCATCGTGGCGGAAACCACCCGGCGTCAGAACTTCATCACCTTGCACAACGACCGCGTTTTCAAGCGTTCCACCCAACGCCAGACCGTTCTCGCGCATCGCCTCAACATCCGTACGGCGGCAGAATGTGCGGCTGTCGCACAACTCTCTCGCAAAGGATCCGTTGCGCATATCCAGAACTTTGGTCTGACTGCCAATAGCGTGATCTTCAAAATCAATGTGGAATTCGATCTCAAGCCCGTCGGCAGGAACGATCGACGCGCTTGCGCCCTCGCGCGAAACGGTGATCGGTTTGAGAACTTCGTAGGCCAGCACGGGGCTCGCCTGACGACGCACACCTTTAGCCATGATACCGCGAACGAACTCGATAGACGAGCCATCCATGATCGGAACCTCGGGGCCGTCAATCTCGATCAGAGCGTTGTGTATGCCGCACCCGGCGAGTGCCGCCATGATGTGCTCAACCGTCGAAACCGAAACATCCGCTTCGTTCACGAGACGGGTGCAAAGCGGCGTACGTTCAACGACATCGTAGATCGCGGGAATCATCGCATTGCCCAGCTCGATATCAATCCGTTTGAACCAGATTCCATGACCTGCGGCCGCAGGCTTCAGAACCATCGTCGCAGGCTTGCCGCTATGCAGCCCAGTGCCCGTAAACGTGACTGAAGATTTGAGCGTATGTTGCAATGTGAGCCTCGGTGAATTGTGTCCAGCCTGCCAGGGGCTGTGTTGCACCCTCAACTAAGGAAGGGGGCGTCAAGGCTCAACTCACTCTTTGCAACCGAATGAAACATGATTGTGACACATCGGCAAATCCCTGCTTACATGGGTTTAATACCTTGTGTTTCAACAGAAAAGGGCCGCATGTTTGCGGCCCTTTGAAACGATTTTGTTACCGCGATCAGTTGGCTTGACGCCGCAGGAAGGCCGGAATTTCGATGCGCTCCTGGTCTGGATCAACCTCATCCTGCGCAGGTGCCGTGGCGTCAACCGACCGCATAGCAGGCTGTTGGCGCACCGGTTGCGCAGGCGTATCGGCCGCATGACCAGTCATACGATCGATCAGTCGGTTAAATCCAAAACGCGGACGATCCTCGGCTGCCTGCTGCGGCTGTGGGGCAGGTTCACGAGGGGTTGCAGCCGTTGGACGTAGCCGGTTATGCGGTACCTTCTGTACGGCTGCCTGCAATCGCTGCATCGCTTCTGGCGACGGAGTGCCGGGGGTCGGAGCACGCTGATCGACGTAAGCCTCGGGGGTTTCTTCCACTTCTGGTTGCGGCTCGAATTGTGCCACTTGTGGCTGATAGGCAGGCGGAGGCAGCCCGTCATCATCCTGTTCAGCCGCGGGTTGTTCGTCTTGCCAGCCCTCATTGAACTCAACGTCTTCGATGGATTCAAACAGCGTCGGAGCAATGTTGTCCTCTTCTGCTGTCGGGGCGCCGGCAACCGGCTCCTGCGGCTGCTCTTCCGCTGAAACCGTGCGGGTCAGAGGAGCTGACATCGAACGGCGTGCGACTGGCACGTCATCGGTTTTTTCGCTGGCATCGATACCCGTCGCAACAACAGACACGCGCATGCCACCTTCCATCTCGGTATCGAGGGTCGAACCGACGATGATGTTGGCCTCAGGATCCACTTCCTCGCGGATGCGGTTGGCGGCCTCGTCCAATTCGAACAGGGTCAGGTCGTGCGAACCAGTGATGTTGATCAGAACGCCCTTCGCGCCCTTGAGGCTGATTTCGTCCAGCAGCGGGTTGGCAATGGCCTTCTCGGCGGCCTGAATGGCGCGATCTTCGCCAGTCGCTTCGCCGGTGCCCATCATCGCCTTGCCCATCTCATCCATCACAGCGCGGACGTCGGCAAAGTCGAGGTTGATCAGACCCGGACGCACCATCAGGTCGGTCACGCCCTTGACGCCCTGATACAGAACGTCATCCGCCATCGAGAACGCTTCAGTGAACGTGGTCTTTTCATTGGCCAGACGGAACAGGTTCTGGTTCGGGATGATGATCAGTGTGTCGACAACTTGCTGCAATGCGTCAACGCCGTCTTCGGCCTGACGCATCCGCTTGGCCCCTTCAAACTGGAAGGGTTTGGTTACAACACCAACGGTCAGAACACCGAGTTCCCGCGCAGCCTGTGCGATGATCGGGGCCGCCCCGGTACCAGTCCCGCCGCCCATACCTGCAGTGATAAAGCACATATGTGCCCCTGCCAGGTGGTCAACGATCTGTTCGATGCTTTCTTCGGCAGCCGCGGCTCCTACGGTCGGGCGTGCCCCCGCACCTAGCCCTTCTGTGACTTTGACGCCTAGTTGCACCCGCGCTGATGAGCGGCTTTGCTGCAACGCCTGCGCGTCTGTATTGGCGACGACAAATTCGACGCCGTCCAACTGCTTTTCAATCATATTGTCGACAGCATTGCCCCCAGCGCCGCCAACGCCAAATACGGTAATCCGAGGCTTGAGTTCGTCGTGCCCGGGCATCGAAAGATTTAATGTCATGCTCTGTCCGCCTGTTTTATATGTTGCCGCAAAATGCGGTTTATTCTGACCTATCCACAATTGATTTTACTGTGTCATTTCGGAAACGTCACCAGAAAAATCGCCAGATTCCACAAAATATGGAGGAAAGAAGGCAACAAACTGCCGCATTTCGCTGCAACCGCGATATGTTGCGGCGAATGGTTCATGTACCACTACGTACGGAAAACCACACCCGCCCTACGGGGGTGCGAAACTCGTTGATCATTCAATATGGTCGCGGAAAACTGCTCAACGTCCTGCCGCTAGGCCTCTTTCGGGCCTTGTGGATATCTTGCGGGATTCTGGCACGGGCTGCAACCGATTTCTTTAGCCTACTGGAGTACTTGGGCAGTTTAGACTGTCGTCTGTAACACTTCGGACTTCTTGCGTTTCGCTCCCTACAAAACGCGCGAGACGCACCAACAGCCGGTCATCATGAAGGAAGGGCCACCAGCAAACTGGTACGCCATCGGGCGCATCATCATAGAGAAAGCAAATCTGGCCGTTTGGCGTGGTGATCTGACCATAAACGCATCCCCGCCCCTCCATCCGCCAGACAGAGAGAGTCGGGCTCAGGAACTCTTCGGTTCCGATCAGCATACCGCTGCGGATTTCGTGAAAGGTGATCGTTTTACCAACAACAGCGTTCAGAAACGCCTCAGGCGTGATCAGTGTCTGGGTCTCTGCGACGGTGGGTAAGAACGCCGCGCAGAGCGCCACCCGGCGCAGTTGTTTACCAATTGTCACGGAACCAGCGCACAGCACGTTTGAACGGGCGCGCAGCGTAGGTGTCAACCGGGATTTCAAAGTCCCACCATTCGTCCTGTGGATGCGCAGCAAACAGGCTAAGCCCAACCGCCGAGGAAAAGCCCGGCCCCGTCGCCGATTGCGGCAAACCATGGACGCGCAGCGGGCGACCCAAGCGAACACGCTGGCCCAGAATACGACTGGCCAAACCGTCGAGTCCCATGATCTGGCTGCCACCGCCAGTCAGAACGATTTGCTGGCTGGGCAGGTGATCAAATCCTGCTGCATCCAAGCGGGTGCGGACTTCTTCGAGGATTTCTTCGACGCGTGGTCGCATAATGCCGATTAATTCGGCACGGCTGACGGTGCGACGGTCATGCTCCCAATCACCGGTATCGCCGCCAATATCGATCAGGTCACGATCATCAGCCCCGGTGGCATGGACGCCGCCGTTAAAGGTCTTGATCCGTTCAGCCACTGCTGCGGGCACTCCAAGGCCCATGGAGATATCGCTGGTCACGTGATCGCCGCCCATGCGCACGCAATCGGCATAGATCATATGTTTTTTCATGAAGATTGAGATGCTGGTCGTACCGCCGCCCATGTCGATACAGGCTGCACCCAGCTCTTGTTCGTCCTCGACCAAGGCGGAAATGCCCGAAACGTAGGCTGAGTTAGCGATCCCCGCCAGTTCCAGATCGCAGCGCTTGATACAGCGGACGATGTTCTGGATCGCAACCGCATCGACGGTCAGCATGTGCATATCCACTGCAAGGCTTTGACCTAACTGTCCACGCGGGTCGATCAGACCCGAACGGTTGTCCAGTGCGAAATTCACCGGCTGGGCATGCAACACTTCGCGTCCTTCGCCATAATCCGGCACATCACAGGCGTTCAGCACGCGCCCCACTTCGGCCTCGGTGACCAGCTGGCCTTCCAGATCGACCTGTGCATCCAGACCGTATGAGCGCGGATTGGCCCCTGAGAAGGACGCGATGACGTGATCAACACGGATATCGGCCATTTTCTGCGCTGCCTGCAGGGCAGTGCGGATGGCGCGCTCGGTCTCCTGCATCGCGGTAACTTCGCCGAACTGAACCCCGCGTGAGCGAGTGGTCGCGGCACCAATCACCCGAAACCCGGTCTGACCCGCCATGGAGCCAATCGAATTGTCCTCGGACAACCGCCCCGTCCCGTCGAAGCGCAGGACGAGGCAGGCGATTTTGGAGCTGCCCACATCCAAAATGGCGACAACACCGCGTTGCATTGCCTGCCGGCGCATCTGCCGCATGGCCCGTTGGGACTGATAAAGATCGGTCATCATGGTCGTTACTGCCCGTTACTCACATCTACTTTTGTGTTCCACCAGTCTTCGCTGGCTGTTTTGTTCATTCTGATGGTTGGTCGCTGGCCAAGGCGCATATCAACCGCAGCCACGTCGCGTTCCAAAAGGTCCTGTACCTCGTTTACGGCCAGTACGCGTTCCAGTGCACGCGCGGGTCGCTCGGTTGGCAACATGATGCGCTGGTTGCGATCCAACACCAGATCCCAGCGGCGTTCACCAACACGCACGAGCCCCCGGACCCGCTCGCCCAAACTGCGGGCTGTAGTCAGAATCTGCAGCGCTTCGGGCACATGCTTGTCCGCGCCTTTTCCGGCAATCAAAGGCAAGTTTGCGTGATCAGCACGCGCCGCAATCATATCCACGTGGGCACCGGTTTCATCCAGTAGCTCAATCCCGTCACGCGTACGCCAGACGATGACCGGCTGACGTTCAACTACGTCCACCTGTAAGATACCGCCGGGGCGAATGCGCACGGTTGCCGATTTCACCGGATCAAGCCCAGTGATGGTGTCGCGGATCATCTCGACATCCAGGTCCCAGGAACTGAGCGGGAAATCGAGAGGCACAACCTCGCGGATATCTTCCGATAGCGCGGTCCCCGCGCCGTCGATGGCCATCAGGTTGACCATGAATTCCGGACGTTCCTGAATCGAGGTCTTGATGCCGGTGACATAGGCGCTGACGGCCTCGCGGCGTTCTTCAGCGGCAAAGAAGCCTCCGACCAATCCGACGACCGCCAGAACCGGTAGACCAATCTTCACCCCGCGCCGGATGCCGGGGGTGAGCATCCAGCGCTGAAAACGGTAGCTGAGGCGTGAAGGCGCAGGATCAGACAAGCGTCCGCGACCAAAGAATCGGGTGCCTCGCAAGCGCAGTTTAGGTTCAACTTCGGATTCCGACTTTGGAGCAGCACCAAAATCCGCATCTGGCCCCGCCAGCGGTTTGGTCCGGTGGATCACTGGCGTGCGGGTAGCGGTCAGCGGTCGCATGAGGCGTCCTCCACCATCCAGGCGCAAAGCTCGCCGAATGTCATGCCCAGATGCGCGGCTTGTTCGGGCACCAGCGAGGTTGGCGTCATGCCGGGCTGCGTATTCGTCTCCAGCAGGAACAGGCCATCCGCACCCATGCTGTCATCCCAGCGATAATCGGTACGGGATACGCCGCGACAACCCAGTGCATTATGGGCTTTCAGCGCGTGGTCCATGCAGCGGTCAAAGATATCCTGCGGGATGTCGGCGGGCAGCACGTGCCACGAGCCGCCGGGTTTGTACTTGGCGTCATAGTCGTACCAGCCACCATCGGTCATGATTTCGGTTACCGTCAAGGCGCGGTCGCCCATCACCGTCACGGTCAGTTCACGGCCTGCGACGTATTTCTCAACCATCACCTGATCGGGCATCGCCGCGTCCAGTTGCGGCGGGCCGTTGGCATTTTCGTGCACGATATAAATGCCGACGCTAGAACCTTCGTTGTTGGGCTTGGCCACATAGGGTGGTTCCATCACGTGGACTTCGACCACTTCGACCTTGGGCACGATCACGCTGGGCACAACAGGCAGACCCTCGGCCTGATAAACCTCTTTACTGCGCTGTTTGTCCATCGCCAAAGCCGAGGCCAGCACGCCGGAATGCGTGTAGGGAATGCGCATCCATTCCAGTAGACCCTGCACACAGCCATCCTCGCCCCAGCGGCCATGCAGGGCGTTGAAAACTACATCTGGCTTGATCTCCAGAAGGCGCGCGTAGAGGTCGGGACCCGCGTCCAGTTCGACCACTTCAAAGCCTTCTCCCACAAGGGCGGCTGCGCATTCGCGCCCAGAGCTGAGAGACACCTCGCGTTCCGCCGAGGGGCCGCCCATCAATACCGCCACTTTGGGGTTTGTCCTGCTCGACATACCCAATGTGCGCCTCAATGTCCCCGGACCTTATGTAGTGGTCCGTATTGCGTTTATGCCTTTGATCCGTCGCCTGAATTTGCCTGTTTTGGTCTGACGGTTGGGGCTATATTATTTCAGCGGATCACCGACCCGCATGATTTCCCACTCTAGCGTGATGCCGCTTGTTTCGTAAACCTTTTTTCTGACCTCTTCGCCCAGTCCCTCGAGGTCAGCGGCAGTCGCGTCACCGGTATTGATCAGGAAATTCGAGTGCTTGGGGCTCATTTGCGCGCCGCCTTTGGTAGCGCCGCGCATGCCCGCGTTGTCGATCACCTTCCACGCCTTGAGGTCGTGCACATCATCTTCGCGCCCGGTCGAAGAAAATCCCGCCGGGTTGCGGAAGGTCGAACCAGCGCTTCTGTCCTTGGTGGGCTGCGTTTCGTCGCGCTTCTTAAGCTGCGCTTCCATGCGGGCGTGCAGCTCGGCCGGATTGCCCGAGGGGGCTTGGAAAGTGGCTGAAACCAGCACCGCACCTTCTGGCAGATCGGACTGACGGTAGCGGAAGTTGAAGTCATCGGGACTGAGTTCGACAAGTTCGCCCTGCCGTGTGACGATCGTGGCTTTTTGCAGCACATCCGCCGTGTAGCTGCCATAGCAACCCGCGTTCATGCGCACCGCCCCGCCGATAGAGCCGGGGATCGTGCGCAGAAATGTCAGGTCAACACCTGCATCCGCTGCCTTGCGCGCCACATGTGCATCCAACGCCGCCGCGCCTGCTGTAACAGTATTTCCGTCGACTGTGATACCGTTGAACCCACGCCCCAAACGGATCACCACGGCCCGCAGGCCGCCATCCCGTACAATTAGGTTTGATCCGACACCCATGGGAAAAACCGGAACGTCTGCGGGCAGGGCGCGCAAAAAGGCCTGCAGGTCTTCGGTATCGGCAGGCTGAAACAAATAATCAGCAGGCCCACCAACGCGAAGCCAAGTCAAATCATTGAGCGCACGCGCCTCGGTCAGGCGACCTCGCACCACGGGTAGATCGGTCATGCATTTGTCCTAGCTGACAGGCTGCGCCCTCCAACGCCCCCCATAATGACGGCAAACAGGAACGGTAGGACACCACCTGTGAGCCAAACAAATGGGCCAAATGCCTGTTCCTCTTCGCCTGTTTCGACACCAGCCAACATCACGATCAGCACCAATGCCACAGCCGAAGTCAAACCGATCAACCAAAGCAGCGCTTTGATACCGATCCAGCGTCCGGCAACAAAACCAGATACGGCACCGAAGATGAGAGAGATCAATGGCAGATAAGCAAAGGTGGCAATGTCGACCATGGAGGCCTCCTGATAAGGTCGGTTACTTGTTGACCGCCTTCATGCCCTGCAATTTCGACTTTGTCCAACGGGTCAGGTATATCACCGGCCAGCGCAAGATCGACATACCCGCAGCCAGCACCACAAGCCCGATCCAGGGACCGCTTTCATAGGTGACATAACCAAGAATCGGAATTCCCACGGCGATCAAGAAATATGCCCGTTTCCAGTGATTATCTTTGCTAGGAAGCATTGCCAATATATTGGCAACAACGCCCCAAAGACCGGCAAGCGCAAGCGACCAATTCACTCTGATACCTCTTTGTCCGTCCATTTACGCCAGTAATAGCGGATCGGATTACGAAACATCGAAGCAAAGGCGGCGAAAGCCAATACCCCAATGAACCATCCATAATCATGTCCAAGCCACAAAATCAGTACGGGTGCGCTAACCAGCAGCAATATGCCCGGTGGAAATTGCAGACGCATCGGTAGCATTGCGACGATGGTTGAGGCAAAAACCCAGGCGCAGGCGATGATGAGCGAAAGCGACACGAGCCTAACTCGCCTTCGCAATCAATTGGTCAGGCAACCCATTGGCCCAGGCGCTGATGGTCCCGGCACCGAGGCATACAACCATATCCCCCGGTCGGGCCTGTTCGCGGACGAGCCGCACGAGGTCACTTTCATCCAGAATGGCCCGTGCATGGCGGTGGCCATGACGGATCAGCCCTTCGACCAGTGCGTCGCGGTCCGCCCCTTCGATCGGGTCTTCTCCTGCCGCAAAGACCTCGGCGATGGCGACCACATCGGCATCGTTGAAACAGGTGCAGAAATCATCAAACAGGTCAGACAATCGCGAATACCGGTGCGGCTGGTGGACGGCGATGACGCGGCCCTCGGTAGCTTGGCGCGCAGCCTTGAGAACGGCTGCGATTTCTACTGGATGGTGACCATAATCGTCGATGATGGTGACACCGTTGATCTCTCCGACCTTGGTGAAGCGGCGGTTAACGCCACCGAAATTGGCCAGCGCGTCGCGAATTTCCGAAGCTTTCATCCCCAGATGACGGGCAACGGCCACTGCGGACAGAGCATTCGATACGTTATGATCGCCGGGCATCGGCAGGGTACAGCCCTCGATCACCGTGTCTTCGTAGCGCAAATGGATGTCGAAATGGGCAACGCCGCCTTTGTAGGTCAGGTTCTCGGCCCGCACATCAGCCTGTGCGTTGAAACCATAGGTGCGCACGCGACGGTCCGAGATGCGGCCGACCAGAGCTTGCACCTCGGCATGATCCGTGCAGCACACGGCCAAACCGTAGAACGGCAGGTTCGAGACGAATTCGTAAAACCCGTCGCGCAGTTGGTCGAAATCGCCCCAGTGCTCCATATGCTCGGGGTCGATATTGGTGACGATGGCGATGGTTGCAGGCAGCCGATTGAACGAGCCGTCGCTCTCGTCCGCTTCAACCACCATCCATTCACCCTGCCCCATGCGCGCGTTGCTGCCATAGGCGTGGATGATGCCGCCATTGATGACGGTGGGATCGAAATCGCCCGCAACCATCAGTTCAGCCATCATCGTGGTAGTGGTCGTTTTTCCGTGGGTTCCGGCGATGGCAATATTCGAGCGCAGCCGCATGAGTTCGGCCAGCATGTCGGCGCGGCGCACCACCGGTAGGCCTTGCGCGCGCGCCTCATCCAGTTCCGGGTTCCCCGGTTTGATCGCGGTCGAGACCACGACCACAGCGGCGTTCTGCAGGTTCTCGGCACGCTGGCCTTCGAAAATCTCAGCACCGAGCCCAGCCAGTCGGTCAGTAATCTTCGAGGTTTTCAGATCCGAACCTTGTACCTGGTAGCCAAGGTTCAAAAGCACCTCGGCGATGCCTGACATCCCGATCCCGCCGATACCCACGAAATGGATCGGTCCAACGTCCTGGGGCAGTTTGGTTGCTGGATTCATGAGGTCTCCTTCTGCGCCAGTTGCTCGACAAGGGCGACCAGACGCTCGGTTGCGTCCGGAGCCCCGACCGATAGCGCGGCATGGGCCATTTGCTGTGCGGCTTCGGGGTTGGTGAGAACCGTGGTCATCTGCTCTGTCAGCGCGGGAACGTCAAGGGCGTTTTCCGGGATCATGATCGCCCCACCCGCCTGAACCAACCCGCGCGCATTGGCGGTTTGGTGGTCACCAGCGGCGGTAGCAAGCGGGATCAATATCGACGGACGGCCAATCACCGAGATGTCGGCGATGCTGGAGGCACCCGAGCGGCTGACAACCAGCTGCGCATCAGACATGCGACGCGGCACATCGTCAAAAAATGGCTGCACATCGGCGCGGATGCCGTGATCTGAGTAAAAGGCTTTGACCCGCTCGCTATCCTCGTTGCGGGCTTGATGCGAGACGCGGATATGGTCGCGTACGGCTTCGGGCAACGCCGCAATCGCGCCGGGGACCACATCGCTGAGAATACGCGCGCCTTGCGAGCCGCCCATCACAAGCACCGACATCGGGTAATCTCCGGGCGGAATAAAGGGCGCTCCTTCACGTTCCAGTACCGAGCCGCGCACCGGGTTGCCGGTGTGGATACCGTTGGCACCGTCCGGCAGATCGGTGGGCCAGACACCGCAGGCCACCTGCGCAACCCGAGTTGCAAACACTTTATTTACACGACCCAGAACGCCGTTCTGTTCATGAATCATACGCGGGATTTTCAACAGCGTTGCCGCGCCCAGCGCCGGGATCGACGGATAGCCTCCGAATCCCACCACAACGTCCGGCTTGTCGCGCATCATCTGCGCCACCATACCGGTCACACCAGCAGCAATCTTGGGCCCGACCAGCACTTTGGCGGCCAGACCGCCGCGGGCGAACGTGGCCGAGGATGCCTCGACAATTTCAACACCTTCGGGAAATGCACCGGTATAGCGCGCGCCTCGCGGATCGGTGGACAAGCGCACACGCCAGCCTTTGGCCAGCATCGCTTCTGCCAATGCCTGCGCAGGGAACATGTGTCCTCCGGTGCCACCTGCTGCGATCAGAAGATACGGCATCATCCTCGCCCGCGCAAAATATCACCGAGTTCGCCTTGCGGGCGGGTTCGGGTGAAGGCCAGCAACATGCCGACCGCGATGCCGCCTGCGATCAGCGACGAGCCACCATAGCTTACGAAAGGCAACGTCATGCCTTTTGCAGGCAACAGACGTACAGCAACGCCCATGTTGATCATCGCCTGTACACCGAACATGCAGGCCAGCCCGGTACCCGCCAGGCGAATGAACATGTCGCGTTCGCGCATCAGTCGCAGCAGCGAACGCACGACGATCAACGAATAGAGTGCGATGATGATCAGAACGAGGATCAGACCATATTCCTCTGCCGCCACTGCGATGATGAAATCAGTATGCGCGTCAGGCAGCGACCATTTCACCTGCCCCTCGCCCACGCCAACGCCGAACAATCCACCCTCGCGGATTGCGTTCGTCGCGTAACCAAGCTGCGTGGTCGGGTCGAGTTCCTGATTTAGAAAACCGTCAATACGGCGCGCAAAGTGCTCTGAGTTGGAATAGGCGAACATTCCACCCAAAACCACGGCCCCCGCCATGCCAACCAACAGCAGCATCGGAGCGCCCGCCACGAAATACATTACCCCCCAACCAAAGAGGATCAGGCAGGCCTGACCGAAATCGGGTTGCATCACCAGCATCGCAACAATCGCCATACACAGCGCAAAGGACCATAACCGCCCCGGAGGGCCATTGATTTCGTGCGAAGCAGCCAACAGCCACGCTGCCACTACGACAAAACCGGGTTTGAGAAATTCTGATGGTTGCAGCGAAGCAAAGCCCAGCGAATACCAGCGCACTGCGCCTTTGCCAAAATCCGTGCCAAAGATCGGCAGGAAGGCGAGCGCCACGAACGAGACCAGAAAGCCCAAGATCGCCAGACGCCGCACCAGCGTGGGTGACATCATCGAGGTCAGAAGCATCGCAACCAGCGCGAGCCCTCCGAAAAGCGCCTGCCGCTCGACATAGTGGAAGGGATCAAATCCGTTGCGCCCCGCGAGCGGCGGCGAAGAAGCCAGCCCAAGCAGAAGCCCTATGACAAACAGGATCAAAACGCAGGACATCGTCCAGCGGTCAATCGTCCGCCACCACTTCGGTAGAATCGGTTCGCCGCGCTGGTCCTGGACCGCGCCATACACCATCTCAGTCATGAGATACCGCCACTATCTGCCTCGTCAACGTCCCGTTTTCGGGATCTGTTCGGGAGTCTACAGTGATTTTTGTTTTCAGACCAGAGGAATGACGGAATAGATTTTCAAAACACTTTTCCCGACATGACGACATCATTGTCAAAGCCAGCGCCGCACGCTGGGACCATCTGTCAGGACAACAACGGCTTGTCGTTTTTCACGTGACGCTGGATCAGAGATTGCATCTTCCGACCCTGTTGCGGCACGAGGCGCGCCACCTGAGGCTCGTAGTCTTTGGCGACAATTTCGGGAAACAACTCGGTGATTTCCGCCAGGGCGTCTTTCCCAACGCTTTTTAGTGCTTCGGGCCCGGTTAACAGGCTTTCCGATGGTGCGCCTTCTGCGAAGACCACCTCGTGCCTGTCAAAGAGGATGTGAACATATGTTACGCTCTGCGCCTCCTGATCCACCGAAACACCGGGCAGCCCCAAAAGTTTGATCGCTGGAACCAGGATCTCGTGACTGGAAAACATGCGTTCAGCAATGGCTGAGCGCAGCAGCATCCGATGTTGCGGAGAAACGCGTAATGTGCGTTCGGGCAGACCTTCGCCCAACGCACCCTTGGCAATTCTGACGGGGCGCAACTTGGGTTTAATATTCAGGTCAATACTGTCCAGAGTGCGCCTTCCGATCCAACGGATGGCCTGAGGTCCATTATCGAGTGTCAGAACAAAATCACCTGTTTCGAGGGTTTCAACCGGTCTCGGGCCAGACGGGGTATCGATCTTAGTCCCCAAAGTGAAACATGGTACAACGGTATCTACATCAATGCTGGGTCCATTATCGACGATCGCCGTGATCGTCAGCGTCGTATTTAACGGCGGAATAGACCCTCCGATAAATGCCATGAAATATCCGTCTTCGCCGTCAACTCCGATCGAGTCACCATCGCCGTTGATATCATAGTCAAACAGGCCGATCTGGTAGGTGTTGGTGCCATCTGTCACCGTAACCGTAAAATCCCAGAATATGATCTCACCGTTGTAAGTCTGCGTCGGATCGTTCGAGACTTCGTTGGAAATGCTGTCACCGCTGTAAATCGTACCGTCGGCACCATCTTCGACGGTGATTTGATCATATGCAAAAATCTGGAAAGTTGAGCCCACGACGGTTGTTGAAGCGCCTGCGTCCGACAACGTGGTGTTGCTGCGAAACGCACCATAGATATTCGTCGGCATCGGGCGTAACTCCACAACATCTCAAAACACACGCACATATCCAGTATATGTGCCATTTTTTGCTAGAGCTTGGTTTACGATGGGTCAAGCTGAGCTCACGGGATATTTCACCCCTGTGGCGCGTGCGCACTGCTCCAATACTGGACCATGAGGCTTGTAGAACAAGATCAATCCGCCTCACTTCAATGCGCGTGGTCCCGTGGCCCTTGCCATCTGGCGGATAACAGGCCAATGGCCATACATGAATTACGATACAATCATCCTTGGCGCCGGGGCGGCTGGCATGATGTGCGCGACCCATTGCGGCGGACGCGCGCTGGTGATCGATCACGCAAAAGCGCCCGGCGAAAAGATCCGTATATCCGGCGGCGGGCGGTGCAATTTCACCAATTTGCATGCGGGGCCAGGAAACTTCCTGTCGCAGAACCCCCATTTTAGCAAATCGGCTTTGGCGCGGTACACACAATGGGATTTCATCGATCTGGTAGAACGTCACCACATTGCCTGGCATGAGAAGACTCTGGGGCAGTTGTTTTGTGACGGTTCGTCAAAACAGATTATACAAATGTTGCTGGACGAAATGGCGCGTGTCGGGGCCGAGCTGTGGGTACAGACTACCTTCCACTCGCTGCGCAAGACCGAGAGCGGGTTCTCGCTGGAGGTCGAGCGAGAAGGCAATCGCATTTCCCTGACATGCCGCAATCTGGTTTTGGCCACGGGCGGCAAGTCGATCCCCAAGATGGGCGCAACAGGGTTGGCCTACGACATTGCGCGCCAATTCGGGCTAAAGGTGACCGAAACCCGGGCAGCGCTGGTGCCATTTACCTTTTCAGATGGACGGTTCAAAGACCTATCCGGTGTCTCGCTGCCCGTGCGGCTGTCAAATCAACGCACCAGTTTCGATGAGGCCTTGCTGTTCACCCATCGCGGGCTGAGCGGCCCTTCTGTACTGCAACTATCTTCGTATTGGCGCGAGGGCGAGGTCATTAGGGTGAATCTGATCCCGGATCTAGGGCTGTTCGAGCTGTTGCGGGATCAGCGGCAGGCGGGTGGACGCAAGGCGCTGACCACAGAGCTTGCACGCCATTTACCTTCGCGTCTGGTGGACTACCTCAAGCACCATTTCCAGATGCAAGGCAATCTGGCGGATCAATCCGATGCTGCGCTGACCGACCTGGTCGCGGCTCTGTCGGACTGGCACCTCACTCCTGCTGGCACTGAAGGTTATCGCACGGCCGAGGTAACGCTGGGTGGAATCGATACTCAAGGGTTGTCGTCCAAAACGATGGAGGCCAGGGAAGTCCCCGGCCTCTATGTTATTGGTGAAGCGGTGGATGTCACCGGTTGGCTGGGTGGTTATAACTTCCAATGGGCGTGGTCTTCGGGCCACGCTGCAGGAAGTGCCATCGCAGGCCGTTAACCAACGACGTTATAGCCTCGTCCGCGCATGCAATTGCGCACCAGCACTTCCTTGTTCTGGTTCTTGTTGATCACGTCCGCGCCTGCCCCAACCAGAGCGCCGGCAACGGCTGCGCGACCCAGATTGTCGCTGCTGTCCTGAACGATGCCCGTTACGGCAGCTGCGCCTACCGCGCCGATGGCCGCATTGCCAGCAGTGGACCCATCAACGCTGGCCTGTGAGGCCGCCAGTTGTTGGCATTGCTGCAGATCAACATTGTAGTTCGGGCCTACAGGGCCATCGATCACAGGCTGATAGTTGGCACCGGTATTGGTGCATGCCCCCGCCACAAGCAGAGCGGGAACGATCAATAGAAACTTACGGTTTGGCATTTTCATAACCTCGTGTTGAATTTCCTGAAGGCAAAAACCAATGCAGATTGCGCGTCAAGCAGATAGGCGCTCAGCTTCGCCGAACCGGCAAACAATTGCAAACGCCTTGCTTTCAGAGGCGTTTTTTCACCTCGGCGGTGAAGTCATCACCGCGCTGTTCGAAATTGTCATATTGGTCGAAACTGGCCGCTGCAGGGGCCAACAAGACCACCTCGCCCGGCTGCGCGTCTGCCATGGCCTGTTCAACAGCGGCAGCCATAGTGGTGCAAACCTGAGCATCCGCAGTTAGCTGCATGGCAAAACCCGCAGCTTCGCGTCCAATGACATAGGCCTTGATCACGTGACCTTCGGCCCCGTTCAGCGCCTCAAGCCCACCCTCTTTCTCAAGCCCGCCACAGATCCAGCGAACCTTTTTGAAGGCGCTCAGCGCTTTCAAGGCGCTGTCCACATTGGTGGCCTTAGAGTCGTTCACGAAGGTCACCCCATCCACTTCGGCAATAATTTGACTGCGATGCGGCAGACCAGGAAAACTATGCAGCGCGTCTTCGATCACGCGGGGGGCCAAGCCCAGAGAACGGCAGGCAGCATAGGCAGCACAAGCGTTCTGGTGGTTATGCGCGCCTGGCAAGCCCTTGATGTCGCGCAGATCAATTGATCCCGTCTGACGTCCCTTGCGGTATTCAGACAAGTACCCCTTGCGTGCAAAAACCTGCCAGCCCGGTCCAGTCAGTTTACGCGCAACCGAAATGCGGATCACCCGATCATCAGATGGCCCCTCGGCCAGCTGACCAGCCAAAAACGCGCCTTCAGACTCATCGATCCCGATCACAGCGCGATCCGGCCCGCCTTCGGCAAAGAGGCGGCGTTTGGCTGCGAAATAGCCACCCTTACCTCCATGCCGGTCAAGATGATCAGGTGAGAGATTGGTGAAAACCGCCACATCTGGCGTCAGGGCGCGGGCCAGTTCAGTTTGATAACTGGACAGCTCCAACACCACGACCGAGCCATCACCGCCCGGGTCGATATCCAGAACACCGCGCCCAATATTGCCCGCCAACTGCGAGTCGCGCCCGGCCTCGGTCAGGATATGGTGGATCAGGGCTGCAGTGGTTGATTTGCCGTTCGATCCCGTCACTGCGATGACACGCGGCGGGGTGTCATAGTTGTGCCATTCAGGCCCGGCGAAGGAGCGAAAGAACAAGCCAATATCATTGTCTACCGAGACGCCAGCATCTGTTGCAGCAGCCACGACCGGATTGGGCATGGGATAAAGATGCGGAATACCAGGTGAAACAATCAGGGTAGCAATATTTTCGAACGCTCCATGTCGGCGCAGATCAGAGCAGACCAGCCCCGCTCCTTCAGCCGCCTCACGCGCGGCCGGGTTGTCATCCCAGCACACCGGTTCGGCACCGCCCGTCTGCAATGCACGAGCCGTGGCCAAACCAGACCGCCCTAGCCCCAGAACCGCAACTTTTTTCCCTGAAAACCCTTTGACCGGGATCATCTGCTGTCCACCTTCATCGCATAGAAATTTGCGCCACACTGCACCGAAGGATTTCCCAAAGGCAAGGGGGGCGCTCAGGCTCGCGCGGCAGCGCGAGCCGGGCCCAACGGGTGGCAGGCGGGCCACAGGCCCTCCGAACCCGGCGGGAGTCCTACCGCACTTTCAACGTCGCCAGACCAATCATCGCCAGGATCAGCGAGATGATCCAGAAGCGGATCACAATCGTCGGCTCAGCCCAGCCCTTTTTCTCATAGTGATGATGGATTGGGGCCATCAGGAATACACGTTTACCAGTGCGCTTGTAGTAAAGCACTTGAATGATCACGCTCAGCGCTTCAACCACGAATAGGCCACCCACAATGGCCAACACCAGTTCGTGCTTGGTTGCAACAGCGATTGCGCCAAGTGCACCGCCCAGAGCCAACGATCCTGTATCCCCCATGAACACTGCTGCCGGAGGGGCGTTGTACCATAAGAAGCCAAGCCCCGCTCCAAAAAGCGCTGAGGTGAATATGAAGATTTCACCTGTGCCGGGCACATAATGCACGTCAAGGTATTCGGTGAAGTCGACCCGCCCCACCGCATAGGCAATCACGCCCAGCGTCGAGGCGGCGATCATCGCGGGCATGATGGCTAACCCGTCCAAACCATCGGTCAGATTTACCGCATTGGCAGCCCCAACGATCACAATGACCGCGAATGGGATATAAAATAGGCCCAGATTGATCAGCGTATCCTTGAACACCGGCATAGCCAGTTGATTTTGCAAATCGGCAGGATGGTGCAATCCTGCCCAAAAAGACGCCAGAACCGCAATCAGAACTCCCAAAGCCAAACGCATCTTGCTCGAAACGCCTTTGGTATTCTGTTTTGATACTTTGGCGTAGTCGTCAGCGAATCCAATGGCCGCATAAGACAGTGTTACGAAAAGTACCATCCACACATAGGGATTGTCCCAACGCGCCCAGACCAGCGTTGAAGTTACCAGTGCGCCAACAATCAAAAGGCCACCCATAGTAGGGGTTCCGGCTTTGGACAGGTGCGCTTCGGGGCCATCATCCCGGATTGGCTGGCCCTTGCCCTGCTTGCGACGCAGTACGTTAATCAGAGGTTTTCCGAAGAGAAATCCAAAGATCAGTGCCGTCAGAAAGGCTCCACCTGCCCGGAACGTAATGTAGCGGAAGAGGTTCCAGAAATCCCCTCCGTCCGACAGGGCGGTCAACCAATAGAGCATACCAAAACCTTTCTCACACGGGCATCACGGGCGCTTACGGCTCAAGCGCGCCCCCTTGCCCCATTTTCCGCAGACCGTCAACAATCTGTGCCAATGCCATGCTGAGCGAACCCTTTGCCAGCACCGCATCGCCGTTACGGATCAACTCGGGCAGTTGCCCGACCATCTGGGCGCTGGTCTCAGTCCAAAGCCCACGCTTGCCCTCCGGCAAGGCCTGATGCAGCGCCTGCATCAGTGGACCGATGCAGTGAACCTGATCGACCTGAGCCATCGCGGCCACATCGGCCATGGCCGCGTGCATCGCGTGTTCCTGCGCACCCAGCTCTTTCATGTCGCCCAGAAAGGCAATCTTGCGATTACCTTGCGATGCGGCCAGCACGTCCAATGCGGCCTCCATCGAGGTTGGATTGGCGTTGTAACTGTCATCCAGCAGCTCGATCTGATCGCCGCTAGGCAGCGCGATAACCTCACGCACCCCGCGCCCTTTGACCGGGGACCAGCGGCGCAAGCCAGCAACGGCCTGATCCAGATCGACGCCCAGCTCGACACAAGCCGCCAGAGCGCCCAGCGCGTTCATGGCAAAATGCGTACCTGCCGATTGGACGTTGAACGAGATAGTGTTTTCGCCAACCTTACCCTGCGCCTGAAGGCTGTTGGCGCCCCGCTCCACCTCGGTCAGAGCGTAATCTTGGGCCGTTCGACCAAAATCGACAATCTTCGCGCCCAGCGCCTGCGCACAGCTGCGCAGGATGTCGGCGTGTTCGATATCGGCGTTCACGATAGCGGCCCCACCCTTGGTCAGACCGTCGAAAATCGCGGCCTTCTCATGGGCGATCCCCGCGACCGAATCGAACGCTTCGAGATGCACCGCCACCACCGTCGTCACCAGCCCCACATGCGGCTGCGCCTGACGCGCCAGTGGGGCGATTTCGCCCGGGTGGTTCATGCCGATCTCGATCACGGCAAACTCGGCGTCACTGGGCATCCGCGCCAGTGTCAGCGGGACACCCCAATGGTTGTTGTAGCTGGCGACGCTGGCATGGGTTTTCCCTTGCGTTTCCAATATGCTGGCCAGCATTTCTTTGGTCGAGGTTTTGCCGACACTGCCGGTCACACCCACCACGCGCGCCGCCGTCCGGGCACGGGCCGCTTGCCCCAAAGCTTCCAGCCCGGTTTGCACGTCATCAACGATCAAGAGCGGCGCATCTTCGGATACGCCTTCGGGAATGCGGGATACCAGCGCGGCACCTGCCCCTTTCTCCAGCGCTTGCGCGACGAAATCATGGCCATCGCGGGCAGCTTTGAGCGCGACGAACAGGTCTCCGGGTTCCAAGGTGCGGGTGTCGATCGAGACCCCACTCACCTGCCAATCGGTGGTGGCGTGTCCATCGGTGGCCTCGGCGGCCTCGGCTGCGGTCCAGAGCGTCATGCGACCCTCCCGTCCAACGCGGCGACCGAGATACTGGCCTGTTCCACGTCATCAAAGGGCAGAACCTGATCGCCAACGATCTGGCCGGTTTCGTGGCCTTTGCCCGCAATCAACAGGGCGTCACCCGGTTGCAGCGCGTCGATGCCACGCAGGATCGCTTCGGCCCGATCGCCGACTTCAGTCGCTTCAGGCGCACCCAACATGACAGCGGCACGGATGATCGCCGGGTCTTCGCTGCGGGGGTTATCGTCGGTAACGAAGACCAGATCTGCATTCTCTGTGGCCGCCTGCCCCATGAGAGGGCGTTTAGTGGCATCCCGATCCCCACCTGCGCCAACAATGGCGATCAGACGACCCATCACATGAGGGCGCATCGCTTTCAGCGCTGTAGCAACCGCATCCGGCGTATGCGCGTAATCGACAAACACCGCCGCGCCATTGTTGCGGGTGGCGGCCAGTTGCATTCGGCCCCGGACCGTTGTCAGATGCGGCAGGGTTTCGAAAACGCGGTCGGGGCCCTCTCCTGCCGCGATAACCAGACCGCAGGCCAGCAGGACGTTTTCTGCTTGAAATCCACCGATCAGGTTCAGACGGGTTTGATAGATCTTGCCTTTCCACGAAAAACGCAGGTCCTGCCCGGTTGCGTCAAAGCGTTGGTTCAACAGGCAAAGATCAGAGCCCTCAGGTCCAACGGTGATAATATTTTGCCCCCGCGCCTCAGCGATCTTGCGCATCTCGACGCCCTTCGGATCGCCAAGGTTTATCACCGCGACCCCGTCCTCGGGCAGCACACGGTCAAACAGACCGGCCTTAGCGGCGAAATAGGCCTCGAACGTATCGTGATAGTCCAGATGGTCCTGCGTGAAATTCGAGAACCCGGCTGCTGCCAAATGCACTCCATCCAGCCGACGTTGTTCAAGGCCGTGAGATGAGGCCTCCATCGCCGCATGGGTCACACCATTGTCGGCTGCCTCGGCCAGACAGCGGTGCAGCGTGATCGGCTCGGGCGTGGTATGCGCTAAAGGCGCGGTCCATGCACCTTCAACCCCGGTGGTGCCGAGGTTGACGGCGGCGAGGTCCAACTCGGTCCAGATCTGGCGCACGAAGCTGGCCACGGATGTTTTACCGTTAGTGCCAGTGACCGCCACGATGGTTTGCGGCTGAACGCCGAACCAAAGTGCCGCGGCCCCGGCCAAGGCCTGGCGTGGATCTTCGGTCACGATCAGCGCGGCGTCGGATGCGACCAGTTCTTTGGCAGCGAGCTCGGCCCCTTCTGCGTCTGTGAGAATGGCGGCTGCCCCCATACGCAGGGCGTATTGGATAAACTCTCCGCCATGAACGCGAGTGCCGGGAAGGGCAGCAAAGAGGAAGCCGTCTTTCACCTCACGGCTGTCGACGGCCAGTCCGGTGATGTCGGGATTCGCCCCGCCCCGCGCGGTCAGGGCCAGTTGGCTAAGTTTCTGTGACCGATTGCCCATGACCCACCTCTTGTCCGACGGCCTAATTTGAGGTCAGCGTTATAGCAGCGCGCGCCTCAGGCTCAAGCCGGGGTCTGAGCCCCAAGAGCGGTGCCACGCGCCCGATCAATTCAGCGGCAACCGGAACAGCTGTCCAGCCTGCGGTGCGGCGCTTTTCGCCATAGGCGACAATCGAGGGCTCATCCAGCGTGACGATCAGCACATATTTCGGATCATAAGCCGGGAAGATAGTGGCGAAAGTGGCGATAACCTTGTCGTCATAATACCCACCGCGTGGCTTGGGCTTGTCGGCAGTGCCGGTCTTGCCGGCTACGTCATAACCTTTGACATCCCCAAAGCTGGCGGTGCCATCCGTGACCACTTTGCGCAGCATGTTCTGCGCTTGTTTGGCCGTGTTTTCGGACATCACGCGTGGGCCGTATTGCGGACCATTGCGGCGCAGGATGGTCGGGCTGACATAGTGCCCGCCATTGGCAATCGCAGCGTACCCAGCGGCCAGATGCATTGGGCTGGTCGACAAGCCGTGGCCATAGGAGATGGTCACAGTGCTCAATTCGCCCCATTTCTTGGGCTTGAGAGGCTGACCGCCTTTGGCTTCGACGATTTCAAATGGGGTTGGGTCGAACATTCCCAATGCGTTCAGGAAGTCCTGCTGCCGCTTGGCCCCAATTTGCAAGGCCAAGCGACCGGTGCCCCGGTTTGAGCTATGGACGATCACATCGGCCACGCTGATCTCGCCATAGTTCTTGCCGTTGAATTCGCCGATCGGGAAACGCCCGATTTTCATCGGGCCGGATGTGTCGATGATCGTGTTGGAATTGACCAGCCCCAACTGAACGGCCTGTGCGGCGGTGAAGATTTTGAAGACTGAGCCCAACTCATACACACCCTGCACATAGCGGTTAAACAACGGGCTGTCCGAGGGGTCAAAGCCCGACGTCGGTGGGCGAGGACGATCATTGGGGTCGAATGACGGCAGTGAAGCCGCCGAGACAACCTCACCCGTATGGGCGTTCATCAGTACCGCCGATGCCCCCTTGGCATTCATGATCTTCATGCCACCATAGAGCACCTGTTCAACGGCTGCCTGAACGGTCAGGTCCAGCGACAGTTGCAGGGGTTTGTTGCCATTGGCCGGATCGCGCAGATAATCGTCGAATTGTTTTTCGACGCCCGCAACGCCGATCACTTCAGCTGCGCTGACACCTTCACGACCAAATCCCGAGCCACCCAGAATGTGCGCCGCCAGTCGGCCATTGGGATATAGCCGCATTTCACGTGGTCCGAACAGGATACCTGGATCTCCAATGTCATGCACGGCCTGCTTCTGCTCGGGCGAGATGCGTTTCTTGATCCACAGGAATTTGCGTTTGCCGGTGAAGTCCTTGACCAGCCTCTCTTTTTCGAGATCGGGAAAAATCGCCACCAATTGATCCGCGGCGGCAATCGGGTCAATCATCAGCGGCGGCTGGGCGTAGACGGAATAGGTGTCGAGATTGGTCGCGAGAATGCGTCCCTCGCGATCAACGATGTTCGCGCGTTGCATCGCGATGGTAGCACCCGGCGCACTGGCCAGTGGTTCCTGTGCTTCAGACGTGGCCAAAACGCCCATGCGGAAACCCACCACCGAGAAAGCGCAGAAGAAGAACAGACCCAATACCAGCAGGCGGCCTTCGGCGCGCGCACGGGCGCGGTCTTTCATGTCTTCGTGACGTTTGCGGATATTCTCCCGCTCGATCGTCTTCGGGTTCTCGCCCTTGGCGCGGGCGTCGAGGATTCGGGCCAGCGGACGGAGTGGTGTTCGGGTCATGGGAACTGCACCTCACCAAGTGCCTGCGTCTCGGCAATCGCCTGCAGTTCAAGCGGGTCGACTATGGGCAGGTCCGGATCTTCACCATAAGAAATCTGGTCCGCGCGGCCAAACTGTTCAGCGCGCAGAGGCAGCAGCCCGAGACGCTCGAAATTCAGGTCTGCTAGTTCACGTAGACGATCCGGCCGGTTCAGATAGGCCCATTCAGCGTTCAGCACCGCCAATCGTGCCTGCGCCATACCGATCTCGCCCTGCAATGACTGAGTTTCCTTCACCACCTGTTGGGTGCGGTAGTTTTCCTGATAGGCCCAGAGCGCCAGCCCAAAGACAGAAAGGGCCGTCAACATATACAAAATACTCTTCATCTTGCCCTTCCCCCCAGTTCCGGCATCCCGATGGCCCGTGCCTCAATTTCACCCGCCGGAGCATCTGTACGAATGGCGACACGCAACTTAGCCGAGCGTGCGCGTGGATTTTCCTTCAGTTCCTGCTCATCCGGCCCCACAGCTTTCCGGGTTTTGAGGGTGAATTGCGGCTTTTCCTGCACCATCTCGGGTGCATAGCGGTTCGCGCGGCCTGTCTTGCCCGCGCGCGATTGGAAGAACCGCTTGACCATCCGGTCCTCAATAGAATGGAAAGTGACTACAGCCAGCTGCCCGCCCGGCTTCAAAGCGCGTTCTGCTGCCATAAGGCCTTGAAACAGCTCTTCATATTCCGCATTCACTGCAATTCGCAGCCCCTGAAAGCTACGCGTCGCTGGGTGTGACTGACCGGGCTTCGGGCGCGGCAGGCAGGATTCGATAATCTCGACCAACCGCAAAGTCGTTGTGATCGGTTCATCGGTCCGTGCCTTCACGATGGCTTTGGCAATGCGACGGCTGGCGCGTTCTTCGCCGAAATGGAACAGGATGTCGGCCAGTTGCGTCTCGGTTGCCGTATTGACCAGATCAGCGGCACTCTCACCCTCCTGGCTCATGCGCATGTCGAGCGGGCCGTCTTTCATGAAGGAGAAGCCGCGTTCTGCCTGATCCAATTGCATTGAAGAAACGCCGAGGTCCAGCACGACGCCGTCCAGATTTTGCGCATAATCATCCATGCGCGAAAACACACCCTGCTGCATCACCAACCGATCACCGTATTTACTGGCCCAATCCGCGGCCATTTCAAAGGCCAGTGGATCGCGATCCACACCAATTACCTTCTCGGCCCCGACTTCGAGCAGACCGCGCGTGTATCCACCTGCACCAAAGGTTCCGTCCAGCCAAATGCCGGACACAGGCGCCACTGCAGCCAGCAACGGGCGTAGTAAAACAGGGATGTGAGGTTTGTCCGATGAGCTTTGAGCGCCGGCCATGCCGTCACCCGTCCCCAATGCCGTCGAGATACTGCATCGGATCGAAATCCTCTGGCAGATCGTCCAGCCATTCCTCGGTCGTGGCCAGTTCCTCGGCCTCGTATGTCTCGGGCTTCCAGATCTGAAAGGTATCACCAGCGGCGATAAAGAATGCCTCGTTCTCAAGATCGATCTTGTTACGCAACTTGGCGGGCAGAACCAGACGGCCAGTTTCGTCCACATTGGTCGGAAAGGACTGACCGTGGAACATCCGCTGCAGCATCCGACGCTGCATCGAGCCACGCGGCAGCGCGTCGATCTTGGCGTCCACCTCGTCGATCGCTTCCATCGTATAGCACTCAAGGTATTTGCGGCGGTGGTCGCCATAAACGATCACAAGCTCAGGATTGTCACCGGGCTGCCAGTTGGGATCGGACGCTTCAAGCACACGGCGAAACGAGGCCGGGATCGAGACCCTGCCCTTCGCATCCACCTTATGGTGGCTTTCACCTCTAAACCTGCGCGCCAAGACGACTGTCCCTTTCGCTTGCGCCCCACCTCAAAATTCACGTTCCCCCCGGATGAAAAACGGCGGGTTGATCTGCTGCCACTGATCAACCCGCCGCATTGACCCGCTTTGCGGGATGTCCAGCTGCGCGCGCCACCTGGGGGGATGTCTGCTCGCCCGCGCGCCGGATCTGTTGATTGATGAAAGCGAGATGCCTGTATGAAACCTGTTTTTGTATTTTTGGTTCGGGGTCGTTTGGCGCCCCTTAACTGTCCTCGCCCTCATCGGGTAAACAAGGGATGCCATGGGAAATCATGGAAATCAACAGGAATTTTGCAAGAAGAGAACTGATTCCGGCTTCAGAATAAGGTTAAAGCAATCGAAATCAGGGTTAAATGCACCATAAATTGTGATTTTTGTATCCATCAACACCACATATGCGCAACCCAGCGTTGAAAAATTTTTTCCCACGAATTCCCATTAAACCTCCTAATTGGCGATAAATCCGGTGCAAGCCCCCATGAAATCCGGCCAAGCAGGACGAATCGCGATCGCTTAGGAGGTCATTCCCATAGGCGACCCATGCTTTCCCATGGCACCGTTGCACCACGGGCTGGATCAGAGGCGAACAGCTCTACCCCCTCTTGATCTGACACAACATGCCCAAACAAATGCCAATCCCGCTTAAGGGATAAGCACCTTTAATCACGGCACCTGAACTGGCAAAAAGCCAACCGCATGCGAAAACCTATATTTTAAAGGCAATTATTGGGGTAGCCCGGATCATCCCGACAATCCATGCATTTGCTGCATAGCAGCATTGATGGCGCGAGCTATTGTGCAATCGCAGCATTTGCCTATCTTCAGTCTCAAGCAAGCGCCGGACGATGCCGGCAGCAACAAGAATGAACGGATGATGAAGATGGCAGTCGCAAGCACACAAACAGGTCTGAAGAGCGCTCCGGTATTTGGAGTCGCAGCACTGATTGAAACCGTAAAGACCCGCGTTGCGCGCTACCGCCTGTACCGCCAGACGGTAAACGAACTGTCGGCACTGTCGGATCGCGAGCTGGCCGATCTGGGCCTGCATCGTTCGATGATCCGTCGGCTGGCCCAGCAGGCCACCGAAGAGCAAACCGCGCAGTAAGCGCGACACAGATACTGAGATCAGGCCCATCCTCCTCCCTTTTGGGTCTGTAATCAGCGGCAACGTCTCTCCTCCTCCCTGACGTTGCCGCACCTAATACCGGCCCTGACTGCCGGAAGCCGATACATCGGGGCTCTCCTCCTCCCTGCCCTGATGTTGAAAGCGCGCGGCGACGCCTTCCTCCTCCCTGACGTCGCCGCGTCTTCCTCATACCGGGATCAAACCCGGGCTCGGATACATCCGGGCTTCCTCCTCCCTGCCCTGATGTAGAAAAGAACGGCGGTTCCCCTCCTCCCTGGGAACCGCCGTTTTTCGTTTTTGACGCACAAGATGTAAGCTGGGGCCGTGAACGATTTTCAGGAGTGTCCCATGGCCGCCTATTTCATCGCCCAGATTTCCATTCATGACCCGGATGGATACCAGAAATACCTTGAAGGCTTCATGCCGATCTTTGACCGGCATGGCGGGCGCCTGCTGACCATATCCTCAAAGCCCGTCGAAGTGATCGAAGGCAGTTGGGCAGAAGACGGTATTGTCTTGATGGAGTTCCCAGACATGGCTGCCGCAAACGCGTGGAAGGACGATCCGGACTATGTTGAGCTGGCCAAGATCAGGCAACAAACGGCGACAGCGAATCTGGTGCTGGTCGAGGGGCTGTAAGCGTCAGAACGGCACGTCATCCTTCGCAGTCAGAAAGCGCGAGACGACCTTTTTCGTTCCGGCCTTGTCAAATTCAACCTCAACCTTGTCGCCCTCGATGCCGATCACCGCGCCATACCCGAATTTCTGGTGAAACACCCGCTCGCCCAGCGTGAAACTGGCGACGGCAGTCGCATCAATCACCGTGTTCCGGCTTTCTTTCGGCTGAGACATCCCGTACTGCCCCTGCCGCGCCTGCAGACGTCTCCAACCGGGAGAGTTATAGACATTCGCCTCGGCCGCACGGGTTTCGATTCCGGCTGTAGTCTGGCCACCGCCATAGAGCCCCGGCGGCGTCAGCACCTCGACATGATCCTCGGGCAGTTCGTCGATGAAACGCGATGGCATCGAGTTCTGCCATTGCCCGAACACGCGTCGGTTGGCCGCGAAGGAAATCGTGCAGACCTCTTCGGCACGGGTGATGCCGACATAGGCCAGCCGCCGTTCCTCTTCGAGGCCCTTAAGGCCCGATTCGTCCATGGAGCGTTGCGAGGGGAACAAGCCATCCTCCCACCCCGGCAGGAACACGGCAGGAAACTCCAACCCTTTGGCCGCGTGCAGGGTCATGATCGAGACCTTAGCCCCGTCGCTGTCCTGCTCGTTATCCATCACAAGGCTGACATGCTCCAGAAACCCCTGCAGGTTCTCGAAATTGTCCAGCTGATTGACCAGTTCCTTGAGGTTTTCCAACCGCCCCGGCGCTTCGGGACTAATATGAACGAGTGGGTCACCGCGCTCACGTTCTTCTTCGGTCTGAGGCTTAAAGTAGGAGAACGTGTAGCCCGACTCATCCAATATTGTTTGGGCGAGTTCGATATGATCATAGCCGCGAGCAGACTCTGAAGGCATTGTTTCGACCACCGGTTCTAAGACATCATTGTTGTCTTCTTCCTGTCGATAAGATGCATCGTACTCTTCACCTAAGAGTGAGCGTGGCGGCCGCTGTGGCGTTTGTGAGGTTGCTGCTCGTCTTCCAGAAATAACAACAGAATTCCACCGCGCCAGCCCGTCGATCAACTCGCGCAACGCCTTGACGCCTCTTGCGCCGATCAGTTTTCTTTCAACAACAATCCGCGCGCCTTCGACCAGAGATACCCCGTTTTCGCGCGCCACCACCTGAATGGTCTGCTGCGCCTTGTCGCCAAGGCCACGTTTGGGCGTGTTCACGATGCGCTCGAACGCCAGATCGTCCTCGGGGCTGACCACCAGCCGGAAATAGGCCATGGCATCGCGAATCTCCATCCGCTCGTAGAATCGCGGCCCTCCGATCACCTTGTAAGGCAGCCCAATGGTCAGAAACCGGTCCTCAAAAGCGCGCATCTGGTGTGAGGCGCGCACGAGGATCGCCATCTCATCAAGGTTCATCGGTCGCACGCCGCGCGTGCCACCCTGCATCGCGTCGATTTCCTCGCCGATCCAACGCGCCTCTTCCTCGCCATCCCAATGGCCAATCAGACGAACCTTTTCGCCCTCTTCGCGGTCGGTCCAAAGCTCTTTGCCCAAGCGGCTTTCATTGCCACGAATGACGTTGGACGCAGCGGCCAGAATATGCGGGGTCGATCGGTAGTTTTGTTCCAGCCGAACTACAAATGCGCCGGGAAAATCCTTCTCAAACCGCAGGATGTTTCCCACCTCGGCACCGCGCCAGCCATAGATCGACTGATCGTCGTCACCGACGCAGCAGATATTCTTGTGTCCACCGGCCAGCAGGCGCAACCAGAGATATTGGGCGACGTTGGTATCCTGATACTCGTCCACAAGGATGTAGCGGAACCAGCGCTGGTATTGCTCCAGCACGTCCGGATGGGTCTGGAAAATCGTGACCATGTGCAGCAGCAGGTCGCCGAAATCCACCGCGTTCAGCTCGCGCAGGCGAGTCTGGTATTGGGCATAGATTTCGATGCCCTTGTGATTATAGGCCCCTGCATCTGCGGCAGGCACCTTGTCGGGCGTCAGGGCTCGGTTTTTCCAGTCATCGATGATCCCTGCCAGCATCCGCGCGGGCCAGCGCTTGTCGTCTATATTGGCGGCTTGAGTAAGCTGCTTCAGCAACCGTTTCTGATCATCCGTGTCCAGAATGGTGAAGTTCGACTTCAGCCCGACCAATTCCGCGTGACGACGCAACAGCTTGACGCAGATTGCGTGGAACGTGCCCAGCCAGGGCATTCCCTCTGCGGGTCGACCCAGCATGCGCCCTACGCGCTGTTTCATCTCGCGCGCGGCCTTGTTGGTGAAGGTCACCGCGAGAATCTCGTTCTCGCGCACCCGGTGGGTTCTGAGCAGATGGGTGATCCGCGCAGTCAACGCCTTGGTTTTTCCCGTTCCCGCGCCTGCCAGCATCAGCACCGGGCCATCTAGCCTCTCGACCGCTTCGCGCTGCGCCGGGTTGAGATCGTCAAGATAATCGCTTTGTGGCTTCATCGCCGCCATAGCCCGCGCCGACAGCGATGCGCCTTCGAAGGCGTCCATTTCGTCAAAACTGCTCATGGCCCCAAACTACGCCGGATGCGCGCCAAGGGAAAGAGTTTGTTCACGCCTTGTTCACAAGGATTTTGCCGCCACATCCGTTAAATTCTAAACAATCACCCACCGCCGTTAACCCCCTGTCAAACCTTGGCAATGATGCTTGGTTCAATGCAGTGGGAGTGCGGAATATGAAATTGAAGGATCGGCGACCGCTTGGCCATCGCCTGAAATGGGCGGGAATCACCATTCTGCTTATAGCGCTGGCTGCGACCGCGGGATGGAGCATTTATGCGCTGCCCGCTCCAGTCGTAGACCGTATGCTCAGAACCGATATTCTTAAACAGGCCGAGCTTTGGAAGCGCCGGGTCGTGTTGCATCTAGAGGATCCAGAAAACGCCCTGCGCACAGGGCAAATCGATCATCATGATGCCGAGTTTCTTTCTACAATGCCCGAGGCTTCGGATGTTTATCGCTTCAAACTGTTCGACACGTCCGGACGGGTGGTCTGGTCGACCCGCCCCGAGGAAATCGGCACCTCGGAACCGCGAAACTTCTTTCGCAGTGACGTGGCGCGGGGCATGACCCACTACATTCAGGAAACTGTTCCTTTGTCCGAAATTGACGGGCTTGATCTGCACACGGAAAACACCAGCAAAACCACCCAGCATCACGTGGCCGAGGTATTCATGCCGATCACCAAGAACGGCCGCTTCATAGGCGCGATCGAGTTCTTTACGGATTTCACCGACCTGCGCAGTACATTCATTTACCGGTTGCGGGTTTCTCTGGCGATTCTAAGCGGGATTGCCCTGTTTGCGTTGAGTGCGGTGAGTCTGGTGACCTATCGCACCAACCGGTATCAGCTCCAGTCGCTGAAAAACAGGTCAGACAAGGAACGCGAGCTCATGGATGATCAACTGCGCCTCGCGCGCGAGGTGCGTCTGCTGGGTGAGTTGAATGAATGGCTGCAATCCAGCCGGTCATTGGATGAGCTCTTCGATATGGTATCGCGTTTCATGACCCACATTCTGCCTGAGGCCGAGGGCAGCGTATATGTCTACTCAAACTCGCGCGATGTGCTGGATGGCTGTGCCAGCTGGAATGGTGGCTCGCACAAAGCGCACATTCATCCCGAGGGGTGCTGGGGTCTGCGACGTGGACGGACTTATGAATTCGGTGCATCCGAGGTCGATTTTGTCTGCGAACACGCTGAACCTCATGACGGACGGCCCTATTTCTGCTTTCCCATTCTTGCCCATGGCGAGACAGTGGGTTTGCTGCATCTGCGCGCTCATGAAGGCAGCGGAGAGGCGTTCCATGACAGTAAGAAACTGGCACAGCTGTGTGCAGAGCAAATCAGCATGGCCATCGCGAATGTCAGAATGCGGGATCAGTTGCATGACCAGTCCGTCCGCGATCCGCTGACCGGATTGTTCAATCGCCGCCACATGACTGAGACACTGCGCAAAGCCATCAGTCGCAGTCAGCAAACCGGCTCTCCGCTGAGCCTGATCGCGGTGGACGTGGATCATTTCAAAAAGTTTAACGATACGCATGGACATGACGCAGGTGACATGGTGCTGCGCGCGGTTGGATCGGCCCTTGAAACTGGGTGTGATCGGGATGAAGTGGCCTGCCGGATCGGCGGCGAGGAATTCATGCTGATCCTACCGGACAATACGCCGGATGATGCGATGACCCGTGCGGAACAGATCCGGCAGGCGGTCGAAGCGATCACGGTTCGGTATGGCGAGAAATCACTGCCGCGCATCACCATCTCAGTTGGGGTTGCACATTATCCGACCCACGGTGTGATGCCGCAGGATCTGATGCGTGTTGCTGATGATGCGCTGTATGCGGCAAAGGACAAAGGTCGCAATCAGGTGCAGGTTGGAAAATCCAATCAGACCGTCACGGACATTGCCGATCGAAAAAGGCCGGTGGTTTCAGGTTCCTCGACCTCTCTTGCTAAGCCTTAAGCCTATGCCGGTCGTTGCCTGCTTGCGACCGGCATGGCGTCTAGGAATTCGCTGATCTTGAAATCTTGGCCCTGTGCGCTTCCGAATCACTCGGATTGAGACGGATTTCAGAAGTGAAATCCACAGCCCTAAGCACATAGGGTACAGAAAATCTGACATCATAGATACAGTATTTGATGCTGCGGCGCAGCGCGTGTAAAGAAAAGCGGCAATAGGCGGCGATTGCGAGCGTTAACATGCCGGTTCTACCCAGAACTACATATGTACGTGGCTGTATTGTCCGCCTATTCACAAGGCCACACCTAGTAAAGACCGGGACCTGCAATGACAGACTTCAAGAAAATCCTGATCGCCAACCGCGGCGAGATTGCCATTCGCGTGATGCGCGCTGCCAACGAGATGGGCAAACGAACCGTCGCGGTTTTTGCCGAGGAAGACAAGTTGGGGCTGCATCGTTTTAAGGCGGATGAGGCATATCGTATTGGTGCGGATCTGGGACCGGTCGCGGCCTATCTTTCGATCGACGAGATTATCCGAGTTGCCAAGGAATGTGGCGCGGATGCAATCCATCCCGGTTACGGCTTGCTGTCCGAGAACCCGGATTTCGTAGATGCCTGTGTTCAGAATGGCATTACCTTTATTGGTCCCAAGGCCGAAACCATGCGCGCATTGGGCGATAAGGCCAGCGCCCGGAAAGTGGCGATTGCGGCTGACGTTCCAGTTATCCCGGCAACTGAAGTATTGGGCGACGACATGGCTGCCATCAAAACTGAAGCGGCCGAGATTGGGTACCCATTGATGCTGAAAGCCAGCTGGGGCGGCGGCGGGCGCGGAATGCGTCCGATCCTGTCCGAAGATGAGCTGGAAGAGAAGGTTCTGGAAGGACGTCGCGAGGCAGAAGCGGCGTTTGGCAATGGCGAGGGTTATCTGGAGAAGATGATCACCCGCGCCCGCCATGTCGAGGTTCAGATTCTCGGCGACAAACATGGCGAGATCTATCACCTCTATGAACGTGACTGCTCGGTCCAGCGCCGCAACCAGAAAGTCGTCGAACGCGCCCCTGCCCCTTACCTGACCGACGAACAGCGCGCCGAAATTTGCGAGCTGGGTCGCCGCATCTGCGCCCATGTGAACTATGAATGCGCGGGCACGGTTGAATTTCTGATGGATATGAACACCGGTAAGTTCTACTTCATTGAGGTCAATCCGCGCGTGCAAGTCGAGCACACTGTCACCGAAGAGGTAACGGGCATCGACATCGTGCAGGCGCAAATCCTGATTGCCGAGGGCAAGACGCTGGCCGAGGCTACCGGCAAATCCAGCCAGGACGAGATCCGCCTGAACGGTCACGCCCTGCAAACCCGTGTGACCACCGAAGACCCGCTGAACAACTTCATCCCCGACTATGGCCGCATCACCGCCTATCGCTCGGCCACCGGCATGGGCATCCGTCTGGACGGCGGCACCGCTTATGCGGGCGGGGTGATCACGCGGTTTTACGATTCATTGCTGACTAAGGTCACTGCCTGGGCGCCTACCCCCGAGAAAGCGATCGCCCGGATGGACCGCGCCCTGCGCGAATTCCGGGTGCGTGGCGTTTCCACCAACATCGCTTTTGTCGAGAACCTGCTGAAGCACCCGACCTTCCTGTCGAATGAATACACGACCAAGTTCATCGATGAGACACCGGATTTGTTTCAGTTCAAGAAGCGTCGCGACCGCGGCACCAAGGTTCTGAACTATATCGCGGACATCACCGTGAACGGGCATCCCGAAACCAAGGATCGCCCCGAACCACGCGCCGATCTGAAAGAGGCCAAGCCCCCCGCGCCCAAGGCCGAGCCCCAAATGGGCACACGCAACCTGATGGAGCAAAAAGGCCCGCAGGCAGTTGCCGACTGGATGAAGGCGCAGCGGCAACTGCTGATCACTGACACCACCATGCGTGACGGGCACCAGTCCCTGCTGGCCACCCGGATGCGCTCGATCGACATGATCAAGGTAGCGCCAAGTTATGCGGCGAACCTCCCCCAGTTGTTCAGCGTTGAATGTTGGGGTGGCGCGACTTTTGATGTGGCCTATCGCTTTCTGCAGGAATGCCCGTGGCAGCGTTTGCGCGACCTGCGCGAGGCAATGCCGAACCTGATGACCCAGATGTTACTGCGTGGCGCAAACGGGGTTGGCTATACAAACTATCCCGACAATGTGGTGCAGGAGTTCGTGCGGCAAGCCTCGCAGAATATCGACGTGTTCCGCGTTTTCGACTCGCTGAACTGGGTCGAGAACATGCGCGTCGCCATGGATGCAGTGATCGAGAACGGTAAGATCTGTGAAGGTACAGTCTGTTATACCGGCGATATCCTCGACCCGGATCGCGCCAAGTATGACCTGAAATATTATGTCGGTATGGCAAAAGAGCTGCGAGATGCGGGCGCGCATGTTCTTGGCCTGAAAGACATGGCGGGCTTGTTGAAACCAGCCTCGGCACGCATTTTGATCCGCGCGCTTAAGGAAGAGGTCGGCCTGCCGATCCACTTCCACACCCACGATACGGCCGGTATCGCCAGCGCCACTATTCTGGCGGCCTCTGAGGCGGGCGTGGACGCGGTGGATTGCGCGATGGACAGCTTCTCCGGCAACACCAGCCAAGCAACATTGGGGACCGTGGTCGAGGCGCTGCGTCATACCGAGCGTGACACCGGGCTGGACATCAAGGCCATCCGCGAGATCAGCGACTATTTCGAGGCCGTCCGTGGCCAATACGCGGCCTTCGAATCCAGCCTGCAGGCCCCGGCCTCCGAGGTCTATCTGCACGAGATGCCCGGCGGTCAGTTTACCAACCTAAAGGCACAGGCGCGTTCGCTGGGTCTAGAGGAGCGTTGGCACGAGGTCGCCCAGATGTACGCCGATGTGAACCAGATGTTCGGTGATATCGTCAAGGTGACACCGTCGTCCAAAGTGGTCGGTGACATGGCACTGATGATGGTAAGTCAGAACATGACACGTGAACAGGTTGAAGACCCGGCCACCGACGTCGCCTTCCCTGACTCGGTCGTGGACATGATGCGCGGCAATCTGGGTCAACCTCCGGGCGGGTTCCCTAACACGATCATCACCAAGGTACTAAAAGACGAAGTACCGAATACGGAACGCCCCGGCAAAAATGTCGAGGCCGTCGATCTGGAAGCCACCCGCGCCGATCTGTCCAAACAGCTTGAGGGCAAAGAGGTCGATGACGAGGACCTGAACGGCTATCTGATGTATCCCAAGGTGTTCCTGGATTACATGGGCCGCCACCGGACCTATGGCCCGGTCCGTACCCTGCCCACGCGCACCTTCTTCTATGGCATGGAACCCGGCGAAGAAATTACTGCCGAGATTGACCCCGGCAAAACGCTGGAAATTCGCTGTCAGGCCATCGGCGAGACCGACGAAAACGGCGAAGTGCGCGTGTTCTTTGAACTCAATGGCCAACCACGTGTGATCCGCGTGCCGAACCGGATGGTCAAAGCCACTACTGCGCAGCGGCCCAAAGCCGAAGTTGGGAATCCCGACCATATTGGCGCGCCGATGCCGGGCGTCGTGGCCACCGTTGCCGTCTCGGCAGGTCAAGAAGTACACGAAGGCGATCTGCTGCTGACCATCGAAGCGATGAAGATGGAAACCGGCATCCACGCCGAGCGAGACGCAACGGTCAAGGCCGTCCACGTCCAACCCGGTGGCCAGATTGACGCCAAGGACCTGCTGGTCGAACTGGAATAAGCCAGTTATCACATAAAGGCATACAGGGCCGCGCAGTTCTCTGCGCGGCCTTTTCAATATCAGGAGCTGTCATGCTGTCCATCACCCCGATCTACGCTGCACTGATTGCATTTCTGTTCATTGCGCTCAGCGTGAACGTCATCCTGCAGCGTCGCAAAGGCAAAATCTCGGTCGGAGATCACGGCGACAAGGCCATGATCAAAGCCATGCGGACGCAGGCCAACTGTGCCGAATATGCTCCTTTCGCATTGCTGCTGATCGCCATGGTTGAGTTGCAGGGCGCTGAAGCATGGCTTGTTAATCTGCTGGGTCTGATGTTGCTGGCCGGACGGCTGTCGCACGCCTACGGCTTCGGAAAGACGCCACAAACAATCATTATGCGACAGATCGGAATGTTACTGACATTCTCGGCGATTTTGGTCGCGGCCAGCGCGGGTCTTATTCTGGCGCTTTGAAGCACCTGATCGCTGTTATCCGATAGGAGCGTACCAACCAGGCTGAGCGCCGCTAAATCGGTGCGAGACCTCAGATTCCATGCGCTCGCTGTCAAATTTCGAAACCATGATCACAAGAATGATCATGACACCCAACGCTATGGCTTTCAAATCTGAGACATTGATCATCGTAACACCTTCCCGCGCAGCTTGCTTTGCTTTCCATTTGCTCTTGAACGCGTGAGGGGCAGGCATTCCGTCGAAATAATTTTCCAACGGCCCCATTTTCCTCTTGCAGCCACGTGTGGGAATTTATACATCCCTCCTCACTCAACGGCGCGGGCGTAGCTCAGGGGTAGAGCATAACCTTGCCAAGGTTAGGGTCGGGCGTTCGAATCGCCTCGCCCGCTCCATTGAGAGGTCTTTGGACCGACATAAGTATCTGATGCGGGCGTAGCTCAGGGGTAGAGCATAACCTTGCCAAGGTTAGGGTCGGGCGTTCGAATCGCCTCGCCCGCTCCAGATACCAGACCTTCAACACCTGTTTGAATGTGGTGCTTTACGGAACTCGTTTCTGTTTTGACATCATATTGGCTTCCATCCAACAGTTGCCAAATCAGGCGCGGAGGATGGATTGACCAGACGATACAGTTTTCCTGACGGGCATTGGGATTGGCCCGTCAAATTGACTCATCACCACGCCGTCCGTGCCGGGGACATGATTTTCACTGGCGGGCAAGTCGATCTGGATGCGCAAGGCAATGTGCGCAACATTGGCGATCTGACAGCGCAATGCAGAAACTCTATGGCCTATATGGCCAACCTGTTCTCTGATTTGGGTGTCGATTTCGATGATCTGGTGCGCTTGGTCGTCTATTACGTAGGGGATGCGAATGACGAAGGCCACTTACAGGAGCTTCTAAGCCAGATCATTGGCGACACGGCCCGCCCCGTGATCAGCATGATCAACATGCCAGAGCTATGTTATCCGGACATGCTCACAGAAATCGAAGGCGTTGCCATGCGGCGTCCAGACGGCGCCAGAATACCAAAACAATGCCATCGACTTGAGGACATGCCGTATTTGCCAGACGGGTTTACACATGTGGTTCGTTCCGAGGATATGGTTTTTACCAGCGAGATGTCTGCCCTGACACCACATGGAACGGTTGAGGCCCCAGACAATATTCCAGCGCAAACTGCCAAAACCATGGAGCGTTTGAAGCGGGCGCTGTCGACGGTCGACGCGGACTTGCACGACATCGTCAAGCTCAACACATTTTATCCAGATGATCTACATGGCAGTAGCTGGAAGAAAGCCGCAAGTCTAAGAGCTTCGTATTTCTCCGATCCCGGACCTGCAGCGACGGGGATCCCGGTTCCCAACTTTGCGCACGAAGGATTGACGACCAAAATAGCAGCAACGGCGATTTGCACGTCGGCGACTGATGAGCCCAAAAATTTTGCATGGCCAGACGGGCATTGGAATTGGACCACACCGCTTCCGTACAAACAGGGTAACAGGTGTGGCAATGTCATCCACATTGGCGGGCAAGTAGCCCTGGATCATCAGGCGCAAGTCCTTAAGCCCGGAGATATGGTCGCGCAAACCAAGATCGCAATGGATAACCTATCCAAAGTTCTAGCCGAGTTTGGTGCGACACTGGACGACGTCGTAAAAGTCACGACCTTCTATCAGGGAAGTGCTTCAGCGGAAGCGCTGCATGAAAACCTGCTGATACGCTCGAATTCTTACACGGCGCCGGGGCCTGCTACGACTGGCATACCCGTGCCCGCGCTTATCTATGAAGGAATGATGATCGAAATCGAAGCGATCGCAATTTTGGATTAAGCAGTGCTGCTCTGGACCCGCGCTCACGCCGAGCCAGCAAGGGGCTGGTTCTTTTCGGCGGGCTGGGCCACTCTGACCAATACAGCCATAAGACAGGGACCTGACCATGCCGCGCTATGACATACGCCCTCTCACCATAGCCGAGGTTCAGCACGCCGTGGATTGGGCCGGGCGCGAAGGTTGGAACCCGGGTGTGCATGATGCCGAGTGCTTTCGCCCAACAGACCCTAATGGGTTTTTGGGCGGGCTTTTGGATGGTGAGATGATCTCATCTGTTTCGGCTGTGAATTACGACGACACATTTTCGTTTTGGGCTTCTGCATCGTAAAGCCCGAGTTCAGGCACCACGGCCACGGGCTTGAAATCGCACAGCATGCGCTGAGCCATTGCACGGGCCGAAACATGGGTCTGGATGGCGTGGTCGAACAGCAGGATAACTATCGTAAGTCTGGCTTTTCTTTTGCTTATAACAACTATCGTTTCGCAGGGACAAAACACCAGATTCTGGCCAAGCTAGAGAGTGAGCCGAACAGCCATATATCGGATCTGAAACAAGCGTTTGATGAATTGAAGGTATATGATCGCGTTCTGTTCCCCGCACCACGCGCTCTGTTTCTGGAAAGCTGATTTGGTGCTTTCAGCCACGTTTCAAAGCTTTACGCCGAGAACGGCAGGATCAGGGGCTATGCAACACTGCGCCCTTGTCTAACGGGTTATTAGATCGGCACCCTATTTGCAGACACTAAAGAAATCGCGAGGGCGTTGCTGGCCGCTGTTCTCCCGTCGATTCCCGAGGATCACAACGCGCACGAAGTGTTCATCGATATGCCACAGCCCAATGTATCGGCGTTCGCGTTGGCCGAAGAGCTTGGGCTGGAGAAGGTCTTTGAGACCGCGCGGATGTATTCCGACCACGAACCCGAGACTGACCTGAACCGAATCTTCGGCGTGACGACGTTTGAACTGGGCTAGAAAGCCTTGAACGTCATCGTGGTTAGCGAGCGTTCAATATTGGGAATCACCAGCAGGTTTTCGTTGATGTAATGACCCACATCATCGTTTTCGGGGATGTAAAGTTTCAGCAGCAAGTCATATTCGCCGCTGGTGGAATACAGTTCCGAGTGGATTTCGCGGAGGGCAATCTCTTCGGCTACCTTGTAGGTGGTGCCGGGTTTACAGCGGATCTGGATAAAAACGCAGGTGGACATGGGCCGGGCCTTGTTGGTTCGTGTTCACCGCAGGCTGGCACGGGCCGCGCCCGGGTGCAATCCCCAGCAACAGTTTGCACCGAAGGCTCAAAGCGGTCTGGATAGGCTGCTCTTCCGGGTCTATAAGCGCCCCAGAAGCAAAAGGAATTCGCCCATGCGCAGCGCTAAGATCAGCCGTCAGACCGCCGAAACCGAGATCTCGGTCGAGGTCAATCTGGACGGCACCGGCCAGTATGACAACCAGACTGGTGTTGGGTTCTTCGACCACATGCTGGACCAACTGGCGCGCCATTCGCTGATCGACATGACGATCCGCGCCAAGGGTGATTACCACATCGACGACCACCACACGGTGGAGGATACCGGGATTGCTCTGGGTCAGGCGCTGACGCAGGCATTAGGGGACAAGAAGGGTATTCGCCGCTATGGCGAATGTCACCTGCCCATGGATGATGCACAGGTGCGTTGTGCGCTGGACCTGTCCGCCCGCCCTTTCCTGATCTGGAATGTGGACCTGCCGACATCCAATATCGGTACGTTCGATACAGAGTTGGTGCGCGAGTTCTTTCAAGCGCTCAGTACCCATGGCGGCATAACCCTGCATGTCGACCAATTACACGGCTTCAACAGCCACCACATTGCCGAGGCCGCCTTCAAGGCAGTCGCCCGCGCTTTGCGTAATGCGGTCGAGACCGATCCGCGCAAGGCGGATGCGATTCCCTCGACCAAGGGCGCATTGTAGATGCTGACAGCCATCATCGACTACGAGAGCGGGAACCTGCACTCGGCAGAGAAGGCGTTTCAACGCATGGCGCGCGAGCAGGATGCTGGCGAAGTCGTCGTGACCTCGGACGCTGACGTTGTTGCGCGCGCGGATCGATTGGTCCTACCGGGAGATGGAGCCTTTCCGGCTTGCGCCACCGAGTTGCGCGGCCACAAGGGCATCTATGACGCGATGGTCGAGGCGGTCGAACAGAAGGGCCGACCGTTTCTGGGCATCTGCGTTGGTATGCAGTTGATGGCGACCAAGGGGCACGAATACTCCGAGACCGACGGTCTGGGTTGGGTTGCCGGTGATGTCGTGAAGATCGAACCCTCGGACAGTACCCTGAAGGTTCCGCATATGGGCTGGAACGATTTGGTTTTGGAAAGCGACCACCCGGTTTTTGACGGGGTGAAATCAGGTGATCACACCTATTTTGTCCACTCCTACCACTTTCGGGTGACCGATCCGGTCCAAAGATTGGCATATGTGAATTATGGGCAAGAGGTCACGGCCGTGATTGGCCGTGACACCATGGTCGGGATGCAGTTTCACCCTGAGAAAAGCCAGGACGTAGGCCTGCGCATGATCGGGAATTTCCTGACCTGGACTCCGTGATCGGTTATTGAACTCGGGTCCAATCCTGTCCACGGCAGATCAAACCACCCGCGACACAGCCTTTCACCGTCAGTTTGTTCTGCCCGTTCAGCGACATTTTTGAGTTGTAGGTCTTATCGCGATCCGGTGCCCAAATTTTGCCGCCGCTATAGGCACCGGCACCATCTGGCACCATGTCCCAGATGATCTGCTTCCCAAGGTTCTCGTACTCCAGTTGCTGATTGCCTTCAGCGTCAAACGCGCTGTCGATGGTACCGCAAATGGCACTGCCGCATTCGGATATCGTCACATGCAGATAACCGCCCGTATCTCCTGGGGCAGTCTTCCACAAACCGTCCACCGGATCGGCGGCAAAGGCGGTTGTGGCCATCGCAGCGAATATAGCTGCAAGAGTATATGTCTTCATTGTTGTCTCCCTGTTTTGCAGACAGTCTGACCCGCCGGTCGGTACCGGGCAAGATTGACTTTGCGTCGCGTTGCGCCCTTGCCCCGCCTGTGCGATATCCCGCGCGTGTAACAAAGATATAGGGCCGCCTGACATGATCCTCTACCCCGCTATCGACCTCAAAGACGGCAATGCTGTGCGATTGCTGCGCGGTGAAATGGACAAGGCAACGGTCTTTAATGAAGACCCCGCCGCGCAAGCCCGCGCCTTTGTAGAAGCCGGCTGTGAATGGCTGCACCTGGTTGACTTGAACGGTGCTTTTGCCGGTGAGCCGGTAAACGCAGCCCCGGTTGAAGCTACTCTGAGGGAGTGCAATGTTCCAGTTCAGTTAGGTGGCGGCATTCGTGACATGGCAACAATCGAGGCCTGGATCGAGAAAGGCCTGGCGCGAGTGATTCTGGGCACTGTCGCGGTCGAGAACCCCGATCTGGTGCGCGAAGCAGCCAAAGCCTTCCCTGGCAAAGTCGCCGTCGGAATCGACGCCCGCAACGGCATGGTTGCCACCAAAGGATGGGCTGAAGAGACCAATGTTCAGGTCACCGATCTGGCGCGCAGTTTCGAGGATGCTGGCGTCGCTGCAATCATCTACACCGACATCAACCGGGATGGTGCGATGCAGGGACCAAATATCGAAGCCACTGCTGACCTAGCCAAAGCTGTCGACATCCCGGTCATTGCCTCGGGTGGTGTGTCTTCTATTTCCGACCTGATCGCCCTGCGCGATTGTGGCGCAGATTTGAATGGTGCGATCTCAGGGCGCGCGCTTTACGATGGCGCCATCGATCTGAAAGAGGCTCTGACAACACTCAGAGAATAGTCCGATGCTCAAATCACGCGTGAAGCGATCCGAACTGCCAACCAAGAGTCTGCTGCATAGCCGGCTGGAAGATGGCGATTTTCTGGATTGTTTCAGCGTGGTTTCTGATCTTTCGCCGCGTCAGGCGGCAGAGATTATCACCAGTTTCCCTGCTTGGGCCAAAATGTTGGTTCGACTGCGCGGCATCCTGGTCGCCCCGTTTGGGCTTGATAATACAGGGCCAGAAGCAACTGATAAGGTGGGTATTTTTCCGGTTGAGCACGATGACGCGAGCGAGGTGATCGCTGGCTTCGATGACCGTCACCTCGATTTCCGAGTGTCTGTCTTTTCCGAAGACGGTCGTATTTCCCTCGCGACCTGGGTTCATCGACACAATCTGGGTGGGCGACTATATCTGGCGATTATTTTGCCTTTCCACATCCTGATTGCGCGCAACGCGCTTGCACGGGTGAGCCGCGCAAGCGCCTGACACGAAGCCATATTAGCCCGCTGCGGCTGTGGTCAGCTTTTTCAATGCGCCACGCATCTTTTCGATGACCGGTGACTTTTCGACCTCATCGAGTTCATCCATGGTCTCCTTTGGGTCTTCATAAGCCAGCCATACCTGACCATTCGCATCCTCATAAGCCTGCACCTTCAGAGGCAGAAATAACCCGGCGCGCGGATCGATCAGCATCGCAGGCGTGCCCAGTGCTGGGTTGCCGAAGATAAGCACCTGATTGGCTGCAATCGGAGTACCGACCTTTTCTGCCCCAGCCGCGTGATCGATACGGGCAAATACAGTCGCGCCTGCATTGCCTACCGCAGCTTCGAGGGCGTCCAGCGCCTCGGCCACTGTTTTATTGGTTTGTACTTTGATGATGTCGTCAGCCATGGCGGACAGGGTGCCTCCGAATGTGATTATTGAAGCCAAAATAAGATGTCGCATCTGGATAATCCTTTTCATGAATTTCATCTCTAATTTCCATGGCTTCTCGGTAGATCACAATCACAAGTCTGGCATCGGCGAGGCTTTGCCGGTAGAGGTGCCAGCAACAGAGGATACCCAATGCTGAAAACCCGTATCATTCCCTGTCTGGATGTCGCTGATGGCCGCGTGGTCAAAGGTGTGAATTTCGTGGGCCTACGCGATGCGGGTGATCCGGTGGAGTCCGCCAAGGCCTATGATGCTGCTGGAGCCGACGAAATCTGCTTTCTCGACATCCATGCAACCCACGAAAATCGCGGCACCATGTTTGATGTCGTCCAACGCACGGCAGAACAATGCTTTGTCCCCCTGACCGTGGGTGGCGGAGTTCGCACCAAGGATGATGTACGTGCCCTGCTGTTGGCAGGAGCGGATAAGGTCAGCTTTAACTCGGCCGCTGTGGCCAACCCGGATGTGATTGCTGAGGCGGCGGACCAGTTCGGCAGTCAGTGTATCGTCTGCGCCATCGACGCCAAAACCGTTAGCCCCGGCAAGTGGGGGATTTTCACCCACGGTGGGCGCAAGCCCACCGGTATCGACGCGGTTGAGTTCGCCAAGACCGTTGTCGCCAAAGGCGCGGGAGAGATCCTGCTGACCTCGATGGATCGCGATGGCACCAAGGCCGGATTCAACCTGCCCCTGACCCGCGCGATTTCAGAAGCCGTCGATGTGCCCGTGATCGCAAGTGGTGGCGTAGGCAATCTGGACCATCTGGTCGAAGGCGTCACCAAAGGTGGGGCCAGCGCCGTTCTGGCGGCCTCGATCTTCCATTTCGGCGAATACACCATCCAAGAGGCCAAAGAACATATGGCCGCCGCCGGCATTCCAATGAGGCTGACATGAGTATTCTACACGATCTGGCCGCAACCATTGAGGCCCGCAAAGGGGCGGATCCTGACAGCAGCTGGACCGCCAAGCTGTTGTCCAAAGGCCCTGAGAAATGTGCTGAGAAATTTGGTGAAGAGGCTATCGAAGCGATCATTGAGGCAGCCAAAGGCGACAAAGAAAAGCTGACCTCTGAGGCGGCGGATGTGCTTTACCACTTGCTAGTCATGCTCGCCACGCGCGATGTAGAACTGGACGATGTGTTGGCCGAACTGGCTCAACGCCAGGGCACCAGTGGCATCACTGAAAAGGCATCCCGGCCAAAAGGCTAAGCGGGTTTCGTGCAATTACCCGGCCCGCTATACTCCGGGTTCGGGTGCATTGAGGCAAAGGGCGCGCAGATGATCAGAGCTTTGGTGTTCGCAGCAGCACTTGCCACCCTCACGGCCTGCGCCACCCCTCCCCCTTCCTCTGGAGATGAGGTCCAGCGGCTTGCCGCCGAGATCCAAAGCCTCGGTCCCGATATCGACCCGGAAGAAGCCACCCGCGCCGCCCGCATCGCCCATGCCTATACTGCTCAGCTGGTGCAGGAATACAAAATCACAGACCCTCCGCTGATCCACAATGCCAAGGTCAACAAAGGCCTGCGCCCGCGCGGCTTGTGCTGGCATTGGGCCGAGGATATCGAGCGGCGACTGGATCAGGAACAATTCCGTACGCTCGAGATGCACCGCGCTATTGCCAATGCGGATAACCCGTTCCGCATCGACCACAGCACTGCCATTATCAGCCGCAAAGGCGAGAGCATGTATGATGGCGTCGTCCTGGACCCCTGGCGCTATGGTGGAGTGCTATTCTGGTCGCCCCTAGTTGAGGATACCCGTTACGAGTGGGTTCCACGCGAAGTGGTTCTGGAAAAGCGTCGTCAGGAACAAGTCGGGCAACTGACCCCATTGGCTTTGAACTGAACCCGTTGTGCATCATCAGGCTCCGATGTGTTCGACCTCGAAAGCCCGTCACGGTTCAGTCTGTCTGCACCAGAATTCAGCGTTTTGAATAGTCGCGCATTAGCGATTGCAGCTCTTCCGGTGTCTCCGGAAATCGGGAGTAGCTGTGAACAGCAGGAACATCCACCCAAGGCATCTTCGCCTCTGTCATCACTTCGAGAAATGGCTCGAATGAAGCTGCTTGATCTAAGATCGACGTCCGCAGGTTGACCCGTTCCGGTGCTCCTTTGAGCTGAGAGTAGATGAAGTTCAGACACGATTTGCAGAAATAATGCGCGCGTTCGACCGATCCAAGACCACCCAGAACCAGTTCACCGTCATAGGAGAAACTATCGCTTGGGAACATGGTGGTAAGAGAAAAAGCGCTCGCACTGAATTTTTGGCAATCCCGGCAGTGGCACGCAACGGTTAACAGGGGGGCTGCCGTCACACGAACGCGCACCGCACCACATACGCAAGCACCTTCAAATGGAGGTTCTAGAATTGACATTGTTCTTAGCTCACTTTCCATTTCACAAGCCCCTCTGCAGGGATCAGACGGGTTCAATTTCGGGAGGCTGGGAATCAGCGGATTGCACGAAGGCGGCACTCAACCAAGGCCGACTGGCAATCCAATCATAGCGCGATTTTGCTGTGAAAGCGCAATAGCCATGAATTGCTTAGAGTTTGGACGAAATGACGCCCGTTGCAAACCCACCCATCCGCAGCTCGCCAAACAAACGCTGGTATTCGATTTTGGGGCAGCGGTTCATGACCACGTCAATATCGCGGGCCTGCGCTCTGGCGGCGGCCTCGGCGTTTTCTACGCCGATCTGCATCCAGATCGTGCGTAGATTCGGCAACTCGGCCAAAGCCTCGTCAACGATAGGCGGAACGGCTTCAGAGCGTCGAAAAATATCAACCATGTCTACCGCTTCAGAGATCTCGGATAACGACGCCCTGACCGTCTGACCAAAGAGAGGTTTACCGGCATGCCCCGGGTTCACCGGAATCACCGTATAGCCTTTGAGCGACAAGTAACGCGCAACGTAGTAGCTGGGCCTTACCGGATTCATCGACACGCCAACAACGGCAACAACCTTGGTACGTTTCAACACTGTGGTCAGGAACTGGTCAGAGTAATCAGGCATGATCGCACCCTAGACGCCATGCCAAAAAGAAAAAAGCGCTCAGGTCTTGCCTGAGCGCCAGTTGTTGGAACGAGGGACAGTGAAATGACCCGCGGCAGTTCCATTCCGCGGTCACTGTGACATTTAAGCCTAAGTTTGTGAAAAAAAAGAGGGCGCGCGCATTTTTGTGATGACAAGTCACAATTGGCGGAGATTTGCCGATCAGTTATACAGTACTTGAGGCCAATGCCCCTCGGCCTCGCGAATGTTCTGCGACACGTTCTGCTTCCAGATACGCTCAATCGCTTCCGAATGGGTCAAGTACAACTTTCCGTCAACGATCTGCCATGCTTGCGGGTCAGTGCTGCTGAGCATCCCCTGCACCATCGCATACGCACAATATCCACCAAACTGAGGAGCAAAAGCCCGTGGGTTGCGCTCGAATCTGTCACGATTATCTTCCGATGTGAACTGCCACACGGCCCCCTTCCACATCAGGGAAAAATCAGATTTCCCCAGCGCAGGCGTACCGATCCTGAAGTATGAGACCGCATCATAACCAGAAACAGCCAATCCGCCGTCCGAATAGAACATTGGCTTTTCCTGCGCTCTTACTGAAGGTGCTACGGCAAGACATGCGAGACTGGTTAAAAAGGAACGTCGGGACAGCATCACTGATTCATCGATTGATTTTGAGAGGGTTTTAAGTTGCACAATTCATCTGGTCACGAAAACCCCCATGACGCCCTTGTGAACACGCGTGCGGTCTTCAATCGAAAACGTCTTCAATAGCATCCCAGGCTTCGTCCAATACGCGCGAAAACAGGCCCTTTTTCTTCTTTGCCTTTTTCTTATTGTAATGGGCCGGCCTAGATTTTTGTACCGGACGATCAACAAGTTTGACCTTTGGAACCATCTTGAGGTTATGCAAAGGCGCACCACAGCTTGAGCAACTTAGTTCATGTTGCTGTTTCCCCCTAAGAACCAGTGCAGCGCGGGTTCCACAATAACAGCAGGTGGCGATTTTGTGCGGCGTGGAAATGTGAACCTCCTGTCATCTGGGCTGTGACGCATATAGTGCAATTGCGGCAGCATTTGAGACATTGAGTGACCCAAATCCGCCCGCCGCGTCAATCTTGACCAGCTGGTCCACAGTTTCTTTGGTCTTTTGGCGCAGGCCCGGTCCCTCGGCCCCCAATACTAACGCTACTGGCTGCGTTCGTTTGCCCTCCAATACGGTTTCGATGGTTTCATCTGCCTCACCATCCAGACCCAGAACCAGAAAGCCCATATCCTGCAGCGCATTGATCGTGTCAGCCAGGTTACGGACACGCAGATACGGTTGCCGTTCCAACGCCCCGCTGGCAGTTTTCGCGAGTGCGCCCGTTTCAGGGGCCGAATGGTGCCGCGTGCCAATTACTGCACTTGCGCCAAATACTTCCGCTGAACGGAGAATCGCCCCAACATTATGTGGGTCCGTTACCCGATCCAAAAGCAGCACACGCGGGTTTTCCTGCCCGATACAATTCTCGGCAAGCCCACCCCAGTCCAGTGGCTTGACCTCAAGCGCAGCCCCCTGATGAACAGAGCCCGGATCAATCGGAGCCGTGAATTTCCGTGGATCAACTACCTCGGCCTCAATCCCGGAAAAATCAATGGATTCCGCTAACTTATCGCGGGCGTTTCGCGTCACGATCAAGCGTAACTTCTGCCGTTTCGGGTTCATCAAGGCATCACGAACAGCATGTAATCCAAACAGCCATACGGTTTCGGCAGCAGCAGCTTTTCGCGCCTGTTCTTTCTCGACGACCCACTTTGGTTTCTTCATTTTACGGGCCTCCGGGCCGGGAATTCGGTTTCCTGCGTCAAAGCGGTATTTTCCTGTTGACGCCCTTTAGACGCGCTAGTAATCACGCCTCCACGTCAGGTGCAACGCCTGACAGTGGGCGACAGGCCGCAAGGTGTGGCAGGGGACTGTAACTCCCTCGCGGAGACGCACGCCTGGTTCGATTCCAGGGTCGCCCACCATTCAGCTTCTCAGTCTTTGGGTCGGTAAATGCCATTTAGGGTGTTCCAATAAGTTTTGCGCCCGCTTTGGTCGACTGTTTGTTTGTTGCAAAGTGGGAATCTAGACTAATGCGAATGGCCCACATCCATTAACTGGAAATTTGTCTCTGGTATCAAATAGGGCAAACCACTCGTAGATTAGTGTTTTCGAGACATTGATCTCTTTATTGTTGTGGTAATTGCTCCAACAGCCAGCCCTGAAATTGCCTTGCAAATTCATTCTCTTCGTTGCTCGACAGGTAATATCCTTCGTTACTTTCGACGGTTGCCGGATGCGCCCTTTCAAGCACACCAGAATTGATCGCGTGTTTGATCAGAAGTTCGCTCACAAGCGCAATTCCATTGCCGTGGGCAGCAAAGTGCAAGGCCACACCGTACGAATCCGCAAAAATCTGAGGCTCCGGAACAGGCTCAACCTTTGCGGACCATTCTTTCCATCCGCTGGATGTGCCTACCGCTTCGATCAACGGCAAATCACTTACCCCACCTTCAAGGCCCGGTGATTTGAGGGCAATGAGCCGGTTAGGTGTTAGCAATCTGGCATTTCTTCCTACCTGTTTTTCTGATCCGAAGCGGATTTCTACATCTGCACGTGCAGAACTGAACTCGTCCGGCCATACCGCACTTAGAAGACGAACGCGGATATTCGGATGTCTCTTCCGAAATTCAGCAAGGTTTGGCGCGATAATCCACTGGGCAACACTGACTGACGACGCGATGGTCAAAAGGTTCTCTGACGGCCCAGTATCGAATGTATCTGTCGCTGCAGACAACACCCCCAGTGCCGCCCCGACCTGAGGCAGCAGTTTGCGCCCTTCGTCGGTCAGCGACAATCCACGCGCATGGCGCGTAAACAAAGCTGCACGCAGCCGTGTTTCAAGGGATTTTACCTGTTGGCTGACCGCAGATTGGGTCAGGCCGATCTCTTCACCGGCAGCGGTAAAACTCAGATGGCGCGCAGCGGCCTCGAACGCGCGAAACCAGGTCAGCGGGGGCAGCGATTTTTTCATGGGTCAAGTAAGCCATTAGTCTTTTTAATACATAAGCCCTTAAATCAATCGTTTGTCAAAATCGGTGTAATCTCTGAATTTCTCGGGTAGCGAACAGGAGAAATTTATGCGCCCCGAGATACGGAAGATCGTGACCTATGATGAAGAGGTTCTCATCGAAGGTTTCAAAGAAACACAACAACCTTGGCGCATGTTCGCTGTTGCCGCTGTTGTCAAAAACCCATGGGCGGGGCGGTTTGTTGAGGACCTGAAACCCGAAATACAGGCCTATGGCCCTGTTTTGGGAGAGATGATGACCAACCGGATGATCACCCTGGCCGGCGGCGGAGATGCAATCGAAGCTTATGGCAAAGCCGCCGTGGTTGGTCTGAACGGCGAGGTCGAACATGCCTCGGGGCTAATTCATACGCTGCGCTTCGGCAATTTTTATCGTGAGGCGGTCGGCGCCAAATCTTATCTGGCGTTTACCAATACACGCGGAACGGCCAATGCACCGATCATGGTTCCGCTGATGGACAAAAACGATGCAGGCCGGCGATCACACTACCTCACCATCCAATTCTCGATCCCTGATGCTCCGCGGGATGACGAGATCGTGGTGGTGCTGGGAGCAGCTACCGGTGGACGCCCGCATCATAGGATTGGAGATCGCTATCAGGATTTGAAGGATTTGGGCCATGATCTGGACAACCCGGCCGCGGTCTGATTTCGGACGCCTCCGCGCGATCCGCCAAGGTGACGGCCCAGCGGTTTTGTTGATACATGGTGTCGGGCTTCGGGCCGAAGCGTGGAACGCGCAGCTGGACACCTTGTCGTCAATGTTCCGTGTCACCGCAGTGGACATGCCGGGCCATGGCGCAAGCGCCTTGCCAGCCGGAGCAAAAGACCTCCGGGGTTATACAGATACGATTGCATCCGGCCTGGATACACCGGCAATCGTCATTGGTCATTCCATGGGCGCCATGATCGCACTGGATTTGGCTGCGCGACATAAGGGAAAGGTGCTGGGTGTGGCGGCACTGAATGCCATATTCAATCGAAGTGATACAGCTGCCAAAGCCGTAAAAGCGCGCGCATCTCTTTTGGACACGGAAACAGGCGCTGACCCGACGCCTACCCTGGCCCGTTGGTTCGGTGATGCAGATGTCATCGAGAAAGAGGTTTGTAGAAATTGGCTCACAAACGTCGACCCTATGGCCTATCGCAGAGCCTACAGCATATTTGCGCATGAAAATGGCCCAGGTATCGACACGCTCTCTGCGCTGACCTGCCCCGCACTTTTCCTGACGGGGAGCGCCGAACCCAATTCGACACCCGAGATGTCTGAAACCATGGCCTCGCTTACCCCGAAAGGAAAAGCCCAAATAATCAAAGGTGCTGCGCACATGTTGCCCATGACACATGCAGCCGAGGTTAATGCTGCGCTGCTGGAATTTGCTAGAAAGTCAGCTCATGACAGAGATTGATCCCCGCACCCTACGCAGCGCGTTTGGCCGTTTCATGACGGGCGTGACCGTGGTGACCTGCCGTGCAAATGACGGAACGCTTTGCGGTTTCACCGCCAATTCCTTTTCGTCGGTCTCGCTTGACCCGCCTCTGCTTCTGGTTTGTCCGGGTCGGTTTCTGTCGACCTTTGACCAGTTCTCGAACTGCAGTCACTTCGCAATCAGTGTTCTGGCCGAGGGGCAGCAAGAAGTATCCAATACATTCGCCAGTTTCACCGGAGATCGTTTCGCCGCGGTGCCCCATACGCTCGATTTGAACGGCATTCCGTTGATCGATGGGGCTATTGCTCAGTTTTCTTGCAGCACATGGCAATCATTGCCCGCAGGAGACCACCAAATCCTGATCGGAGAAGTACAAGCGTTCACTGAAACCGACGCCCTTGGGCTTGGATATTCCGGCGGGCAGTATTTCAGCCTTGGCCTCGAACGCGCCGCGATGGACCGGAATGGTGGCACAACAACTTGTGGCGCAATTATTAACTCAAACGACTGCGTTTTGCTGGAACTCACTGACGATGGATACCGACCGCCTCAGATCAGCCTAAGCGACAATGGCAATCTGCGACAGGACTTGGCCGACGCCCTCGCATCGCAGGGAAGCCCCGTCGAGCTTGGCCCGGTTTATTCTGTCTATGACGATGCGCAAAGACAGACCCACCATGTTTATTTTCTGGCCCACAGTGGCGTGCAAACCGAACAAACTTCGTTGCAACCCATCCCAACCGCTACTCTGCCGACCCTCTCATACACGACCTCCGCGATTGCCGACATGATGCTGCGGTATGCGCTCGAATCTCGCACGAACAGCTTTGGGTTTTACCTTGGCAATGCGGATCGCGGCGATGTTCATAGCTTGATTGAAAGGAACTGATCCATGGATTTTTCGCTTTTTGCGCACATGGAACGCATGACCCCTGATCAAAGCCAGGAAAATCTTCACAGTGATTTCATCGAGCTGTGCAAAATGGCCGATGACGCCAGAATGCGTGCAGTCTGGACGGGTGAGCATCATGGAATGGATTTCACCATTTCCCCTAACCCTTTGTTGGAACTGGTCAACCTCGCCCATCACACCAACCATGTGAAACTTGGGACCGGTACAGTCATCGCCCCTTTCTGGCACCCCATCAAACTGGCAGGCGAAGCTGCATCGGCGGACCTGATTACAGGTGGTCGGATCGAGCTTGGCATCGCGCGCGGTGCTTACTCTTATGAATACGAACGTCTCATGCCGGGTATGGACGCGTGGGAGGCCGGGCAACGTATGCGCGAGTTGGTGCCTCTGATCCCCAAACTATGGGCTGGCGATTGTGCACATGAAGGAGAGTTCTTTCAGTTTCCCGCAACGACCTCTGCGCCGAAACCTGTTCAGAAAGACGGGCCTCCGATCTGGATCGCCGCGCGTGATCCCAACAGCCATGAATTTGGCGTTCACAACGGATTTAACATCCAAGTCACCCCACTCTGGCAAGGGATGGAAGAGATTGAGAGTCTGGTCGGCCGTTTCAATGACGCTTGTGAAGGGTATGCTGGGCCACGCCCCAAAATCATGCTCTTGCACCACACATATGTCGGAAAAGATGCAGCCGATGTAGATTTAGCTGCACAAGAGTTGTCGCGGTTTTATTGCTATTTTGGTGCATGGTTCCAGAACAAGCGGCCAGTGAAACAAGGTTTGATCCAACAACTGACGGCAGAAGAAATCGCTGCCAACACGCTGATGGCCCCGGAAAACCTGCGGCGTGATCTGACGGTCGGAACCGCAACTGAGGTGATTGATCAGATCAAACGCTACGAAGATTTAGGGTATGATGAGTTCTCATTCTGGATCGACAGCGGCATGAGTTTTGAGCGTAAACGCGCCTCGCTTGCCCGCTTTATCGACGACGTCATGCCAGCATTCCAGTGAGCGAAGAGATGGACCAGAGACCACACTACCAGCTTTTCATCGACGGGGAATTTACCGATGGTGCCCAAGGGCAAACCATGTCCTCGGAAAACCCCGCCACCGGAACACATTGGGCCACCTTTGCCTGTGCGGCACCCGACGATGTTAATCGCGCGATCAGCGCCGCACGCCGGGCCCTCAACGACCCTGCATGGCGCGACATGACCCAGACTCAGCGTGGCAAGCTGTTGTATCGTCTGGCAGAATTGATCGAGGAGCATGCCGAACAGATCGGCCGCATCGAGACCACCGACAGCGGCAAGCTGCTGGCTGAGACTGCGGCGCAATCCGCCTATGTCGGGGATTACTATCGCTATTATGCGGGACTGGCAGACAAGATCGAAGGTGCAGTTCTGCCCATTGATAAACCCGACATGCATGCGTTTACCCAGCGCGAACCAATCGGCGTAGTGGTCGCGATCGTCCCCTGGAACGCACAGATGTTCCTGACCGCAACCAAGTTGGGACCGGCGCTGGCTGCGGGCTGTGCTGTTGTACTAAAAGCCTCAGAAATCGCTCCTGCGCCTCTGCTTGAATTTGCCCGTCTCATTGAAAAAGCCGGGTTTCCGCCTGGCGTTGTATCGGTCCTCACTGGTGATGCCGAAAACTGCGCCATACCCTTGACGCGCCATCCGGATGTAGACCGTATCGCCTTTACCGGCGGGCCGGAAACTGCGCGTCATGTCGTTCGCAACTCGGCCGAAAATTTCGCGGTTACCTCGCTTGAGCTTGGGGGAAAATCCCCGATGGTCGTTTTCGATGACGCTGATCTCGATGGTGCCGCGAATGGATTGATTGCAGGAAATTTTGGCGCATCAGGGCAAAGCTGTGTGGCTGGTAGTCGTGGGCTTGTCCACCGCCCGGTATTTGAAAAGATCGTATCTCTGATTGAATCCAAAATGGAGGGCGTCACTGTCGGCGATCCTCTTGCGCCCGATACGCAAATCGGACCTCTGTGTACGTCAGCGCAGATACAGAAAATAGAGGCCGCGCTAAATGCCGCCCGTTCTGCGGGCGCGCGTATCCGTTTTGGTGGAAGCAGGTTGGAGCGCGCTGGCAACTATATGGCGCCGACGCTTGTGGAATGCCCCAATACCGACATCGAGACCCTGAAGGTTGAGATGTTTGGCCCGGTTATGTCCTTGATCCCGTTTGATACGGAAGAGGAAGCCATCGCAATCGCCAATGAAACGCCATATGGGCTCGGCGCGGGGGTATTCACCCAAAACGTCGCCCGTGCACATCGTGTGTCAGGACGGCTCAAAGCAGGGATTTGCTGGGTGAACACGTATCGCGCAGTCTCTCCCATTGCCCCATTTGGTGGGTTTAATCAGTCCGGCTATGGGCGAGAGGCCGGGATTGACGTGGTTTATGACTACACGAGAACCAAAACCACCTGGATCAATACGTCAGATGCGGCAATGGCCAATCCATTCACCATGCGCTGACATTTATATGAACTGGAATATTTTGAGCCAACTTCTGACGGATTGGTGACGGAATAGGCACCGCTTACAGCGATGATTTCGACCCAAATCCAGAAAAACTACAGATGCTTAACTGGGTCGACGCTGTTAGACACCGAGGTAACGAGTAAGGATCGTCTGATCTTCAGCGACATCTGCGGGTTGGACAGTCACACGATCTTGGCCGTTTTCAATAAAGGTTATCCGGTCAGCAATCGACAAAACCGCATCGATACGCTGTTCCACAAGGACGATAGCGTAGCCCTCTGCTTTCATTTTGACCACGACTTGCCGGATCTGTTCGATCATTGAAGGCTGCAAGCCTTCGGTCGGTTCGTCCAAAAGCAATACCTTGGGGCGCAGGCATAACGCTCGGGCTGTGGCCAACATCTGCTGTTCGCCTCCTGAAAGTGTACCAGCGACTTGGCTCAGACGTTCCTTGAGCCGGGGAAAGAGTTCAAGCACCCAATCTCGTGTATCTGCACCTTCATCCCGCGCCAAAAGGCCCATTTCGATGTTCTCTGAAACCGTAAGCTCAGGAAAAAGCCGCCGTCCCTGCGGGATATAGCCGATCCCACGTTGTGGCACGAGGTGTGCAGGCAGGCCGCTGAGGCGTTCACCATCTAAGATGACCTCACCTTGGCTCAGGGGTAGTTGCCCCATGATTGCTTTCAGCAATGTCGTTTTGCCCGCCCCGTTGCGGCCCATCAGGCAATGAATTTCCCCTGCACTGACGGTCAGCGATACGCCAAACAGTACTTTTACCTTGCCATAGCCGGTGTGGATATTCTGGACCTCAAACATCGGCGGGCGCCCCCAAATAGGCGGATTGCACGGCAGCGTTCGCGCGAATTTCGTCAAAGCTACCCGAGGCCAAAAGGCGACCCTGATCCAGCACTGCAACATGATCGGCGGTTTCAGCGACCACCCGCATATTGTGCTCGATCAGCAGGATCGTTGTTTCTTCGGCCATCGTCCGCATGAGCGCCACAAACGCTTCAACTTCACCTTCGGCCAGACCTTGGGTCGGCTCGTCAAGGATGAAAAGTTTGGGATCCTGCGCCAGTCCCATGGCTATTTCAAGAACCCGTTGATGGCCATAACTGAGGTCCGAGGCGACCTGGCCAGCGCGATCCTTCAATCCAATTCTATCCAGCACAGCAGCGGTCTTTTCAGCATGTGCTGCTTTATCATGCGCAAGCCTGCGACCGGCAGCAAGGGCAACGTTGTCTTCAACCGTCAGTCCGGGAAAGATCGAAGTGATCTGGAACGTATAGGCCATGCCGAGTTGCATGCGTTTATGCGCGGGCAGTTTGCTGATGTCCCGGCCTTCGAATGAAACGCTGCCGCGCGTTGGTGGAGTCCGCCCGCTAACCATTCCAACAAATGTCGACTTGCCCGCGCCGTTGGGCCCTATCAACGCTGTAATTGCATTCCTTCGCAGAGAGAAATCTATGTCAGTATTGGCCTGGAGCCCGCCATAGATCTTAGTCAGGCCTTTGGTCTCAAGGATATTTACGGCAACCATGACACAGCTCTCTTGCGTATTGTGCCCGCAATACCTTGGGGGGCGAACAGGGTCAGCAGAACCAAAGCAACACCGGCAACAAGCATATATGCGTTGGTGAAACCGCTAGAAATGTCGATCAGATAGAACATGAAGATGACGCCGATTAGAGGTCCGATCGTGGTTCCGGCCCCGCCCAGCAAGACCCACAGTAGCGGGAAGATAGAATAATGCACCGCGGCAAAGCTTGCACCGACATAGCCGAACAGCATCGCGTAGGCGGCGCCTGCGACACCTGAAAACAGGCCAGATACAACCAGCGCAGCAAGTTTCAGACGCCCTACGTCATATCCCAACATCCGGGCTCGCTCTTCGTTTTCCCGTATGGCAACCAGTCGCTTTCCAAATGGGCTTTGCACCAAACGCGCCATGGCGAGAAAGCAGATGGCGAAAAGGGTAAATGCAGCGAAGTAACGTGCCGTTTCCGTTGTCAGGTCAATCCCAGCGAGGTTACGTTGGGCCTGTTGAATGATGAAGCCTTCGTCACCGCGCGTGTATTCTCCGAAATACAGGATCACGAGATAGAAGGTTTGAGCAAACATCAGCGTCACGATCATGAACGCGACACCGATGGTACGCAGCGCCAATAAGCCTACGCCCAGCGCCAACAATCCCGCAGCGAGGACGCCAACTGCAAAAGCTGGTAGCACTGACAGTCCGCCGAAATTCATGCTCAGCCCAAACCCGTACATTCCAGCGGCAAAGAACATGGCGTGGCCGAGGCTCAGTAGGCCGGTATAGCCAAACAGCAGATTGAACCCGATGGCATAAATCGCAAGCACCATGATACGCGAGAAGGCTCCGACGTGATATGCGGGCAGCACGAAGAACAATGCGATAAGCACAAGTAAAGTGCCGATATGCAATGCGGTTGTTCTGGACACCGTCATCAGGCCGCCACCCGCCCCATCAAGCCTTGCGGCCGAAAAACAAGCACCATTGCGACAAGGAAGGTCGCGATGATTTTGGCCAGAGTCGGCGAGAAAAAGACCGAGATAATGCCGTCGCTCATTCCGATCAGCACCGCTGCAATCACAGTGCCGGGCAAACTTCCGAGACCGCCGATGATTACCACGATAAACGCCAGCAACAATGGATCTCCGCCCATTAGATAATGGGCCTGCTGAATTGGAACCACCAACACAGCACCTAGTGCTGCCAGCCCTGCACCCAGGCCAAATACCCAGGAGTACACACGATTGACCGGCACCCCAAAGGCCTGAGCCATCTCGCGATCCTGCTGCGTTGCGCGCATGATCAATCCGATCTTGGTGCGCGTCAGCACAAACCAAAGCGCCCCCAATACGGAAATCGCCGCAACAATCACGAACAGCTTGTAGGTCGTCACACTTAGCCCCCAGGGCCAGATCATTTGGAATCCATCTGCACCAAAATCGAACCAGGGCAGTGCCAAGCGAGTGTTGAATGGTGGCGCGACAGGCCGCGCCTCGGGTCCATACAGCATCAGCGTCGATTGCTGCACAATATAAAGTACGCCAATCGTGGCTACGATGGTCCGGTCCACGTCATAGTCGATCCGCTTTAGGATCAGCTGATCGACCCCCGCCGCAATGCAGCCGACCAAAACCGGCACTATAAGCAGGGCAGCCACGAAACCGAAACCAGCATGGCCGCCGATCATCGTGCTTACCGCCCAGGCAAATACCGCACCCAGCATGAAGAACTCGCCATGGGCGACATTCACAACGCGCATGACGCCGAACACAATGCTGAGCCCCATTGCCGTCAGCACAAGAATAGCCGAAATGACCGCCCCCTCGATGGAGGCGAGCATCAGGTGAGGCCCGAAGTCCATACCCAGTCTCGCTTTTGCCTAATGTCGGGATCAGAAGGATTGCGTGGTGTAATCCACCTCATCTTCATAAAGGCCATCCTCGATTGACGCGGTATGCACCACATCAAGACGGCCATCACCAACCTTTGAGATATACTGTTTGCCAAAGGTCTGATGGGTCTTGCCGTTAAAGACTTTTTCACCCTGCGGATGTTCGATGGATTCCGGCATGTCAGTCATCGCCTCGACCGCTTCGATCAGTTTGGAGCGATCTGCAGGCCCTTGGTAGTCCGCTGCTTCCATACCAGCTTTGATGATATGCATCGTTTCCCAACACCCGAACATATGAGCGTAAGTGGCAACATTGGCCGGGTCATCGATCGCAGCGCCACTGTCATTCACGCCAACTGCCGCACGATAGGCTGAGGCCGCCTCCGATTCGTTGGCTTGCTTATAGCGCGGCATGCCTTCCCAGAAATACGTGCCTTCGAGGAACTCAAGCCCGGGGCTTTGTATATCAACCGCTTCAAGGCTGTCGATAAAGCCAAAAATCTCGGGTCGGCTGGGCCCGAAGAACTCGCCCATCTCTTTGACGAATGTCAGCACTGCCGGGCCCACCATCACATGATAGATCACTTCGGTTTCGCGCGGGATGCTTGGGAAATAGCGGGTGAAGGTTGTCTCGGTGGGCGGGATCGCAATCTTCGCAACAACTTCGCCCCCCTGCGCCTCAATCGCTTGCGAGAAAAAGTCGCGATGATCATGGCCGAAAGCAAAGTCAGGATAGATCATCGTGACCTTCTTACCCAGATTGTCGGCAACGAAGGGTGCCATCGAAATAACCTGACTTTTCACATCAGTGATACCTGGTTGCAGCGTATAGCGATTCAGCATGCCGCTGGCGACATGGTGACCTTCGGAGACAACAAAATAAGGCAGTTTCAACTCGCCCGCGCGGGGCGCAGAGCCAATTACCACGTGGCTGAACAAGGTACCGAAAGCGACGTCTACCTCGTGTTGGTTGGCAAATTTTTCAAGCACTTCGGCCCCACGCCCGGGATCGGTTGCGTCGTCTTCAGTGATGATCTCGACCGGACGACCATTGATGCCGCCCATTTCGTTGATGCGCGCAGCAGCAGCGTTGGTTGCCACGTCATACCAGCGGCCATATGCAGCGCCAATGCCAGTCGCGTGCTTTTGAAATCCGATCTTGATCGGTGCCGAGCTTTGCGCTTGCGCAAAACCAAGAGAACCAGGCAACACCCCACCCGCGGCCAGAGCACTTGCACCGGCCCCGAGACCAAGCAGTGTACTACGGCGACTGATCTTTGAAGTCTTTGTCATGGCGTTCATCTCCTCTGTTGTTTTTAGGGCGATGTTTCGCCTCTCTTTTTTTAGTCAGTTTGTATGTATACTAACGAGTTGTCTACATTTTTTAGGCTCCGCGCGGGCTGGAAAGCAGCCACAGCCCGAAAATCGTATAGAAAATCATCAAGATAGACAGACCCAATTGCAACAGCAGAATGTCCCTGCGGGATGTGCAAAGAGCCTCAGCTGTCCTGTGGCACAAGATGACCGCTAAAACATGCGACAATACAACGACACCCGCCTGGGTGAGCCAGATGGTCTTCACAGTTTCTGGAATCGTCAGAAACCCGACCCTGACGGGGCGGCCGCCTAGCCCGAACAGATTCCAACCAAGCGCGAAAGGATCGGCCAGTGTTGCGACTGCAACCTGAATTTGAACCAGAAACGTCACGAAGTAGTGGGCAAAATGATAGCCAATCGCAATCGGCAGCAAGGTGATGGAAAAGCGGATGAAGGCTATTTTGAAGGAAACGGTCTCGTGCACCAGTACCGTTCCCAAGTAAACGGCGAGCGCAAAAATACACGTCAGCAGTAGCATACTGGTGTAGAGGCCAAGCGTCGTCGGCCAGATCATCGCGGTTCGCCCCGGATACTCCAAGGGATTGACCCCTAACTGATCCAGCCACCAGAAGGTCTCGTAGAGGCCATCGAAACTGCCGGATGCGAGAATAATTATTACAAAGGCCGCATGGCTTAGATCAAACTGATTACCGTGAAAGACTTGCCATCCCGGCACGCCAAATGCTGCCCCGCGCACCGATCTGATTGTGCCGATCAGTGCGAACAAGACCGAAAAGCACTCGACCTGACCAAGCCAGGATTTGCGCCCAAAAAGGGTCATACCCAGTAGTGTAAAACCCCAGTATCCAAGCGCGAAACTCGCAAGCCTGCCCGGATCGTTTGGTGCTGCATCGGCAAGAACAAAGCCCTGAAACGCCGCCATAAGAACAACAGCCGGCCAAATCGAAAGTTTTTTTGCAAGTGTCAGAGGTGCTTTGTGATCTGGGGCCAACAGACGGTGCAAGCCCGGCCAGGGATTAACCCATTTCCAGACATCGAAGATCAGCGCTTGCACCATGAAAAGCAACATCCACCATATGGTCCACAGCACCAAAGGCATGAGGTTCGCTTGCGGGTCCGTTGGGCCCCTTAGGCCAATCAGAATCAACAACATCAGACAAAGGGAGGCTGCGATCTGACCCCAGTTGCACCATCGACCTCGACCGCGCTTGAGAGGCAATGTAATGGGCCGCAGTATAACCTCAATCTGCCCTGGTCTCAGGCAAACAAGCAGCAGGATTGTCGCAGCCACAGTCGCTGTACCACCAGTGATGTAGGCGGTGGTGGGCAAAAGAAGCACAAAACCCTGATCGGCGGCATGGGCAAAGGCTGGTCCAGCAACCATAGTGGCGCAAATTAACGCTAGAAATGACTTCACAATCAACTTCACTTCGTTAGCATACACACAAATTCTTGCAAGGAGGCAAGTCAGATGAGCAAACGCTGGTTCGCTGTGGCAGGTATCGCGGCCGCGTTGGGTTTCGCCTACATATTCGCAGGTACGCCGCAAACTGCTGTAAAGGTCAGCGACGGGCGCGCCGCGCCGATGGGGGCGTCGGGATCGCTGTTCATGGTCACTCTTAAGCTGCAAAATGACGGTGACCCTCGCATTCTTCAAAGCGTCACGTCGCCATCTGGAGCCCACACGTCATTAATGAACCCTGGCCATGACAAACCACTTGTAGTGCCTGGCGGCGATCCGGCGCAACTGGCAATGGACGGGGCCCATATCATGTTGCAAGTGCCCGACGGAAGCTTTCCCGAAGGCACGTATCATTCGCTGGCGCTCAACTTTGACGATGGCAGCGAGGTAGTGGCTCGCATCCTGAATCCAGAGGCAACCGGCAGTATGACGTCAATGGACCACAGCAATGCCAACGGCATCGAAATCTCCCCTAGCCCGACGATCGCGCTGATTCAGGACCCGCAGGTCAGCACTGACGGATTTGCTGTTCAAATTAGCGTTAAAAACTTCGAGTTTGTCCTTGTCGAGGACGGCACACCGCATATCGACGGTCAGGGTCACGCCCATATCTATCTGAACGGCCTGAAGCTTGGCCGACTTTACGAAAACAGCTTTCAAGTCGGAGCGCTGAAGCCCGGCGATTATGAATTAACTGTTGCGCTGAACTCTAACGACCACCGCCCTTATATGTCCGATGGCGCACCCATCTCGGTAACCTATAGATTTACACTATGATGCGGATTGCCTTTGGCAAGTGACAAACCTTCAGTGAATCACAGAAAAGCAGAACACAAGCAGTTGTTCTTAATCGACAAAAGCACGCTCAACAACAAACGTGTCTGGTTTACTGTTCGATCCCTCGACCAGACCGAACTCCTCGAGTAGAGCCTTGGTATCTTTGAGCATATTCATTGAGCCGCAGATCATGCCTCGGTCGGTATCTGGCGAAATTGGGGGAACCTCTAGGTCTCTAAACAGCTTGCCATTGGTCATTAGATCGGTAGTGCGGCCCATGAACGGATAGTCTTCGCGTGTGGTGGTCGCATAAAGGCGCAGACCATGCGCAAACTCTCCGCACAACGGATCGTCTTTCACAGACGCAACCAGGTTCTTGCTATAGGTGAGTTCAGCAACTTCGCGGCAGGTGTGGGTGACGATGATTTCATCAAACTTCTCATAGGTCTCGGGGTCTCGGATCAAACTTGCAAAGGGCGCGAATCCGGTACCTGTAGAAAACATCCAAAGCCGTTTGCCCGGCAGCAGCGCATCGTTCACCAAGGTGCCCGTTGGTTTTCTGCGCATTAAAACGATGTCACCTTCCTTGATCTTTTGTAGATGTTCGGTGAGCGGACCATCCGGAACTTTGATCGAATAAAACTCCAACTCCTCATCCCAACTGGGAGACGCCACAGAGTAGGCCCGAAACACAGGCTTTTCGGCATTTGGCAGGCCAATCATCACAAATTCACCGGACCGGAAGCGGAAAGATGCAGGCCGTGTCATACGGAACCGAAACAGCCGATCAGTATAGTGCTGCACTTCAGTTACAGTCTGGGCAAATACACCCGCCGGGATCGGGAACTTTGTCTCTTTGGAATCGAGCGCCATCAGATCACCTCCTGTTGCCACCAAGAAAGCGGCCAGATGCCTCACCCTTAGGTATTCTTTGTCAGTCACCCAGATCAGGTCATTCAGCTCATTGGTATACTAATGACTATGAGGTAATGGAATATCCTGTCAATTGATTTGTGAAGAATGCCTCTCGCCCCAGAATTATCTTGACGCATGCCTGCTAATTATATTCGTATACTAATGAATAGTGGGAGGATCTTATGGAAAAACTTGTCATAAAGAACATCGGCATGATCCTGTCAGGAAAAATGGAAGAACCGATTTTTGATGGCGATTGTCTGATTGCCATAGATGGTAAGATAGACGCATGGGGCAATGAAAAGGACCTCGATACCGACGACGCAACCAGCATCGTAGACGCCCATGGTGTGACGCTTGCCCCCGGTCTGATCGACAGCCATGTGCACCCGGTGGTAGGTGACTACACGCCCCGTCAGCAACAACTCCACTGGATCGACTCCACTCTGAACGGCGGTGTGACCACAATGATCTCGGCCGGAGAGGTTCATATGCCGGGGCGACCCAAAGATGTGATCGGCCTCAAGGCGATGTCGATCGCGGCACAACGCTGGTATGAAAATTTTCGCCCCTCCGGTGTCAAGGTCCATGCCGGCGCCCCTGTCATCGAACATGGCATGGTCGAGGAGGATTTCGCCGAACTGGCCAACGCCGGAGTGAAATATCTGGGCGAAGTCGGCTTGGGTTCGGTCAAGGACGGCAAAACCGCAAACCAGATGGTCGAATGGGCCAGAAAATATGGGATTCAGTCCACGATCCACACGGGAGGCCCATCCATCCCCGGGTCCGGCCTCATCGACGCGGATATGGTGATCGAGACGGGTACCGACGTGATCGGGCACATTAACGGAGGTCATTCGGCACTGCCGGATGATCAGATCATCTGCCTTTGTGAAACCTGCACCAAGCAAGCCTTTGAAATCGTTCATAACGGCAATGAACGCGCCGCAGTGCTTACGGTGAATACCGCGCGCGAGTTAGGCAAGCTGGATCAAGTGATCTTGGGTACCGACGGGCCAGCAGGGTCAGGTGTGCAACCGCTTGGAATCTTGCGGATGATTGCCATGCTGTCGGCCTTCGGAAACGTCCCCGCCGAGATTGCCTTTTGCTTTGGCAATGGGAACACCGCACGGCAGCGTGATCTGGATGTGGGTCTTATTGAAAAGGGTCGTTGCGCCGATTTCGTCCTGCTGGACCAAGCGCAGCACGCGCCCGGAAAAAACATGCTTGAAAGCGTTGCGCAGGGGAACCTGCCGGGTGTTGGCATGACGATCATTGACGGCGTGATCTGCTCGGAACGTTCTCGCAACACACCGCCCGCACAACGCCTGCCGGAACGTATTTTGTAAGCTCGATTTTCGGTGACTTGGGTTGTTTGGCGCAATATGCGGGCAACGCGATCTTTGAAGGTCAGGTTATCTTTTTGAGCAATGCCAGAAGCGTCTTTTGCTCGGACTTCTTGAGAGGTGCGAGGGTTTCATGCGAAATCCCAAACCCGTCAGCGTAAAGCTGTTCCATTAACTCAGCGCCCGCCTCGGTCAATGAGATGATAGATCGGCGCTTGTCACCGGGATCGGCGGTCGCGCGCAAAAGCCCCTTAGCTTTCAGACGGTCAACCACCCCTTTGATCGTCGCAATATCCATTGCTGCAAGTCGGCCCAGCTGATTTTGCGACACTTCTTTCTTCTCGGCCACCCGGATCAGCGTGGCAAATTGCGTCGGCGTCAGATCTTTGGAAATTCGGTTCTGAAAGATGATCGAATGACGCTGACTGGCCAGCCGCAAAAGATATCCGACCTGGTCTTCAAGGTGGTAGGGATCGACGCTGTTTGACATAAGTGCTCCTAACGAAGCCCGTCTTTGCCTTCTGCTTCATCGTGGGTCAAGCCACCGACACGGGGTAATGGCCGCCCGCTGTCGGTCACAGCCACGGCCACCATAATTTCATTTGCACGCGGCGCATCGTTCAGCCGTACTTCGATGCCGTCAAAGTGGCTGCGCACATAGGCTGCGTCCTTGTGCCCAAGCGGTACATCAAGCACCTGACCGGGCGAACCCATCTTTTTCGAAGACGGCACCAAGGCGGCCCCTTTTTCCACTTCTTTACGCAACGGCGCGCCCAACTTGGGATGGAGGATCGCAGCGGCATGTTCCAACTCGCCATTTTCGCCGACCATGGCCGACTTGCCATAGCTCTCTGCCTGCTCTGGTGTGATGCCAAGGGCTTCTACGCATTTGCGACCCAACAGCGTTCCCAGCTCTGCACCGATCCCCATCAATGCGCTTAAGTCCTCGGTATAGGTGCCCGCAAACGGGTTCTCGATTACTGCAACGGCGACGGCCTTGCGCGTGGCCGGGTCGATCTTTCGTCCGATTTCGGAATGCGTTTCTTCGATGTTTACAGCGATCTTGCGAATTTTAGCGCTCATCTCAGGCCGTCCTCTCCTTTGATATCCTTGGCTGCCAGGCCGCCAGCGCGGTCGTGGATACGTGGTCCCGTGCTCATGACCAGAATGACGGCCATTTCATGAGCTTTGGGCGCGTCGTTCAGGCCGACCTCCATACTGTCAAAGTGGCTTCGAACGTAAGAGGCATTTATATGGGTGATCGGCACATCGAGCCGCCCGCCAACGCCCGTGACTTTCTTGGTAGAGGGTACGATCGCGTTGGAATCATTGAGAAGTTCGCGCATCGCGTAACCTCCCGGAGCGTGCCACAGGGCGCCATGTTCCAGCTCACCCGCCTCACCTATCAATGCGCCTTTGCCATAGCCTTCAATCTTGTCCGCCCCGCCCAGCATCTCGACCAATCGCCTCGCCATCAGCAAACCAAGTGGCTTGAGGTCCTCCATGAACCACTGAATATCAGGCTCGTAACGCCCGGCAAATGGGTTCTCGATAATCGCAATCACCGCCGCCCGGCGCAGGGGGTTCGCCGGGGCCGGGCCACCTTCGTGGAAAATCTCTTCGACAGAATAGGCTGTTTTCCGGACATTAAGCTGGGACATGTTGTATCTCTTGTTGGAACGAAAATGCGTGTGCACCGGTTGTGACAGATCGGCTCTGGAGGAACAAACCCGCAGACGCGATCCGTCCCAGGGCCTGAAACGACGTCGCGCGGTTGAGACCACGGGCCAAAGCGCGTTCACAATCTTCGGCTGACAAAGCACCACAGCTAACAGTGACCGGCAACTCCCCCAAATCACTGTTCTCGTCGATATCGCAAGCGGCGCGACGTGTGATCGATGGATGACCCGGCAGGTCCACCGCATTGGCGATGAGTGTTGCCGCAACGTCAGCCTCAGCGGCCGATGAGGCGAGCGCCGTCACGCTGTCCGCAATGCCCAGAGACAGGCTGCGCCCGTGGCGACCAGAGGTCGCAATACCCCCGATACGATCCTTGTCCGTAACTTCAATCCGACCCAATTCGCCGCCGTCATGGGCTTGAATCGAGGTATTGAAGCTCGTTCCTGGGGTCAGATATAGAGCGATATCTCCACCGTTGTTGACATAAGCGCGCGTGATATTCGCGCTTTGGGTCATTGCCGCAAGCACCTCATCCGCAATGCTTCCAGCCACGGCGGCCATCCGTGTGACGTACCCGACATCAATCAACGGCAGACACGCGTCATGCATTCGACGCGCAACTGTGCCGTTAGGACGTTTTGTTAGCGGAGACAGCATCCCCCGTAGGTCCGGCAGTTCCGCGACAATTTCGGCGATAATCGTTTCGAACCGCTTTGCTGCGGCCCAATACGCCTGATCCCGATCCCCTTCCACCCAAACAATCAGATCACTGGGGCCATGCTGCAGATGCAGCCGTTGGCCATCGGGCAAAAGGCGCGCGCGCGGCCTCATTCTGCGTCCGCCTTCCAGTTGTAGTTTCCAAGATCCATCGGATCCCCGGCATTAGGTTTTTGTCGTACGTGGCGAGCCTGATCCGAATTGATGTCACTGACGCGGCGCATGTGGTCCACATGTCCGCCCAGAGCAGCGTAATCTCTGACACGCAAGGTAAACTCGATGGGGGCGACAAGCGCGGGAGTTGGAACATAGCCAAAAGAATTCGTGGGCATATCCAACACATCTACCATCACAGTGATCCCGCCTCCGGGCCACACATAGGCATCTGCACCACCGCAAGACACGTGGGTCAGCGCGTCCTTGACCGATTTGGTCAGGCGTACGGGGTTCTCAGTAACGCCTGCGCGCAGCGATCCCCCTGCCCCACCCATGAACAGCACTGAACAAACCGAAGGTTCGCAGTTTTCCGCAATCAGCGCAGCTGAAGCCGCCAGTTTCGCGGGTACGTCCCGCAGTTGCGGGTCAAGATCGGCGTCGAGTTCATAGTATGAAAACTGCTCACCCGTTGTGGACACCATAAATAGCCGCAGGCCTTCCCACGCTGTTTTGGGGTTGAAGGGGCCAAGGATCGCAAGAGGGTCCTCGATATCTGTCCCCCCCCAACCTGTACCGGGTTCAGCCACTTGAAAGTATCGCCCAGGCGTCGAGCGCCGTCCTTTGATCTTGATCCCCGTTGCAGGGACATCAAGCTGCTTGCCGGTCTCGTGCTCGCTGAGCACTCCGGTGATGTGGTCATCCACCACCACGACGTCGTCGACATGACCGATCCACTGTTTCGGGAACATGCCTATCGTGGCAGAACCGCAGCCTACGCGCATCAAGCTTTCTGTCACGCCGTTGATGATCGGTGGCTTACCGGCCTCGACCACAACTTCGGTAGCGTGATCTTCTTCGCCGATCACCATCGTCACTGGTTCTCGGTTACACAGCCGCAGCAGGGCGTCACATGTTACGCGGCCTTCTTTTTTGCTACCACCTGTGAGGTGCTCGACACCACCCAAGGACAGCATCTTTGAGCCATATTCAGAGGTCATGACATGGCCGATCGGTTCCCCGTCGACGCGCACCACGTCTCGCTCATGGCCGATATGACGGTCAGTGTCGATCTTCACCTTCACACCGCAATAGCTAAAGATGCCCTCGGTCACGACCGTGACCATATCGACGCCTTCAACCTCTTGGCTGGCGATAAAAGGCGCGGGCTTGTAGTCGGGATAAGTGGTTCCCGCTCCTACAGCTGTCACAAACTGACGCTCACCTTTGAAGATATCGCCATCCCATTCCTCAGTCGCGCCCTCGCCCATGAACGGAACAAGGTCTTGGCCACTTTGGATGATGGTCAACGGATCAAGCCGAACCAGCTCGCCACCGTGGTTGGCATAACGGTCGCAGGCGCCCGAATTGCCCTCGGCGATATAACACATCACCGGGCAGGCGTCGCAGCGGATTTTTTCTGGCTTCGCTACATCCGTCATCATGTTACACTCTTCTTGAGGGCTGCATGGACGACGCTGGGGATTGCCGGTCCCTTGAACAGTCGTACCCCTGTTGCATGTTTGATTGCGTTCAGGATCGCCGGTGCCGTTGGGATCAAAACATGCTCTCCCAGTCCCTTGGCGCCATACGGGCCATGCGCGTCAGTTTCTTCTATGATAATCGTCTCAATCGGGGGGATGTCCCCGATTGTCGGGATCAAATAGTCATGCAGGTTCTCGGTCCGTCCCGGGATGTATTCTTCCATTAGCGCCATCCCCAGACCCTGAGCAATGCCGCCATGGACCTGCCCTTCGACTAGCATCGGGTTGATGGCCTGACCGACATCATGAGCCGCAATGAATTTCACTGGCGTGACTGTGCCCAGCGCGGTATCCACTTCGACAACAGCCAGATGCGCGGCATAACCGAATTGGGCGTAAGGATGCCCCTGCCCATTTTTATCCAAGGGCTTTGTCGGCGGATCATAGCTTTCTTCGGCGCGAAGAACATACCCATCCGAGTCCGCTTCTAGAGCCGAAAGATCCAGCACACGAGCCCCCCCGGCATCAGTCGCCTGAATTTCCCCGGCGCTGAACTCCAAGGCAGCATCTTCGGCAACGTTCAGACGCTCCAGTATCATGGCCCGCAATGCCTCACCCGACAGCCGCGCCGCATTGCCCGAGACAAAAGTCTGGCGCGAAGCCGAGGTTTTGCCCGCATCGGGTGTCACATCCGTATCCGCTCCGACAAGCGTAATCTGACCCACCTCGGCCCCAAGTGCGGTGGCAAAAATCTGGGTGATGACGGTATTGGCCCCCTGACCGATATCCATCGCGCCTTGATGCAGCACCACCGTGCCATCAGCGCGAATGCCGCATTTGATGGCCGATGGGTTGGGCAAAGACGTGTTGCCACAGCCATACCATCCGCTGGCGATACCCACACCGCGTTTTACAGCGTCATTTTGTGCGTTGAATGCCTCAACACCTGCGCGCTCTTCCGTCCAGGCAAACCGCAATGCCTCAAGGCAGGCCTTGATCCCGACCCCCTGGTCAAACACCTGTCCGCACACGGTCGGCACACCATTATCCAAAGCGTTGAGAACACGGAACTCCAGCGCATCCATTCCCAGCTTCTCAGCCAGATCGTCGAAAAGACATTCTTGTGCAATGGCTGCCTGAGGCACACCAAAGCCGCGAAACGCCCCCGACGGCGGGTTGTTGGTATGCACACCCTTGGCCTGCGCGATGTAGTCCGCCACGCGGTACGGTCCCGAAGCATGGACTGGCACCCTGTTCGCCACCGTCGGTCCCCAACTGGCATAAGCCCCCGTGTCAAAGCGGCCACGAAAGTCAAAGCCGCAGAGCTTGCCCGTCTTATCAGCACCGATCCTAAGCGTGATGTCTGAGGGGTGCCGCTTGGTCGAACATTGCATGGATTCAGTACGCGTATAGCAAAGCCGCACAGGCTTGCCCGTCTTCAGTGCCGCGAGCGCCAGGTAGGGCTGTACACTCATATCCAACTTGGAACCGAAACCGCCTCCGGTGGCCGTTGGCACAACACGTATGTCCGAGCGGTCAAGCCCCAGAACACGCTCGAGCCCTTCGAGATCCATAACCGGGGCTTGCGTGCAGGCATGCACCTCAACGCGACCGTTCACGACTTCGGCGAAACCCGCTTCAGGTTCGATATAGGCATGCTCTACAAAGCCGCTTTCAAACCGGCCTTCCACGATTACATGCGCGCGTGCCAGGGCCGCATTCGGATCGCCACAAGTCACAAAACCAGCACACATCACATTGTTGTCCCGGCCATCATGTAGTTGATCGGTTCTTTCACCTTGGGCTGCGTCCATGTCTTGTAAGGCAGGCAGTTCGGTCCAAGCAATCGGTACCATTTCTGGATCGATCACGCGAAGCACATCCCGAGCACCAATCAGGGCCGCGACAGCCTCTCCCCTGAAACGCGTTTCCCGCTCAGCAAAGACGGGCTGGTCTTCAAATCCGGGTATCACGCCAAAGTTGTTCTGGCCCTTCACGTCTTCCGCAGTCAGAACCGCGTCCAGTCCAGCCGCCTGCGCGAACCCTTCGAGGTCACCGATTTCAAAGACCGCCCGGGCATGGGGGGAGCGAATGACCAAAATCTCAAGGCACCCCACTGGTGCAATATCATCGCCGTACTTGATGGTAGCCGAAACTTTTTCGATCCCATCCAAATGCTTAACCGCATCGCCCACCTTACCTGCTGTCGCGATGGCAACCGAGGGCGCACCCATCACCGCGTCGATGATTTTGCGGTAACCTGTACAACGACATAGCACACCGCCTAGCGCATCCTTCACTTGCACCTCGGTGGGCTCAGGCACGTCCCGCAGCAGCGCAACGGCAGATACCATCATGCCAGGCGTACAGATCCCGCATTGCGCTGCGCCATGGTCCAGAAAGCTCTGCGCCAGTTTGGCCGCCACGGGGTCATTGGCATATAGTCCTTGCACAGTCTCGACTTCGCGCCCCGCAACCTGATGTGCTGGGGTCAGACAGGCGCAAACGGGCTCGCCCTCAAGCAGTACAGTACACGCGCCGCAATCCCCCGCATCGCAGCCAATCTTCACATCGCGTTGCCCCAAACCCTCGCGCAGAACTTCGGACAGTCGTTGGCCAGGGAAAAGCAATGGGGCCGCTTCACGTCCATTCAAACGAAATGGGGTCGGGGTGCCTGAAAGCGCTTTGTTCATCACGAAACCGCCTTGTAAATTGCACGCTGAATTTGATGACGCACTGCATCAAGCCGATACGAACTTGTCCCTCGGACATCATCGATCGGCGTTAATGCTGCGACATCAATCGGAGAAATCCTGACATCAGCGGGATCCTGACCGATCAGGCTCGCCTCTAACGCCGTAAGCCGTTGCGCTACAGCGGAACAGGACCCTACTGCGATGCGAGCCTCGGCTATTCTTCCCTGTGTATCCAAAAGAACATTTGCCGCTGTCATGGCAATGGAAATGACCAAATAGCGACGGCTCCCTAATTTTTCAAAACCAGACGTCATGCCAGCATGGGGTTTCGGCACGATGATCGCTGTCACCAGCTCGTCATCCATCAACGCTGTTTGCCGCACACCCCTGATAAATGCCTCGAGGGGAAGAACACGCTTTCCCTTTGCTGCACTGGCCAGCTCAACCTCAGCATTCAATGCAAGCAAAGGTGGAACACCATCGGCGGCGGGAGAGGCGTTGCAAATGTTTCCGACAACCGTACCTGCATTTTGAATTTGCAGGCTTCCGACCTCGCGCGCCGCCTGCTTCAAGGCATCAAAGGCCCGAGGAAGATCAGTTCCAACAACATCCGACCAAGTGACGGCTGCACCAATTCTTGTGCCCCCTTCAGATTGCGTGATGTCCGAAAACCCATCTATTCTTGTTACATCTAACAGATTTTCGGGATGCTGGCCTGCTTTCAACGCCGGATAGAAATCTGTCCCACCTGCAACAACGCGGACCCCAGCCTGCTTAAGAATGCCCAGCGCATCGGGCAACAAGCTTGGTTGTGAGTAGGCCATGCACATATCCACTTTCATTAGCACACTAATGATAAGTGTGGACGTTTGCCAGAGTCAACAGAACTGTCATGAGAACACATCCAATCAAACATGGGCCTCAGTTTGAGCCAAGTGGACCTCCGTATACCCAAGTTGACAGATAATCGAATCCGGATAAGGTACAAGCATGAACATGTCTGAACAAGAATCAACAAGCACTGATCGGATCGGAGCACCGAAATCTGTCAGGATCGCACTCATGCTCGAGGAAGAGATCCGGTCAGGTGGGTTGGACACAGGCGCACCGCTGGCCAGTGAGAACGCGCTGGTCAAACGGTTCTCGGTCAGTCGAAACACGATACGCAAAAGCCTCGATATCCTCAGCCGCAAGGGTCTGATCACGACCCGGCGTGGCATCGGATCATTTGTTACCTTTGGGGGAAAAACGATCGACGACCGGAAAGGTTGGAGCGTTGCATTATCCTCGGGTGAAACCGAACTTGCGACGCGGATTCTTCGCCTGACACGCGGTAAAATGGATTTAGCAGACGCACCTGAAAGTGTCGGCACCGATGTCCTGATGGTCGATCGTTTACGTTTTCGTGTGAACACCGGTCAGGGAGTGTCGCTGGAACGCAGCCGTGTCCCATGGCGTTCGGAGTTTTCCGAAATAATTGAGACCGGCCTAGAAAACGGCTCTTTGACGGAAACGCTTCGCAGTCGCGGGTTGGCGGTCAATGGCGGTAGCGAATGGGCGCGTGTGTTGCCCGCGCTCAGCGCGGAAGACGCGGCTGTCATGGGGCGCGTGTCAGGAGAACCGATGTTGCGACTGTGCCGGTTAACCCGTTCAGCCGACGGGGACTCCCTGGAATTTGTCGAGAGCATTCTGGACCCAGACCTGTTTGGTCTGCACATGGAGTTTTGACGGCTATGGCCACTGCAGAACTGGCTTTCAGTCGCGCTTGCGGCGCTCTTGCCGGAATGGCCATCGGGGATGCGTTGGGTATGCCCTCACAAACGCTGTCGCGCTCAGAAATAGCGCAACATTATGGCGAGATCACAGCTTATGTCGCCCCCTACCCCGACCATCCGGTCTCTCATGGCCTACAGGCGGCGCAGGTGACGGATGACACCGAACAGGCATTGCTGTTGGCTCAACGTTTAGTGAAAGATGGCGAAGGGTTTGACGAGGCGCTTTGGGCGCAAGACCTGCTGGATTGGGAGGGTGACGTCCGAGCGCGTGGTTTGCGCGACCTGCTGGGTCCATCTTCCAAAGCGGCTCTTGCAGCGATGCTGAACGGAGAACCAGCCAGCGAAACGGGGCGCAACGGAACGACAAACGGCGCTGCGATGCGAATTGCACCGGTTGGGATCGCCACGCATTTCTCGCCAACGCAGAATTTCTTGGACCGCGTGGAACTGGCCTGCCGTATGACGCATAACACGGGCGAAGCCATCGCCGCTGCTGCTGCTGTTGCCACTGTCGTCAGCTGTGGTGTGGATGGTCTTGATTTCGACTCAGCACTCGACGCAGCGCTGGACGCCGCAGAGCAAGGGCAGAAACGCGGCCATCGGTTTGGCGAAGCAAACATGCGCCGTCGGATTTCAAACGCACTTGATCTCGCTGATCAGGGCCTGACCGATGTAGAATTCGCGCAAATCGTCGGAACTTCTGTCTCTTCGTATGAATCTGTCCCGGCGGCCTTTGGCATCGTAAGGATGGCGTCGGGGGATGTCTGGAAGGCCACCCGGATTGCTGCGAATATCGGGGACGACACAGATACAATCGGCGCTATTGCCGGAGCGATGGCCGGGGCATGCGCCGGAATTGAAGCCATCGCACCCGCTGTACTCGACCCTGTTCGTGCTGCCAACAACCTACCCATCGAAGTAATAGCGGAACAGTTGCTTTCTCTTCGCCATACGTCTGACGCAAAGACGGAGGCCCCAAGATGACCAATCGTCTTCTTCAGATGTCAGGTGTTGTGGCCGATCTGCTCTATCAGGTCGAAGCTGTTCCAGCGGTTGGTGAAGAAGCTATCGTCAAGGGTTTCTCCATCGCACCTGGTGGCGGGTTCAACGCCATGGTGGCCGCGAAACGCGCAGGTATGATGGTATTCTATGGAGGCTCTATCGGATCAGGCCCATTTGCCAAGATTATTCGCGAAGGTCTTAACACCGAAGGTATCCCGTTCCTGCGGGCACAAGACCTAACACGCGATCAGGGCTGCTGTACCGTGATGATCGACCCTCAGGGTGAGCGGACCTTTGTGGCAAGCGACGGTGCTGAGGGGCACGTGACTACCGAGGACTTAACGCAGATCAGCTTTGCCGAATTCGACTGGACCCTTTTGTCTGGCTACGCTCTGCACTACACGGGCTCGCGTGATGCGCTGCACCAGAGGTTATCTTCGGATGCCCGCATCAATAACCTAGTGTTCGATCCTTCGCCCATCATCGCTTCTCTCCCACATGAAGTGCTGCAGACGGCGTTGAGACGGGCCACATGGATCAGTGCAAATGCGCGCGAAGCTGCGGTTCTGACTGGTCACACGGACCCTGTTGCTGCTGCCAGAGCACTTGCTGAAACCCGCCCTGATGACGGTGGAACTGTTGTGCGACTGGGGGAAGACGGCTGCATTCTGGCCCGGCCCGATGCTCTTCACCATATCCCAGCTTACCGCGTTCAAGCGGTGGACACCAACGGCGCTGGTGACACCCATGTTGGCAGTTTCATCGCGCGAATGGCGCGCGGTGATACCCCAAAGGAAGCAGCCATTTACGCAAATGTCGCTGCGGCGTTGTCAACCACACAACAAGGGCCCGCAACGGCGCCGACCCAAGCGGTCGTGGCGGACGCCCTAAACAAGAAAGAGGCGGGTTGATCGAGAACCAAAGCTAAAGACCATTCAACCGGGAGATCACAATGAACAAACGTATCCTATTAGCAACCACAGTTGCTTTGACAACAACGGGCGCGGCCGTTCTGGCCGATGAGATCCGAGTTCTCAATTGGCAAGGGTATGGAACCGACGAAGACTGGGCCATTTCTGCCTTTACCGAGGCAACGGGCCACACCGTCGTTCATGAATACTTCAATTCTGAACAAGAGATGTTGACCAAGCTTCGGACCAACCCCGGTGCCTATGACGTCGTGCTGATCAACGCGGCCTTTACGCCACAGGCGCAGGCCGAGGGGCTGATAGGGCCAGTGGACAGCTCGATGGTCGCGAATTTTAGCGACGTGCCCGAAAATCTGGCCGCCAATCCGGACCTCAACGCCGGAGGTGCGCTGCATGGAATGCCTTGGACCTGGGGCCTGACATCCTTTGCTGTGAACACCAATGAATTCAACGAGATGCCAACGTCGATTGAGGTATTTTGGGACACGGCGCACGAAGGCAAAGTCTCGATCCGCGATGACGCGTTGGAAGCCGTACAATTCGCAGCTATCGCAACGGGCCAGGATATCAACGACATCCAGGATCTCGATGCCATCGAGGCCAAACTTGCCGAGTTGATGCCTCAGATCAAAACCTACTGGGGGTCGGAAAACGACTGGAACCAGTTCATGGCCGCAGGCGATCTGGATGTGGCAACCTTTTGGTCAGGTTCTGCGAGCCGCTCGATGGCTTCCGGACTACCGGTTCAGTTCATCGTGCCGGACGAGGGTGCAATCGGCTGGTTGGATGGTCTGTCCATCCCAACCTCATCGACCAAGAAAGAGGCTGCGCACGCCTTTATCAATTGGATGATCGATCCAGAGTTCTACGTCAAATGGGCCGAAAGCGGTGCCCCGGCTTCGGCCAATGCCAAGGCCGCCGCTGCGTTGCCTGATGACGCCTTCAACAAACGCGTTCTGGGCGACCCCGCAGTCGTGGCACGCGTCCAGTTCCAGCGTCCGGTCTCGGATGAAAATCGCGAGAAATACCTTGAGCTCTGGCAAGGGTTGAAAGCCGCCCAATAAGCCCAGGCACGCTAAGGAGAAAGCAGACATGTCAACGGTTCTCGCCCGACAAGACAGGCTCAAGATCGTCAGCCTGCTTTCTCCGGCTTATATTTGGCTGACGGTGGCAATATTTTTGCCGCTGTCGGCGATGTTGTATTTCAGCTTTTTGTCCGATGTGCCTTTTGGCGATGCCGAATGGCACTACACATCTGAAAACTATCAGGCCTTCTTCCAGACCTCGACTTACGCAACGCTGCTGTGGAAATCCATAAAGCTGGGCCTGACTGTGACGGTGATTTCCGTGCTGGTTGGCTTTCCCTGCGCCTATGTTCTGGCCAAGGCGATTAAGGGTAAGTCGCGCGAAGCACTATTCCTTCTAGTCATCCTGCCCTTCTGGTCGAATTCGCTGGTCCGGATATTTTCCTGGGCCATCGTTCTGCGCGGAAATGGAGTGCTAGAGCTCGGCCTCAACGCGATCCTGCCGTTCGAGGTCGATGTGAACCTGATGTTCTCGACCCCTGCGATCGTTATCGGCCTGGTCCACTCTTACTTGCCTTACGTGATCTTGACTTCGTATCTGGCTTTACAGGCCATCGACGACAATCTGATCGACGCCGCGCGGTCAATGGGGGCGAACAAACTGACCATCCTGTGGCGCGTCATCCTGCCTTTGTCCCTGCCCGGGCTGCTGGCAGGTGCGGTACTGATTTTTGTACCTGTCGTCGGCTCTTTCATGGAACCACGCATATTGGGTGGTCGTGTCGGAACTTATTTTGGCACCGTGATTGAGGATCAGTTCGTGGCCGTGTTCAATTGGCCCTTAGGGGCTGCCTTGTCCTTTATCCTGCTTGCGGTGGTTTTGGTGATCCTGGCAACCGCCAGCCCGGTATTACGGAGGGCACAGACATGAAGAACACCTATCTGGTCTGGGCAGGTAAGGTTTGGCTTGGCCTAATCCTATTCTTTCTTTACGCCCCGATCATCGTCATGGCGTTCATGTCCTTCAACGCGTCACAGTATTATCAACTGCCCTTTGAGTTTTCGCTAAAATGGTACGAAAAACTGGGCCAGAACACCGAAATTCTGAATGCCGCGACCCGCTCAATTCTGATCGCGCTGGCTACAACAGTGATTGCCACCATCTTGGGCACAGCCGCCTCGCTGGCCCTGTTCCGGTTCGAGTTCCGTGGCAAGCGCTTCCTGCAGGTGATGCTGTTCCCGCCGATCGCGATTCCATGGCTGATCACCGGCACGGCGATGCTGATCTTTTTCTATGGCGTCGGTCTTGGCCGCGGCACACCCTCGGTTCTGATTGGCCATGTCGCCCTGGCCTTGCCTTACGTGATCGTCGTCGTCAGCGCCCGCTTGGCGACATTTGATCCCACACTGGAAGAGGCCGCAAGGTCCATGGGCGCCGACAGCTGGACCGTGACCCGCCGCGTCACCCTGCCCTGGATCGCTTCGGGGATCATTGCCGGTGCTCTGTTCGCTTTTGCGGTCAGCTTTGACCAGTTCGTTGTATCGTACTTCCTCTCCGAACCCGGAGACAGCACGCTGCCGGTTTTGATCTACACCTCGATCCGCAAAGGCTTCACGCCGGAAATCAATGCAATCTCGACAATCATTATCGTAATCTCGATGGCCGTGATGCTGTTTGCAGCCCGGTTCTCAAATTTCGGAGGAGAACGCTGATGGCCGATGTTTCTGTCCAAAACGTCACCAAAACATTCGGGTCACTCAAGGCTTTGAATGACGTCACCATGCACTTTCCGGATGGTGGTTTTTTTGCCCTGCTCGGTCCATCAGGCAGCGGTAAGACGACGTTGCTGCGTGCCATTGCCGGATTCATCTTTGCGGACAGTGGTTCGATCCATATCGGTGATCAGTCGGTCGAGCACATTCCCGTCGAAAAGCGTGACATCGGAATGATGTTCCAGAACTATGCTCTGTTTCCCAATATGACCGTCGCCGACAATGTGGGTTTTGGCTTGCGTGTACGCAAAGTAGGTGCCGCCGAGGAACGCCGCCGCGTGAGTGAAGCGCTAGAATTGGTACAGCTTGGGCAACTGGGCGACCGCAAGCCTCATCAATTGTCTGGTGGTCAACGACAGCGCGTGGCATTGGCACGGGCTATTGTCACTAATCCAAAGGTGCTTCTATTGGACGAGCCGCTGTCGGCCTTGGACAAATCCTTGCGCGTCGACATGCAGATAGAATTGAAGCGTATTCAGCGTGAGATTGGCATTACAACGATCTTTGTGACCCATGATCAGGAAGAAGCCCTTACTTTGTCAGACAAGATCGGCATCCTCAGACAGGGAACGATGATACAGGCTGGCCCGCCACGCGAAGTCTACAACAATCCCGTCGACGTCTTTACCGCCGAATTCCTGGGCGAAGCCAATATTCTGACAGGTCAAAGCGGCTTGGCTCTGAATTCTGGCGGTGCGGATATCAAATTACCACACAGCGCGACACCGCAGTCGACGCTGGCCGTCAGACCCGAGAACATGAGCATATCAATCTCTGAGCCTGACGGCGACGAGATTTCAAAACTCCCCGCCACGCTGGTCCGTCGCATCTTCGCTGGTGCGATGGCGACCTGCGTCCTGAAACACAACGACAACACCTTCAAAGTCATAGCGCGCGATCAGGACATCCCGGATTTGCCCGAAGGTGGCGAAATATGGCTTAGCTGGAAACCTGAGCACACGATTGTCGTTCCAGACGGATCAGTTGGGTTAGACCCCAATTGAGACGAGCAAGATCAAGATCGAAACCCTCGTGCGTGGCGCTACGACAAACACTGCCTGTTGTACGGTGACCTCGTGATAAACGAACTGACTGCACGCGGCCGGATCACCCTACTAATTGAATGACGCCTCACTGGGTGGCGAATGCGATTAATAGTCCGGCGATCTGGGTTCAAACATCAATCCAACATATGCGGCACTGGATCTGCGCTGCCACCGGGTTGGAAAACAATTCGAACCAGCTTCAATCAGATTAGTAGAACAAAATAGCCTGTCACCATGTAGGTGCCTGCGCTGCCCACACGCCGGACCAGAGAGGTTGCTCAAACTAAGGGCTCAGACGAAACCGTGACATCCGCGAACAAATCTGCATCGCCCACCTCGAAATACTGTCGAGTGATCGTGCGCTTGATGTATTCGTCATTTTCTTCCAGCCACAATCCGATCCAGGATGAGCGCGCAGAACAGGATCGCCAATCCAGCCAAAATTCCTTGTCCTGCAGCGGCATATTGAAGTGCCTCCAGCACGTCCTCGCCCAAGCCTTTTGCACCGATCAGCGAGGCGACGACCACCATCGCCAGAGACATCAGGATAGTCTGATTCACGCCCGCCATGATAGTCTTGTGCGCCAGGGGCAGATCTACCATCCATAGCAGATACCGGGGCGTCGCTCCAAAGGCCAAGGCGGCCTCCCGCACGGTTTCGGGGACTTGCTGCAGGCCAAGGACGGTAAAACGGATCACCGGGGGGCTGCCAAAGATCATTGTAGCGACCACGCCCGCTGGCTTGCCTGATCCGATAAAGGCCACGACCGGGATCAAGTAGACGAAGGACGGCATCGACTGCATGAAATCCAAAATCGGTCGCACGATTGCAAACGCTCGCGGGCGGCGCGCACAATAGATGCCCAGCGGGATACCTAGCGTGATCGAGATCAGCGCCGCTGCGCCCAGCAGGGCAATCGTGGTCATCGCTTTTTCCCAGAAATCCAATAGACCCAGATAGGCCAGCGCTGCACCGGTGAAGATTGCCACGCGCGGTCCGGCAGAGAGATAGGCCAGCATGATAATCACCAGTGCCACGACCGGCCACGGCGTATCGACCAGCACTACCTCAATCCAGTCCAGCAGGGTGCGCATCCCAAAGGTCAGCCCATCGAAGAAGCCGCGCCCGGCGGTCTTGGTCCATTCAAACACTGCTTGTACGCCATCCCCGACGTTCAAACGCCAGTCCCGGTTGGTTGGGAAAGTTTTGAGTACTGCTAGCGCATCGGGTTGCGCGAACTTGATCATCGACAAGATTACTACCACGGCGGTCAGCGCCGTCGCGACGACTACCCGAGGCAGCGACCAGCCATGCGCTACGCTCGGGTCCGAACGCCAGCGCGCGAACTGCCCTTCAAGCGTCCAGTTGGCCAACGAGGCGGCCAGGAACTTAAACGCCAGCAGAAGGACGATCCCGATAACCAGATAGGTGAATCCTGTCGAATCCGCCGAACGTGCGGCCTCCTGCGCGCCTGCCAAAGCACCCTCAAGCGATTCCGCGGCGCGCTTCAATGACTCCAAAGTGGTTGAACCGGATTGCTCTGCCGCTGCAATTTGCTGGCGGCGCAGCTCCAATGTCTGCTCAATCTGTTCCGCGCGTTCCCGAAACTCACGGCCCAGATCACCGAACAAGCCCAGGCCGATTTGGTTATAGGCAAGCGTTTCCAGCACCAAAAACCCAAGGAACCACGACCACAGCCCCCGCGCCCCGAACCATATCGGACCTAAAATTGCAGCGGCCTTGTTCAGCGTAAAGCGGTAGCCGGGGGCCTGCATCATGTAGGCAAAGGTCTTTTGGTAATAGGACTGCCCCTTTCCCACAAAATCTCCGATCAAGCCATTCAGGCGGTCGGCGGTTTCCGGTTGGATCTGTTGTGTATCAACATGTTTCATAGCGGTCCCCCTAGGCTTGACTGTCCTGAATCGCGCGGATCAGACCCGCTCGGTTGATAACACCCACGGTCTTGCCATCCTGAGTGACGGCTACAACTCCATGACCATCAACGCAGAGGTTCATCAGATCGGACAAATCCATGTCCGGATGCGCCTCTTTGGCATCTTCGGGCACTTCGCCGTGATGCGCCTCGAACTCTTCAACCGGTTTCATCACCGCATGGGCGAAGATCATGTTGAGTTTGGAAATCCCTGCCACAAAGTCGGCCACATAGTCATCGGCGGGGTTGAGGATGATCTCTTCCGGCGTACCGATCTGCACAATGCGCCCATCCTTCATGATCGCGATACGATGGCCGATGCGGATCGCTTCATCTAGATCGTGGGTGATGAACATCGTGGTTTTGTTCAGCTTGTGGCTGAGATCCATGAACTGGTCCTGCAACTGCTTTCGGATCAGCGGGTCGAGGGCCGAGAACGGCTCGTCCATCAGCAATATCTCGGGGTCGGCGGCGATGGCACGGGCCAGACCCACACGTTGCTGCATACCGCCCGACAGCTCATGCGCATATTTGTCTTCCCAACCGTTGAGCTCGACCAGTTCCAGCACCCGGTCCGCTTCTTCCCAGCGGCGCGCCTTGCCGGTGCCTCGGATTTCCAGCGGCATCGCTACGTTGTCGCGGACAGTACGGTGGGGCATCAGGCCGAAGTTCTGGAACACCATCGCGACGCGCCGGTTGCGCAGGTCGCGCAGGCCCTCATCATTCAGGCCCATCACGTCCTCGCCATCCAGATAGATATGGCCGTCCGTGGGCTCCAGCAGACGGTTCACATGGCGCACAAGGGTCGACTTGCCCGAACCCGATAAGCCCATGACGCAGAACAACTCACCCCGCTCGATTTCGAAACTTGTATCGGCGACGCCGACAACGCAGTTGAAGCGCTCCAGCACTTCGGCCTTGCTCAGCCCCTCGCTGTGGATGGCTTGCAAAGCTTCCTGCGACCGCGCACCAAAAACCTTCCAAACGCCTTTTGCGTCGATTGCGATATCCGCTGTCATACTGACCCCACCGCAGTTGAATGAATCGAGCGACGCCCCCGAAATCATCGGGGGCGCACAGGTTTTAGTTGGTGGTCAGACCAAGCCAGCTGTCGACGGTATCGCCATTGGCGGCGATCCACTCGGCCACGACCTCGTCTGTATCACGCCCTTTGACGACGACCTCGTAAGTCAGACCGCTTAGCTCACCGGCATCCATGTCGATATTGGCCAAAAAGGACGCCGCTGCCGGGTTGCGCTGCTCAAGCGATTTGGAATGGGCGACGGTCACGGTCTTGACCGGTTCACCGGTGCTGATATGGGACTTGTTGAACCAATCCGCGTCCTGATCGGGCTGCACCATCTTGTAGGTGGTCGCATCATGTTCGGGTTCTTCCAGAATTGTCACATCATACAAAGCATGCACGTAATGCGGCGCATAGCAGTAGAAGGCCGCACCCTTCTGTTGGTCAACCTGATCCTTCAAGCGCGAATAGAACACGGTTTCATCCTCGGTCGTTGGTGTCAGGAAGGTCTCGATCCCATAGTCCCGCACCCGCACTTTGAATGTGTTGGTCGAGGCCCAGCCCGAAGCACCAACCCAAACCTCACCCATGCCGTCACCATCCGAGTCGAAGAGCTCTTGCGCCATTGGGGTGGCCAGATCGTAGATTGAACGGATGTTGTGATCGTCAACCATATAGTTCGGCACGCAGATGCCGGCGCGCCCCTCGTAGCTGCCAGAAGACAGCGCGACAGTGCCCTTCTGATCGACATACTCGTCGGTGAACGAAGACTGGTTCGGCAGCCAGACATCCGGGTGCACGTCGATATCGCCACGCCCGCCATCCATCGCTGCAAAGATCACCGCATTGGCGCCAGGCGCATAGCCAACTTCACCGCCTAGACGTGTTTCGATAACCTGACCAATGACGCGGCTCATAATCTTGGCACCGGGCCAACTGGGTTCACCGACCATCACTTTGTCCTGTGCGATCGCGGTTGTCGCGCCCAATGTCAGGGACAATGCTGCCGTTAGCATTCCTTTTTTCATATTATTTCTCCCGTTTCGTTGAGTTACATGCGCCATCAGGCGCGCGCCCGCTTGCGTTGCGGATCTATGAATGGAATGTCCGAGACCGTCGCGCACAGGCGTTTCATCCGCCCGTCGAGCTGTCCGATCTCCAATTGAGTGCCGTTTTCCGCCTGCTCGACCGACAATCGGGCCATCGCAATCGCATGCTCCAGCATCGGTGAACGTATAGCCGAGGTCACCACACCCACCTGCCGTTCTCCTGCATAGACCGGCGCACCGTGGGCTGGCACGTCATCACAGCCGATCAGCAGCCCTTTGAGCACCCGGCGCGGATCGCGTGCGTTGCGTTGCAGAGCCGACTTGCCGGTGAAGTCAGACTTAGTCAGATCGACCGCAAAGCCCAACCCAGCCTCGAACGCATCGACGCCCGGTGCGAATTCGGCGTTTGCGGCGGCTAGACCTGCCTCGATCCGGATGATGTCTAGTGCGGCTGAACCCATCGGGGTGATCCCGAACTCTTCGCCGGCTGCCATTACCGCATCCCAGATCGCGACAGCATCGGATTTTGAGCAGAAAACTTCATACCCTAATTCGCCGGTATAGCCCGATCGCGACAGCATGAACGGCGAACCTTCGCGATCGTTAAGCCGTGCGACGGTGACACCGAACCATTTTAGATGATCCAGGCTGGGAACATGCGGTTGGGTAAAAGCGATCTTGCGTAGCAAGTCGCGCGATTTCGGCCCTTGAATAGCCAGGTTCGGCATCGTTCCGCGCAATGCGTGGACCCGCACTTGCAAGCCGCGCGCGTCTGCCAGTTCCTGCAACACCCGCCCGCTTTCCTCGGACCCGCAGCACCAACGGAAAATTTCGGGTGCCAGACGGAACAGGGTGCCATCGTCAATGACCGATCCACTTTCGTCGCACATCAGCGTGTAAGATCCACGCCAAACCGACAGTTTCGCCACGTTTCGAGTGGTGGCCAGTTGCAGCAGCGCTTCGGCATCCGGGCCGACGATATCGAATTTGCGCAGACCGCTCATGTCCTGCACTGTCACAGCTTCGCGGCAGGCCCAATATTCACCCAAAGTACCATGGGCCGGGTAACTGACCGGTGCCCATAGATCACGCGCTGGCGCAAAATGCTGGGTCAGCGGGGCCAGACGGTCATGAAAAGCGGACTCCTGGCTGATCGACATGAGGGCGTCTTCCTTTTCGCGATAGGCAACCGCACGGCGGATCGGTGTTTCAGGGCGATAGATACGTACATGCACATCCGTCGGGTTCCAGCCGTTGATCGGATCAATATCGTCTGGACAGGCGGTCGAGGTGCAGACCAGATCCTCCAACGCTCGCATGGCAACATAATCACCAGGGCGTGAACGGGATTCTTCAGTCAGGATATGATGCGAAGCCGGGTCAACCCACGTGCTCCAGAAGAAGTTGATTGCGGGCCAAGCGGTCCGCTTTTTGACACCGTAGGGCACCAGAGCATTGGTCATGTTGTCGGAACAGTTTAGATGGCTGGGAAAGCCTCTCTCTTCGTAACCGCGAGCGGTGCACGCCAGACCGAATGTATCGTGTTGACCACAAGTGTCCTGAACCACATTCAGCAACGGGCGCATATCGCGATCAAAGAATTTATCCAGCAAACCGGGACCGGGAAAAGCCCGTCTAACCATGGACCGAGTGGCAGTGGAGTCGATCATCCATTCCTCGCCACGGTCCAGGCCATCAGCCCGCAACGCCATGAAATCGGAACATTGCTGACCTTCAACATCGATGATTTGAACGAATTCGCCAGCTTTAAGCTCATACGCCATGGCGCTGCCGCGAGCGATGGTGAATTCGTCTCGTGTATCCCCCAGAAAAGGCGGCAATTGCACATCACGTTTGGCTGCGGGTTTGTGCAGAACCGTCACATTTCCGGCGCCTGAGCCTTCGATTAGCCCGGCAACTCCGACGGGTCGGATCAACCAGACCGTCATCGTCTGACTGGCACGTATAATCACTGGCTCGGATGACTGATCAAATCTGTAACAGGGAACCCGCTGATCCCCATCCCGCGCTGCTATCCAGCCCGAGAACTGGGCACTGTCAAAACCGTCCCATTCAACCAACCCGGTTTGGCTCAGCCCAAGCGCCGCAAGCATCGGCTGCCCACCCTCTGCCAAAGCAGCAAGATCCAATGGCTGCATTGAACGAGCCCCTTCTACTGACAGCAAATCTCCGGGTTTGATCGACAGCTTCACCGCCTCGCGCGGCGACAGGACATGCGTGCGTGCGTCAAGGGCATTTGGGAAGCCCGGGAACCGGCGACCGGGGCCGTCGTACCCCGTGTTAGTAAAAGTATGCAAAACCGTAGACCCGTGCATGGTGCAGCCAGATTCCCAAAATGTAACTAGTTACAGAGCTTGATGAAACCAGTTACATATGTCAACTCTTTACTTGGAAATTGGCAAGACGGGCCCTAAAATCAGTGACGCAGAAAACCCCCGAGCCTAAAAAACGCTCAAATCTCAGAGATGTAGCAAAAGCAGCGGGCGTGTCCGTCGCAACGGTGTCCAGGGTGCTGAATGAACCGACCGTGGTGAAGAAGGAAACGCTCGAAAAAGTTCAGACCGCGATTGCCGAGCTAAAATTCGTTCCTAGCGCGGCTGCCAGGGCAATCAATTCTGGTCGCACCCGCTTTGTTGGGGCTTTGGTCCCTACGCTGGACAATGCGATCTTTGCCCGATTCCTTGCTGCTCTGGAGCGTAAGCTATCAGACCATCAGTTGTCTCTGATCGTTGCGACAACCGAGGCGAGCCTAGAGATTGAAGCCGAGAAAGCCAAAAGCCTGCTGGATATCGGGGCAGAAGGACTGATCATCACTGGCATTACCCACAGCCCGGCGTTTCACGAACTGATCGAACGGGCGTCGTTGCCAACGATCGTCACGTCTTTCTTTAATCCAGAAAATCCGCTGCCGACCATCGGGTATGATAACGCGGCTGCGGCGCAACTTGCCCTAAAACACCTTGTTGAACTCGGACACCGAGACATTGCGGTCGTGCATGGCCACGTTAACGATAATGACCGCACCCGAGCGCGCCTAACCGGCCTCAAAGCCTTTCCCTTCGACGGAAAGCTCTCAACCTTCGAGACCGAGATCAGCCATCAGGGCGGCGCAGACGCTGCAAAACACTTGGGCAATCTAAGCACCAGGCCAACGGCAATTCTATGTCTATCCGATGTCGTCGCCCTGGGGGTTTTGCTTGGTCTTCAGGCGCAAAATATCATCGTCCCGGACCAAATTTCCATGGTCGGGGTTGACGATCTTCCAACTTCGTCTGTGACCGTTCCGCCACTGACAAGCGTACATTTACCGGTCTCTCAAATGGGTGAACGCGCAGCAGACGCGCTTGCCAACTGGATCACATCTCATCAGGCGCCCAAATCCGAAGAGCTGTTTACACAACTCGTTGTTCGCAACTCAACAAAACGTTGTTGAGGCAAGTGGTCCAGACCAGACATTGGCCGACGCGTTCGATACTGGGCTTCAGTGTCCTGAAAGCAACCGTTGGAAGGATGTAATTACTGCCGGGACGTACGCAACTATATGCGCTCCTTGCTGTCTTTCGGATGTGCCATTTTGCCCGCGTTTGTGGCCGCCCATTCATGCATGGCCTGCAACAAAGGGATCAGACTTTGCCCCAATGAGGTCAGACTGTATTCCACATGTGGAGGGATAGTCCGAAAGTCCTTGCGGGACACAAAGCCAGCGTCCTGTAGCTCGCCAAGTTGTCGGGTTAGCGTGCGGTGGGTGATGCTACCGAGGTTGCGCTGAAGCTGATTAAACCGCGAGGTTTCCTGCGCCAGCCAATAGATGATCAAGAGTTTCCACTTGCCCGAGATCGCCTCTATCAGTGGCTCAATCAGACAGTTTTCATCTGGTTCGAGCGTTGCCATAGCGGTATCCTATATGACCGTACTTGTCGTTTTGATCTTGTATTTTTAACTACGCCTCAGACTTACGGAACGCAACGAGGAAGAAGATGACCCAGAAGAAAGTCGTGATTGTCGGCGGTGGATATGTTGGCTTTGAGGTCGCCAAAGCACTGGATGGATACGCTGATGTCACGCTGATCGAGCAGCGCGAAGCCTTTGTGCAGCCACCAGCGACCATTCGTGCACTTTTGCAGCCCGAATTGTTGGATCAAATCATTCTGCCCTATGATCGTTTGCTGATGCATGGACGCGTCATTCGCGGTCGGGCCTCAAGGGTTACACAATCCGAAATTACATTAGAAGACGGAACCATCTATCCCGCCGATTACATCGTCCTGGCGACAGGTTCGTCCTATGCTGCGCCTTTCAAACCTGAAGGCAACAGCATTAAGGATTTTTGCGAGGCGAGTGCTGAGGTTAGTTTGCAATTGGCGTCAGCAAAGTCGGTTGTCATCATCGGAGCAGGTGCGGTCGGCACCGAGTTGGCAGGGGAAATCGCCGCAGCTCAACCCGACAAGGACATAACATTGGTTTCTTCAGATAACACTTTGTTTCCAATGTACCCGGCAAAGTTGGGCGCGCAGTTGAAACGCAAGCTGGAACGCGCCGGTGTGAACATCGTTCTGGGCCAAAGAGCGGAAAACTTGCTACACTTGGACAGACCCTATGCCGGGTCGGTCAAATTGACCGATGGCCGGGTGATTAGTGCTGATCTGGTGTTTCCTGTGATCGGATCCAGGCCAAATACGGCTTTGGCGCAAACGCTTTCCGGGGTCGCCACGGCACCTTCTGGCCGGATTCAAACCGACAATTGGTTACGCCCTTCCAAGCACCCGAACGTCTTCATCGCAGGAGACATTGCCGATATCGGTGACGGTATGACCATTGTGGCAATATCCCGACAGAATCCGTGGCTGATCAAAACCTTGAAACAAGCACTGAAAGGCCAGGCGATCGAGGGTCTAAAGCCATATGTGCCATGGAAAAAAGCCCCGATCTTATTGCCCCTTGGTCCCAAAATCGGGAACAGCTGGCTATTTGCGACTGTTGGCGATTGGGTCACGCGCCAGATGAAGGGAAAAGACCTTTTTATTTCGAAGTATCGCAAGGCGTTCGGGCGATAGGATCGGCTGAATGCCCCACAATTCACCTCCCGACAAGAGACTGCCAGGACATAAACTGATGACACGTGTCGACCTTCCGAAATTTCCAACGAGCCACGGGTATATGAGTGAGCGCGTTCAGCAGGCATATATCACAGCTGCGATCGAAAATGGACTGCTGCCCGCTGACGCCCACCGCATGGCAGAGGTTGTTTCGCTAACTGCACCGGGCGACACCTCAAAGCCGATTCAGTTCTGGCAGCTATTCTCTGTCTTGGGACAAGATGCAATTGTTGGCGTAGTCACCAGATTCTATGAACGCGTGTTTGCCGATGAGCCTTGGTTCACATCCGTCTTCGAAAGGGTTGGGGGATTGCACCACCATGTTGCGACCCAGGCATCCATGTGGATCGATGTCATGGGGGGTGGCCCCTATTACCACGGCGCTGAGTTTCGGTTGAACTTTCATCACGCGCATAACGCTATTGCTCTGATGAATGACAAGGGGGCAGAACGCTGGGCCAACCTGATGAGACAGACGTTGGATGCCTCTGCGGACCTGCTCACTGATGATCCACGCGTGCGGATCAGCCTCAACACGTTCCTGTCATACTTCATGACAAAATACGCCGAAGAATTCGCCTTCCAGGATCGGCACATTTTTGGTGAAACGAACGGACAGCTAAAGCGCCGGATAAACTTCCTGAGAATGACGACCGCCGCAATCGAAAACTTGAGCACGCAAGAGCTAAGCGACGCGCTGGCTGAGCACGGTGTAGACGTGTCCCAATATCCGGACAAACAGGCGCTTGTTGAAAAAGCGTTGATGATGTGACGCCTGCAATCCAAGCCAGACACCAAATCACCCCGCCGAAACAGCTGGCAGCATCACAAACACTTATGTTGAAGCTGCCAGACCGATTCCGATGATTGTCCCTTGTGCCGTGCAGAAACCGCGCCGCTTGGAAAGAGTCGCTATTCGGCTTGGCTTGAAATTTGATCCTGAAGAAAACATGCGCTCCGAACCAAACAGGCTACAGGTCAGGTCATTTTCTTTAGTATCCACGCACAGGGTTCACGATATTGACCAATCTCTCGCCGCGTATCCAGCGATCCAGGTTCTGAATAAACAGCTCAAAAGAAGCCTGTTCCCATTCGGCATAAACCGATGAGCAATGCGGTGAGATGACCACGTTCTCAAGAGCCCAGAGCGGGCTTGTTTCGGGAAGAGGCTCGGTTTCGAACACGTCCAGTACCGCCGCCGCCACATGACCTGCACTCAGTGCTACGTGAAGGGCAGCTTGATCCACTACACCGCCGCGTGAAACATCCGCGAGGATGACGCCTTGCTTCATCGCCGCAATCTCTCGCGCACCGATCAAGCCACGTGTCGCTGGAATTAGTGGGGTCGAGACTGCAATGAAATCCGCAAATGGCAGAAGGTCATGCAGTTCATCCGCTGCGTGCACCTCATCGACATTTTTCATCGGCTTGGGGCGGGCACGGGTTCCCAAGACTTTCATTCCAAAGGCCTTGGCGCGCGCCGCCATCGCCTGACCGGTATGACCCAGCCCGATGATCAGGAGTGTTTTGCCCGCCAACGGCCTGACCGTACGCGCGTTCCAGTGCCGCGCAGCCTTGTCTTTCTGCAGACCAGGCACATCCAGGGTAAAATGCAAAAACCCGCCAAAGATATATTCCGCCATCATCCCAGCGGCCACACCCGCAGCATTGGTCACGATAGTCCTCTGAGGGTCCCACTGGCCGTAATGATCAGTACCCGCCCCGCCATTGGCAATCCAACTTGGGCCTTGCGGGCCAAACAGCGCGTCGCGCGGATAGCCAGGCGTGCCCGCGAAACGAACCGAATAGACGACCTCGGGCTTATAGCTGTCGATCAGCGTAGGAAGACCCTCATAGCTGTTGCATTCACGATAATCTGCTTTTGGGAATGCGGCGCACAAGCTTTCGGCAAGCGGTGCCGTGTCGCTGTTGTGCAGAATGATACGCGGGGTGTCAGACATGGTTTTCCTCCACGAGAGCACGGACATGCTGTTCCATTTCACTAAATTTGGTCTCAGGCCGCATCAACCGCCCTGGCATCTTTCGCGGTGCCGCGAGTGGCAAAGGCACAATCCACAGTGACTCGCCCTGCCATCACACCTGTTGCAGCGGCTACCATGCGAACCGTGTCGATCAGCAGCGTTACGCCCAAGTTGAGAGCACCTCGCAGCATGTCCTGGCATGCGAGCGAGAGCTCAGCGACCCGGTCAAAACTCATAGCCGCTCTCTTTCCAAAAGCTGACCGAACCCCGGCAAGGCCTCGCCGATTCCAGCAAGCTGCATCGCACGGAAAGCCATTGCTTGATTAGACGTGATTACTGGTTTGCCCACAGCTTGCTCTAAATGGGCGATGATCTCGACGCTGCGCATGTCAGTGCAAGACAGCACAATCGCATCGGCCTCGGGATGGTTGGCGGCAAGGCCCAAATCGAACACCGCCTGCGGGTCCAGTTCGCCCTGTCCGTAGTTGTCCAAATCACTGTCCACCTCTGAGCGGATCAAGGTTTCAACACCCATTTGTGCCAAAAATCCGACGGCCATGTCATTGATCGCAGGCACATAGGGCGAGGCAAAGCCGATACGCCCCACCCCCAGTGTGGTCAGCGCGTGTACCAAAGCGCCTGCCGCCGTCACAGTTTGGGCACCACTCGTGGCTTTGATCCGTTCAGAAAGCCCTCGGTCAAATACCGGGCCGTGCGTAAGCGTAGCCGAGGTACAGCCATAAAGGATCACATCCGGACGTACACCCTGCAACAGATGCAGCGACTCGTCCAAATCCGCTGCGCCCAGCCCGTGCATCTGGTCTGCATCGGGGACCTTGTCCTGATCATAGCCCCCCATACGGGCGAAATGCATCGACACGCCATCGGGGCGCAACAGTGTCATGTCGGGTTCGAGATTTGTATTGGTGAAAGGCACCAGAACACCGAATCGGGCACGCCCACGAGAATTCGTCATGATAATCCCTCCTTTACCAGGCGCTCCAGAAGGCTCACAGCAATGTCGATTTGATCCGCGACACCGATGGTTACACGTAGGCAATCGGCAAGCCCAGCTCCGGCTTGCGGGCGCAAAAACACGCCCTCTGCCCGAAGGGCATGATCGGCGTGGTGCGCCGCTTCAGGGCTTTCCATATGGATCAGGACGAAATTGGTAAAACTTTCAGGCACATTTAGCCCGGCCTGAAGCAGCCGTTGGCGCAATCCGTCGCGCAATCTCGCCGTTTCCCGACAGGTTTCGCGCATATATCCTTGATCCAAGAGCGCAGCTTTTGCAGCCGCCTGGCTGGCTATCGTGATGTTGTTGGGGTTCATCACCTTGCGAAGCTCTCGGGCGATTTCAAGTGGAAACAAGCCCCAACCTACGCGCATCCCGGCCAGACCATACGCCTTAGAGAAGGTACGCAGAACCACCGTATCGCCGCGTTCGACCAGATCGAACACGGGCTCTCTTATATGATCTGTGAACTCGGCATATGCTTCGTCGACCACCAGTAGGGTATCGCGCGGCAAGCCTTCGCGCAGACGTACCAGTTCGGCGCGCGGGATGCGGGTGCCAGTAGGATTGCCGGGATTGGCAACGAAGACGATACGGGTGTCGTCCCGGATAGCTGCAAGCAACGCATCGACTGAAACGCGCTTGTCTTCTTCCGGAGCGTCGTCATAGCGCGCTCGTGCTATCTGCGCGGCAGTTCGGAAAAACGGGTAGGCATGCGCCGGGGCCAGCACCGAATTGTGCTCATCCGCAAACGCTTGTGTGATGCATGAGATCAGCTCCATCGAGCCACAGCCACACAGGATGCCATCGGCAGGGATACCATGGAGCCACGACAACGCTGCGCGAAGCTCCCCCCAGTCTGGGTCGGGGTAGAGATTTCCGGCTTCCAGCGCTTTTGCGGCCGCGTCAATCGCGAGGGGACTGGGAGGGCGTAGGCTTTCATTTTGAGAGAGCGAAATCAGGGGCTTCCCCTTCGGTGCATCAAGCTGAGCCAGCGCATAAGGTGACATCGCGGATATATGCCCAACCGAACGGATCATGGTTTGTACCCATAGATATCGCGCGCAGCTTCTTGACTGATCAGTCCTTCGTCCAGATCGCGGCGAACGTCGTTCCGACTACGCTCATGCGGATCTCCAAAACCGCCACCACCCGGTGTTTCGAAAAGCAAGTTTTCTCCTGCCTTCACTCGAACCTCACCTTTTCCAGGCAGATCTGGTCCGTCATGGCCGATGCGGATGCGCCCCGGTGCGCCAGGACCCCCTCCCTGACGCCCGCGCGCAGGGTTTAAGACACGCTCGACCGAAAGAAACACCATGAATTCTTCGTCCTGCGACGAGCGTACTTCGATATGTTGACCTAAGCCGCCGCGTGTTCGCCCGGGTCCGCCGCTGTCCGGAATGAGCTCGCGCCGTGTGATCAGGACAGGCGCGACCGCTTCGGTCGTTTCCACCTGACTTCCCCAGACACCCGACGGAAAGGCGGTAGCCGAGAGCCCATCCAGATCAGGCCGCGCCCCGGTTCCACCGCTGAATACAAGCTCCAGCGCAAACTGCTCATCCCCGCGAGACACCGCCTCGGGTGTATGGCGCAGCGGCAGGTCATACATGCATGATGCCCCCTCGGCCGGGACAGAATCCGGCAGCGCCTGCGACAGGCAGCCATAGACCAAATCGGGTGTCATCTGCCCCAGTGTATGGCGCATGGCGACCGGTGCGGGTGCTTGGGCGTTCAGAATACAGTTCTTTGGCCCCGTAACGTGGAATGCCTCAAGCGAGCCCGCATTGTTGGGAATGTCCGGCCCGATAATACAGCGAAGGGCAAACACCGAATATGCGGTGGCGTAATTGAGCGGCACGTTGATACCCTTTTTTGACAGGCCGGAAGTGCCGCTGAAATCCAGATTAACGTAATCTTCACCGATGGTCAGGGTCGCATGAAGATCAATCTCCTGCTCATACCCGTCTACCTTCAGCATAGTGTGCCACGTCCCTTCGGGAAGTTCGGCAATGGCCTCAACGGTGCCACGATATGAAGTATCAATGATGTAGTCGGCTAGTTCGTCCAGATGGTCGATACCGAACTCATCCATCATGCTGGCAAGTCGCGCGGCACCAGTCTCGCAACACGCGATCAGCGCATAGATATCGCCTTCATTGGCGACGGGTTCGCGAGAGTTGGCTTTGACTATCTCCATCAGAAGTGTGTTTAGATTGCCCGTATCCACTAGCTTACAAGGAGGAATGAGCAGCCCCTCGTCAAAGATGTCAGCGCCCTCTGGCCCCATTCCCAGCCCGCCCAGATCGACTAAATGCGAGGTGCAGGAGGTAAACCCGATCACCTGATCCCGAAAAAACACCGGCATCATCAACAGGAAATCGTTCAGGTGCCCAGAGGCTATCCACGGATCATTCGTTAAGTAAATGTCGCCGGGCCTCATATCCTGAAGCTGAAAGCGGCCGCGCAGTGCTTTGACTGCTTCAGCCATGGTGTTGATATGGCCTGGCGTGCCGGTCACGGCCTGAGCCAGCATTCGACCCTGTAGATCGAATATGCCAGCGGAAATGTCACCGCATTCGCGCACGATGGGGCTGAAAGCTGCGCGTATCAGCGCCTGACCCTGTTCCTCTACCACGGCCAATAGCCGATTCCACATGACCTGCAGGCGAGTATTCGACGTGCTCATCGGTTGCCCTCCCGTTTGCGTATGAGCCAAATGTTACTGCCGCCATCCAAATGGGCTGAGAAATCTGCGCTGACGAATGTCGTGGTCTGCGGCTCGATAATCAGGGCAGGCCCGCTCACTTGGTCGCCGGGCCTGAGCGCTGCGCGCTCGTGGATCTCCGCCTCGCGCCACTCACCGGTGACATCACACAGGATGCGCCGCTGCCCATCTGGCCGCGCAGGCTTTTTCTCAAGCGTCTCGGGGTAATGCTCCAGCGCGGGTGGCGCTGACGTGACCTCCAGCGCCCAATTCAGAACCTCGATAGTCATGCCTGGCACTGCGCGGCTGAATTGGTGGCTGTATTCCTCCTCGAACGTCTTGCGAAGTGCAGGAATGTCCGCCTCTTTCAAGGCCCGGTCAGGTAGCGTGATTTCAATCTCGTGCCCTTGCCCGTGATAGCGCATGAAAGCCTGCCTTTGCCGGGTTAGTCGCCCTTCTGGTGCGCCAGCCCTCACAACGGCCTCAGCCTCACTGATCATTGCGTCGAAGAAGGCATTAAGCCCCTCAAGGTCGAGCGCCTCAAGGGTGCTATAGCGCGAGCGGATGATTTCAAACGAGACCGGAGCAAATAGGAACCCCACCGCCGAACCTACCCCTGGATCACGCGGGACCAGAATGCGATCGACTTGTGCACGCCGCGCCACCCTTGTGGCGTGCAGGGGGCCATTGCCACCAAAAGCGATCATCAACCGAGCGCCCAGATCCTTGCCAGATTCCACCGCATGCATCCGCCCTGCGGCAGCCATGTTCTCATCCACGATCTCGCTGACCCCATGGGCGACCTGTGCGCTGTTTAGCTCCAGCGCCTGCCCGATCCCCGACGCAAGCGCAGTTTCAGCCGCGTCCGTATCGATCCCAAGCCGTCCCTCAGCAAAACGCCCCGGTTCAATCAGCCCCTGCACCACATCAGCATCTGTTACCGTCGGATTGGTTCCACCCTTGGCAAAGGCGGCGGGTCCGGGCTCGGATCCCGCACTTTCGGGCCCGACCTGCAAGCGGCCTAACCGATCCACATGCGCGATCGAACCGCCACCTGCTCCAATCTCGATCATTTCGATCACCGGAATACGTACAGGCATACCCGAACCCTTGATGAAACGCGCCGCACGCGCGATTTCGAATTTTCGGGCTGTCTGCGGGCGATATTGGTCGATCAGGCACAGCTTGGCAGTCGTACCGCCCATGTCGAAACTCAGCACTTCGCGCTCGCCGGTCTCGGCGGCGATGCGCGCAGCCAGAATGGCGCCCCCCGCAGGACCGGATTCTACAAGTCGGATCGGCAGGCGCGCGGCGGTTTGCATCGTGGTCATGCCCCCACCCGCAGTCATCATCAGGATCGGGCATCGCAACCCCTCATCGCTAAACCGCGCTTGGAAATCGGCCAGGTAGCTTTCCATCTGAGGCTGGATATAAGCGTTGGCTATGGTAGTTGAGAGCCGGTCGAACTCGCGCGCCTCGGGGCTGACCTCGTGCGATAGCGAAATCGTTAGATCGGGTATCGCCGCCAGCAGAAGTTCACGCAGCCGCAACTCATGTGTCGGGTTGGCATAGGCATGCATAAGGCAAATGGCCACGGCCTCAGCGCCGCAAGCAGAAAGCTCTTCAGCCAGTTGGGAAACAGCCCCATCATCGAACGGCTGTAACTCCAGCCCGCGCGAGTCCATTCGGCCTTTAATCGTAAAAGCGCGCGCACGCGGCACGATCAGATCAGGTTTAACAAGATTGATCTCATATTGGTTGTAGCGGCGCTCATAGGCGATCTCGAGAATGTCGCGAAACCCTTCGCTCGTCACAGTCGCCACAACTGCTCCACGGCGCTCGATCAACGCATTGGTGGCCAGTGTCGTGCCATGGATAAAGCCGCTGATCTGAGGCCAGTCCGCCCCGGTTTTGTCCAACACGTACTTAGCACCCGCAAGCGCCCCAAGTGTCGGGTTTTTCGGGGTGGTCGGTGTTTTGGCAGTGGCAAGGATATGACCTTGCCCATCGACCAAAACCGTATCGGTAAATGTACCGCCAATATCAACGGCAAGGCGCAACCCGTTCTTGTTGTGCATCTAGAAAAACCAGAATATCAGGAGAGGCAGAAGAGTTGAGGATGCCCGGTCCAGCAAAAGCCAAATCGGTTCATTACCAGCGTCAGTTTAGACGACCAGATCACAGCCGGTTTCCCGGCGTCCCAGTTTTGCAATCATGATGTGCGCCATGTTTGGCCGCTCTTACTCTTTTCCATGCCCAAAACGCTGCCCGAGTACCGGACTGGCTGTCAACAAAAATGTGGACAAGTCCTGCAAGCATGCGGGTGCGTCAGCCAGATTCGAACCAGCCTCAGATAGACCAATAGGGCTGTACCTTGAAAACGCGTAGATCGCGCGATCCGGTATGAGCGGCCGTGCGCGTCAATTTGAATACACCCCAGTTGGCCAGCGATCTTTCCCAATTGATGTGGTTCTAGACAAAGGAATGAACGGCAGCGACTTCTGCCGATCTCGCATGCGCTTGAAACGCCGCATCGCGCGTTCGCATCGTAGGAAAGGAAGATGTGAATTCTCGACGCGGTTTTTGAGCCACCTGCCCGTCTGCTGTTTTTCGTTAGCACCAAGCTCTGTGAGAGCGGCCCGGTACGATGCGAAACGGCCCGTGACGACGTTTACCGCTTTACCGTGTCGCTTCATCAATTTCCTGAGGAATTTCAGTGCTGCAGCTTTGTTTCGACGTTTGGTGACAACTGCTTCCAACACTTCGCCTTCGTGATCTACGGCCCGCCAAAGATAATGCCGCTTGCCATTCACCTTTACAAAAACCTCATCCACTTACCACTTCCATTTTGAAAAGGCTCGGAGTTGCTGAACCCGTTTTCTTCGGATCTCTAATGCAAACATCGGCCCGAACCTGTTCCACCGATACCGGACAGTTTCGTGGCTCACGTCGATGCCTCGCTCGTGCAACAAGTCTTCGACATTCCGAAGCGAGAGCGGGAAGCGGATGTACAGCATCACCGCAAGGCGGATGATCTCGGGGCTGGTTTTGAAGTACTTGAAAGAAGCAGGCCTGGTCATGGACAAAAGCCACGCAACCGCCCTGCCCCGCTCAAGCAAAGTTCTTCTGACAAGCCCCGGGCTAGTATCTGAACTCAGTCTCCGCCTTCGGCAACATCAGGCTGACCTTTCCTTCGCTGAAGTTACTAAACGACAGATCCCAGCTCGTCCCTGGCCATACCAGTTGCAATTGCTTTGTTGCTGGTCGGTAGACAGCAGTATAGAGCGTTCCGAACCCCGAGCTGAATGCCGTGGAATAGAGAGGCGGACGCAGGAAAGCGTCGATAAACCGCTTTTCGCTTTCGGGGTGCTGGTTGAGACGGTTCAGCAGGAACCGTTCCCGCTCAAGCGTAGCGGTAAAGCGTGCATGTTTCGACCATTCGACCTGGCCCTGGTGGTTGGTCGCCACCGGCACGTCAGAGATTTGCGGATGCCGGTCGGGGGCCAGAAACACCGTGCCATGATTGTACTTTGCGTCCAATACGGTGACGTTATAGCTCATGTGGCAGGGAATACGACTTAGGCATTCAACCGCTTCAGCGGTTGTTTCGCAGGTTTGCAGAACATAGCGCAGGATCAGTGGAACGCCGAACCCATCACCCACCTCGCGCCGTCCGCCAAATGTCAGCGACACTGTCAGACCGGCATCGTTTATCCCGTCGAGCAGGCCAAGTACGCCATCACTCATCCCGATCACGCCACGCTCACCCCAGCGGGTTCTAAGCAAGGCGGCATCGAAGGTCTTGGGGTGGTAATCATAGTTTCGCACCAGAATAGGTGTCTTGCCGCGCCAGACCGCCTGACTGCACCCCGACAGGTATTTCGGCGGGCAGTAAAAGCTGAGAAACCGCGCTTGGCTGTCGCTGCCGCCGACCAGTTCAACTACCTCTTCATACAGCGGCATGATCTCGGGCATATGTTTTTGCAGGGCGCGCAGGCATTCACGATAGGTGGGGCGGGCCGAATACCCCTCTTGCGCCCACCATTTGCGGTAAGCGGGCCAGTATTCGGCAAACAGCCCGGCCAGCTTAGGACCGGGCTGCGCCTCGTCGATGGAACGAAAAACAAGCGTCATAGGACTTTCTACATGATTTTGAACGCGGGGTCTTCCATCGGTTGCGCCGCGGGCAGAGGTTCAGCCGTATAAGCCGAAGTGATCCCATGGATCCACTTTTTCGACTTGTCAGTCAGTTTGAAACCTTTGGTCATCGACCGCCCGCGCGTCACCAGAATGCCCAGATCAGCCCCTTCATAGCGGTAATCGCCAACATTCGAGATACGCAGGAAAAACGCCTCATTCTCGCCCACGGCGCGGCGGTGATAGTCGAACCGGTCAAACACCACACGCCCGTCTTCCAGCATCTTGTAGATCCCCGATTGCGGGGCCTGCGTGATGCGGTCGACACTGTCATCGGTATGTTTGATCACCATCTGTGACCAACTGTCGATCATGTCCGGGTCAGCCCAGCGGGCATTCAGTTCCTCGACATCCAGTTCGAACGGTTTCTTCGAAAACTCCAGCAGGTGGAACAGGAACAGTGGCGCATCGGCATGAGCAAAGGCTGCGTGGTTGGTCATCGAACTGGCGCCGGTGATGCGGGGGTTCAATTCGCCTAACCAAAGCTCATCGGTTTTCTTGTCGATCAGGAAGTCAAGCTCGAAATACCCGCGATAACCGGATTTGCGCATTTCTTCTCCGAACTGGAAGGTCAACTGCCGCGCTTGTTCGCGGGCCTTGGGTGGGAAGGCCGTCGAGAAAATCTCATTCCCGCACCAGCCGCCGCGATAGGGGGTGAGTTCCTTAAAGCCCACAAGCTCGGTCATCAGTGGGCCGACGATGGTGCCTTCGGACGTCGCACAGGCCTCGATCGCTGCACCGCGACAATCGATCCGTTTCATGATCTTGATCTCGCCTTCCCCGACGATCTCGTGCTCATGCTTTTTGAAATCGGTCTCGGACTTGATGAAAAAAGTCGTGTGGCCACTGTCGCCAAAGGCCGATTGCAGCACCAGATCGTGGCCCAGACCCGCCTTGTCGCAGATTTTCCGCAGGTGATCGTAGCTTTTGACCACACTCAGGGTGTTTGGCACCGAAGGTACACCCGCCTTATTGCCGATGCGAACTGTTTCGATCTTGTTGTCGCATTTGGTGCGCAGCTTTGCCTTAGGAAACCATAGCTGGCCACCCAACTCCTTAACCAGCGCCTCGGTGGTTTCGTCAAACATCAAGAAGACAAACTTGGGCTTGCCGCCGCGCCGTTTGATCAGATCAATGACCTCTTTGTGCTGCAACAGATAGTTATTGATGTCTTCGATCGACTGGAATTCGTCATGCGGCATCTCGGAAGGCACGAACACGTTCGGGTGTCGACCGTCGAAGCAATCCATGTAGCAGATATAGGTAAAGTTCATCACCCATTCATCCAGCCCCAACAAGTTGAAATTGGTCGCCGATACAAAATAGATCGGGTCCTTGTTGGTATGAAAATACCGGCGGATTTCCGAGATGTTTTTCAGCACCTTCTTTGGCATATGGTCCTCCCAGTCCCTTATGATTTCTTGATTGTTTTCAAAGCGTCTTCGGTAAATATGCGCAGGCCCAGATCGGCGCGGAATCCATGGATTTCCGAGACGTCCAGTTCCTGCATGAATTTAAGGATTTCAGGACTGATCACCTGCCCCGGCACAAGAATGGGAAAGCCCGGCGGATAAGGGATCACAAATGTGGCCGAGACCATCTCTTCCCCTGTTTCAAGCCGGTTCAGCATGTCTTTGTCGGGCTCGACATAGTCGCAGTTGTCTTCGTCATAAGACAAGAAAAACGCTGTGCGGATGTCGCCTGCCTCAGTGCCTTTTTCACAGCGGAACGCATCGTGGAACCGGCTGAAATCGGGCAGCGGCGGGACGTGTTCGCTCAGGTTCCTGACGCGCTTCTCAAAGGCCCGTTTTTCCATCTTGGACGCATCGTCCATCAGATCGTCGAGTTCCTTGGCGATCTCGACCAGCACTTCGATCAGATAGGCGACGGAACTGCGCGTGGTGCCTATGTTGGTCATGAACAGCACGGTATTACGCGATGTCTTGTTGATCTGGATGCCGTATTTATCCATCAGGATCTTGGTCTTGAACGTATCGCCATCCCAGCCGGTCGCGCCCACATGCAGGGTGATCCGCGTCGCATCGAGAACGAATTCATCCTTAGCCCAGCAATCCCAGACATCGGCCCAGCCCTGATCGGGATCGAAATAGCTGGTCATGCCGCTTTCGCGGTACTGTTCGGGGATCATGTCGCCTGCGGTGACCAGCCGGAAGTATTTCTTGAGCAATGGATGCGTTGTAACCGCCCGGCGGATTGCCATGGCGCTTTCGACCTGTCGCTGGACGAACTCATACCCTTCGATCTCGACCTGCCTGCGGCCCACGTCCAGCGATGCAATGATCTGGTAGTTGGGCGAGGTCGAGGTGTGGGTCATATAAGCTTCATGAAAGGCTTCTTCGACAGCACCTTTGAACTGCTGGTCGTTGACGTGGATCATCGAGCCCTGCCGTAGCGCGGTCAGCGTTTTATGCGTTGATTGCGTGGCATAGACCCGCACCCGTGCGTCCGGTGGTGCGATCAGGCGCGTATCGAGCCACGCGTCATCTCCCTTGCCCTCCAGTTCCTTTTGCTGTGCCGCATAGGCCTCGGCGTGTTCGGTGGTGCGGAACTCTTCTCGCAGAATATTGGCCGAACGCATCGCGGTGCGTACGCGGGTATTGGGCGCAAAGCGGGCGTAACCAAACCACGCCTCATCCCACAGGAACACAAGGTCTTTCTTGATCGCCAGACATTCCTGCATCACCCGCTGGACGTTATAGACGATGCCGTCAAAGGTGCAGTTGGTCAGCAGCACCATGCGCACCCGGTCCAGTTTGCCTTCAGCGCGCAGGGCCAGCAGTTTATGTTTGATTTCACGGATCGGTACCGCACCGTACATCGAGTAATCGTGCAGCGGATAGCTGTCCATGTAGACCACGCTCGCCCCCGCCAGCACCATACCGTAATGGTGTGATTTATGGCAGTCACGGTCGACCAGCACGATGTCACCGGGCCGGACTAGCGCCTGCACCACGATCTTGTTGCAGGTCGATGTTCCGTTGGTGGCAAAGAAGGTCTGTTTAGATCCAAATGCGCGAGCGGCGGCTTCTTGCGCCTCCTTTATCGGACCTTTGGGTTCCAGCAGCGAATCCAGCCCACCCGAGGTGGCAGAAGTTTCAGCCATGAAGATGTTCGATCCGTAGAACGCCCCCATGTCCTGAATCCAATGGCTGCGGCTGATGGATTTACCCCGGCTAATTGGCATTGCGTGAAACACGCCTGTGGGCTGTTTGGAGTATTCCTTGAGCGCTGTGAAGAACGGCGTCTTGTACCTTCTTTGCACCCCCCGCAGAATGTTCAGGTGCAGTTCCAGAAAGTCTTCCTGATTGTAGAACACCCGCCGGCACAGGCCGAGATCAAGACCGGCGATATCTTCCGCCGAGCGGTCGGTGATCAAATAGGCATCCAACTCGGGACGAAGCATGCCGATCCGGCGGCAGGTTTCTGGTCCGTATTCCGAGGGCGACAGCGCATCTAGATCGGCGCCCTCGCCATAGAGGCTGATATAGCGGCCCAAAACATTGGTTTCGTTCTTGGATTTCAGGCTCAGGCCCGGGCGGACGATCACAGCCTGAACGTTCTGGTTGAACAGAACCCCGATCAACGCGTCCTCGACACTAGGAACCACGACGGTTTCATATATGAACTGGTCTTCGCTGCGGCGCATCCGTTGCAGGCTGGATTGCAGGAACCGTTCTTGATGCTCGTTGACATTATCGACGATCATCACTTCGAAGTAAGGCCGACCCAGTGCACGGGCTTCGTGGCTTTGGGCCGCTTCGTCCTCGAACTCATCGCCTTCGGTTTCATCCGCGATCAGGGGGATCGAGCGGCGACGATACGCCCCCGATGTAAGCGCACGCGACACCCGGCGCACGGCGGTTGAAAAATCGCCAAAGTTGCCATGATCCAACAACCGGCGCAGATAATCGAATGCAGAACCGCCCGGAAACGCAAAATACACTTCGATCGGGGCCAGCGCCTGCAACAATTGCCGTGCCCGGTCCCGATCTTTTTCGCTACCGCCCTGATCCAGAGATTCGGCCGTTTCCCGCAGCGCGCTCCATCGGTCTGCTCTCAGCTGTGAGGCGCTGTAGTAGTCCGAGATAGTGTGGAGCTTTTCGCTATCGGAAATGCCGTGCATGAAATTTTTCCTTTCTGCCGATACCGAAAAGTTGGGCTGGTATCAGTCTGTGCCGGAGCGCCCTTTGTAGAGATACAGATTGTCGGGCTTGGTCGCGGCGTCTTCGTTATATCCCAGCGCCGTTCTGGGGTCGGATGCAGCGACACCTGCAACGTCGCCTTTTTGCGGAATACGCAGTGGGCCCAGCGTATGCAGATAAGCATCCGCCCCGCTGGTACGGTCATAAACCGGGAAGTCCGCCTCGCGGTCACGGAAACTCTTGAGAACCTGCCCCAGACCTTTCAGTCCAACTTCACGTTGGCGACGGACCTGATCCAGATCGATCTCGATGGGGAAGATGTCCTCTTGCCCTGCCGATTGGTGCAGCACAGTGGCCGATGGGTCGACGACCAGCGAGCGGCCAACGCCCCCAGCGGCCAGCCCGTTCACATCGAACACATAGCATTGGAACTGCGCGGCGGTCGCCTTGGCGATAGACAGCTCGGCCTCGCGGTCGGTTGTGCCGGTCAGGACCGGATGCAAAAGAACCTCAACCCCCTGAGAAGTCAGGTGCCGAGTTGTTTCGGGAAACCAGATATCATAGCAGATCGACAGGCCAAACCGGCCCACTTCCGGCACGTCGAATATGCAGAACTCGGTGCCTGAGGCGATGTTTTGTTCATAAGGCTTGAACGGGAACATCTTGGAGTATTTAGAAACGATCTCACCATCCGGGTTGATCACCACGGAAGTGTTATAAATCCGCCCATCCTCGCGTTTCTCGAACATCGAGCCAGGGATCAGCCAGATCCCGTAACGCCGCGCCGCGTCCTGAAAGCGCGACAGGTCGTCATTGGGGAAGGGTTGGGCAAACCGGTCGAGCGGACCATGAGGCGCCAGCTCGCTGAACAAAGCCATCTGGGTCCAGGGGAACCGAGCCATCATGATGTCGATCCGATGCAACATAGCGTCGACATTCGACTGCAGCGCGCCGACATGCATCTGGATTCCGGTTATCGCAAAGGGGGTCATATTTCGTTTCTTCTCATTTTCTCGCCGATTGCGACCGCCGCTATGATCCGGCGCTCTTCATCGGAACACAAAATCGTGTATTCACGCAAGCCTGCTGTCCTCAGGCCAATTGTTTTGGAAGATTCCGGCGTCATAGAGCCTCTTCCTCGGCTGCATCCTCTGTTAGTGTTTCCACAAAATCGATATCGTTGCGGACCCAGAAGAACCGAAAGCCACAACTGCGCAGCCATTTTTCAAGGCGGTCCAGGCTGGACCATTCCCGCCGCAGACCGCGGGTGGATTCGACCAACGCCCATTGGCCATCGACCAGAAAATACACCGTCCAGGTGTTGGGATGCGTCGAGTGATTGGCAAAGCCGCCGCTGACCACCTCGCGCGCCGTGCGCACTGCGACAGGGTAGTCTCCGATGCGGTTTTCAGCAGCAAGAATCGCCAGATCGTTTTGACGGATCGTGAATGTTGGGAACGGTGCGACGCTCATGCAGCCTCGGTCTGTACGGCGTCGAGCAGCGCCTTGCGCCGTTCACTGATCTCCGCCGGCTTGAGGTTTTCGATACGGGTCGCAAGCGTCCAGACATGGCCGAAGGGATCGGCGATTGTAGAGCAGCGTTCACCCCAATAGGTATCGGTCGCCTCGGCAATCAGGCGGGCGCCATTTTCCAGCGCGGTCGCGAGGGTCGCGTCAGTGTCTTCGACATACATGTGATGTCCAACCGGTGTGACCGTGCCCGAAACGGCGGGACCATGCGCACCCCAACCGGCGGTGACAAACAGCATCGAATTGCCGATCTTGATGGTGGCAAATCTCGGAGCCTCTTCCACGTCACAGGCCTGAACCTTCGCACCAAAGGCGCTTTCGTAGAACTGCAGCGCTGCGGGTACGTCACCAACGGCAAGCGACGCGGTGCAGGTACGATAGCCACGGGGCAGAGTGGCAGGCTTCTTCATCATTCCGGTCCTCTCCGAATTGGGCGACGGTCGCCCTAAGTGACATGCAGGAATTTCCCGCACTATGCATCATACTGTGGCTCATTCCGGCGAGGCCTGCAACACTATGATGCATAGTGCTTATTTTTCACTCCAAATGCTCAGAAAGTTGGCGGTGTGCAGGCGCTGATGATCCGGCAGACTACGGGGCCGACCTGCCGGAACCGTTGCGGCGTGCGACTGTTGAAGTAATAGGCATCGACCGGCCCCAGATCCTTGCGTTGATCGCCCACCGTGATCTCGACCCGGCCCGAGATCACGACGCCGCCCTCTTCCACCTCGTGGCCATACATCGCCCGCCCTGTGTCGGCGCCAAAATCATAGGTCTCCTGCAAGATCATCATCGCGCGCGCATGCAGGTTTGATCCCACCTGCCACAGCGACAGCCCGCCCTTGCCGTTCTTGGTCAGTTCTTCAGCAGCGTAGAACGCTGTCTGCTCACTTTCGATCTCGGACGAGAAAAAGTCCGACATGCTGATCGGGCGGTGCTGTTAGACGAATTCGAACCAGTCTCAGCTAGGCCAGTAGAGCTGTCCTTTATTCGGCACAAAGACCGCCCCACTCGGCGAGAGCGGCGGCGCGGGTCAGCTTGAAGGTGTCTCGGCTGGCTAGCGATCTTTCCTGGTTGAAGTGGTTGTAGACGGTGGAATAGACGGCGGCGAATTTCTGCAAACTTCGCATACGCCTGAAACGTTGCATCGCACGTTCGCGTCGTTGAAACGGCAGGTGCGAATTCTAGACGCGGTTATTGAGTCACCAGCCGGTCTGCTGTTTTTCATTGGTGCCCAGCTCTCTGAGCGCGACTGTGTATGAGGTGAAGCGGTCCGTGACGACGTTTTCCGCTTTATCGTATTGCTTCATCAATTTCTTGAGGAGTTTAAGTGCTACAGCTTTGTTTCAGCGTTTGGTAACAACGGCTTCCAGCATCTCGCCTTCGTGATCAACGGCCTGCCAAAGATAATGCCGCTTGCCATTCACCTTCACGAAAACCTCATCCACATGCCACTTCCATTTGGAGAATGCGCGCAGTTGTCGAACCCTCTTTCTTCGGATCTCAGAGGCAAACATCGGGCCGAACCGGTTCCACCGATACCGGACAGTTTCGTGGCTCACGTCGATGCCTCGCTCGTGCAGCAGATCTTCGACATTCCGGAGCTAGAGCGGGAAACGGATGTACAGCATCACTGCAAGGCGGATGATCTCGGGGCTGTTTTTGAAATACTTGAAAGAGGCAGAATTGGTCATGGGCAAATGCTACGCAGCACCCCTACCCCGCTCAAGCCAAGTTCTTCTGACAAGACATTGCCGTCAATTGATGTTCTGCAGGGACACAGCCTTTTTAACCTCTAGGTGAGAACTCAAGCCGGTTGAGATTCTTTTGGAATAATCGCCCCCGAATGCATCACGATCTGCGATGCGAGAGAATGCCCGTACTTCATGGCTACGCTAGTATCCCCGGTCTGCAGAATACGGCCCAGAAAACCACCATTAAAACCATCTCCCGCCGAAGTTGTGTCAACCACTTTGTCCACCGCTCGAAACTGCGTATCTGGTTGCGGGCCTTTCAAGCATCGCGGACCTCGATGACCACGTTTCAGAGCCCCATTTCCGATACCATATGTCTGGAAACGTTTGACAACTTGATGTTCCGTCATCTCGTCAAACAGGGTCAACTCATCGTCCAACGACGGTAAGGCAATGTCACATTGTCGCCAAGCGGCTTCGACCGCGGTCAGCGCAACACACCTAGATGGCCACAAAGACGGGCGATAGTTGCTGTCGAAAACAAACTTTCCACCCATTGTGCGATAGGTCGGCAACCAATCGAGAAAGGCGTGGCGGATATTCTCATCGAGGATCGCAAGTGTGATTGCCGAGGCGTAGATAACGTCATATTTTTCAAGGGACTGAAATGGATGACGTTCATTCTGCTGAAAGAGCAGACGCGCTGCGGATTGATTGCGCCAGTAATGGAAACTGCGCTCTCCGGATGCATCTGTTGAGATAGCATAGGCGCCGGGCAATCGATCTTCGATCCTTCCTAAATCGTTGACGCCAATACCCTCCGCCTGAACAAATCGAGAGATTTCGTCAGAGAAGTGGTCGCTTCCCAGCAGACTGACAAGACTGACACTGTGTTTGGCAGGCAAGGTGCGGCGTAAATAGATCGCTGTGTTTAGCACGTCACCCGCAACTCCGATTCTGGCTGTACCGGGAATGGTAGTGGCAATCAGTTCCATCATGACTTCACCGATGCAGGCTACTTTCAAAGATTTCATCGGCCGTACTCCTTACCGGAACATTGCTTTGCATCAGTGATTGTGTCTGAGGGCGAACTTTCGTTCGATGTCCTGAAATTTAGGTGCTTGACCTAGTACCATGCCTTCCGAAAAGGGTCGGACAGAGTCTCGGAACATTTGCTGCCATGGGGTTTGGCTTGCTGGGGCCTTGAAGCCTCCCGCGTTTTCCAGCGTCCTTCGTCGGTCAGCCAATTCTTCATCGGCGATCAATACATTGACCGTCCGCTTGTTCAGATCTACCCGCACACGATCTCCAGTCTGCAATATTGCGAGACCACCGCCATCGGCTGCCTCGGGCGACGCGTTCAGGATTGAAGCGGAACCGGATGTTCCCGATTGCCGCCCGTCTCCGATACAGGGAAGGGCGTGAACGCCTTGTTTGATGAGGTAGGACGGCGGTCGCATGTTTACCACTTCAGCACCACCCGGATATCCAATAGGCCCTGCACCCCGTATCACCAGAATGCAATTTTCATCGATTTCAAGTTTCGGATCATCAATGGTTTTGTGAAATACCTCTGGCCCGTCAAATACAATGGCGCGCCCTTCAAACGCGTTCGGATCGTTTGGATTACAAAGATAGCGCCGGCGAAAGGCATCACCTATGACCGAGGTTTTCATAATGGCGCTGTCAAACAGATTGCCCTTCAGATTGAGAAAACCGGCATCCTGCAAAAGAGGATTTTCCACCGAGCGAATGACATCGGGGTCTGCGGCCTCAATCCCCGAGTTGTTTTGGGCGATCGTCTTACCGTTGGCGCAGATCACATCCGGATGCGGCAGCAATCCTGCGCGCATTAGCTCAGCGACAACAGCAGGCACACCACCAGCGCGGAAAAAGTCCTCACCCAAATACTGGCCTGAGGGCTGAACATTTGCCAACAGCGGAATGGCGTGACCCAGACTTTCCCAATCATCATCGGTCAACTCGATACCCAGATGGCGGGCAATTGCGTTCAGGTGAATCGGCGCGTTGGTCGATCCCCCCAGCGCAGAGTTGATGACGATGGCATTCTCGAACGCTTCGCGGGTCATGATCTTGCTCGGACGCAAATCCTCTCGCACCATTTCGACAATGCGCAAACCGGTATAGTAGGCCATTTGCCCACGTTCCCGATACGGCGCGGGAATGGCGGCAGAACCCGGAAGTTGCATACCCAGCACCTCGGCGAGCGAGTTCATGGTGGATGCGGTTCCCATTGTATTGCAATAGCCAACTGAAGGGGCGGATGAGGCGGCAAGCTCAAGAAACTCTTCTGCGTCGATTTCACCAGCCGCCAGTTGTTGCCGCGCCTGCCAGATAACACTTCCCGACCCGGCCCGTTCACCCTTGTACCACCCATTTAGCATTGGCCCGACTGACAGCGCAATCGCAGGAACGTTCACGGTCGCCGCAGCCATTAACAGCGCAGGCGTTGTCTTGTCGCATCCAATAGTTAGCACAACCCCATCAATAGGATAGCCAAACAGTGTTTCCACTAGGCCCAGATAGGCCAAGTTCCTGTCCAGCATGGCGGTTGGGCGTTTTCCAGTCTCCTGAATCGGATGCACCGGGACTTCCAGCGCAATACCGCCAGCGGTTCGAATGGCCTCGCGCGTGCGCTGCGCGAGCTCAAGATGATGACGGTTGCAGGGCGAAATGTCGCTGCCGGTCTGGGCGATCGCGATGATCGGCCGGTCTGACCTCAATTCTTCCAGTGTCAGCCCGTAATTCAGGTATCGTTCCAGATAAAGAGCCGTCATCTCGGGATCATCGGGATTGTTGAACCACTCACGCGAGCGCAGCTTGGTCATGTCACCGCCCCACCCATGCGCCGTCTTTGGCGGACGAAGATTGGGCCGCCGCTATAAACCACATCCCGTCCAGACCGTCCTGCAAATTCGGGATCAGCGCATTATCGGTGCCCGAGGAAATCACATCGGCGATGTCATTGTAGAGCGTTGCAAAACCTTCCAAATACCCTTCGGGATGTCCTGGCGGGATGCGCGTCCAATCCGGGCCCGTTCCGGCCCCACCCCGGGTCAGAATCTGTTTCGGTTCGCCAAAGCGCGTGTAGCTCATGTGGTTGGGGTTCTCCTGTGCCCACTCGAGCCCACCTTTGTCGCCATAGATGCGCAGGCGCAGACCGTTTTCGCAGCCCACCGCCACCTGACTGGCCCAAAGCATTCCCCGCGCGCCGCCTTCGTATCGCAGCAGGATATGTGCGTTGTCGTCCACCTTTCGGCCAGCGCCAAAGCTTTGCAGATCCGCAGACAGCGCCTGAACCTTTTGTCCGGCAACAAAATTGGCCAGATTGAACGCATGGGTGCCGATGTCGCCGATAGCACCGGCGCCGGACTTCGTTGGATCGGTGCGCCAACCGGCCTGCTTGTGTCCGTCCTGTTCCAGCGGTTCGGTCAACCAGTCTTGCGCATATTCCGCCTGTACCAACCTGATTTGTCCCAGATCACCGCGCTCAACCAAGGCGCGGGCCTGCCGGATCAACGGGTAACCCGTGTAGTTGTGGGTCAGAAAGAACCGGGCTTTGCTGGTTTCGACGGCAGCCTTGATCGCATCAGCTTCCTCTCTGCTGGCAGCAAGAGGTTTGTCGCAAATCACGTGGATACCCGCATTAAGGAACGCTGCGCTGGGACCAGCATGCATGTGGTTGGGGGTCACGATGGCAACCGCGTCGATACCATCTGGGCGCACCGCCTCGGCCTTTGCCATATCCTCGTAAGAGGCATATGACCGGTTCGGCGCGATTCCAAGTTCCGCTGCACTGGCCGCCGCCCGATCTGGATCCGAGGACAGCGCCCCGGCAACCAGTTCAAACCGCCCGTCGATACGGGACGCAATCCGGTGCACGGCGCCGATAAAAGCCCCCTGCCCGCCGCCAACCATGCCCAGTTTCAAACGTGTCATAGGCCCAGCATCCCCTTGATCATTGCCTCATCCCGCTCGCCACCGGCGAAGTCGTCGAAAGCTTTCTGTGTGACCTCGATCAGGTGTTTTTTAATGAATGGCGCGCCTTCGGCCGCGCCTTGTTCGGGGGATTTGATGCAGCATTCCCATTCCAGAACCGCCCAGCTGTCAAAGCCGTATTGGGTCAGTTTTGAAAAGATCCCGGCAAAATCCACCTGGCCATCGCCAAGCGACCGGAACCGGCCCGCGCGGGTTACCCATCCCTGATAGCCAGAATACACACCTTGCCGCCCGTCCGGATTGAACTCGGCGTCTTTGACATGAAATGCGTTGATGCGGTCATGGTAGAGATCGATGAACGCAAGATAATCCAACTGCTGCAACAGGAAGTGGCTGGGATCGTAGTTGATCATCGCCGCCTCGTGCCCACCGCAGGCATCGACAAACATCTCAAACGTTGCACCGTCAAACACATCCTCACCCGGATGGATTTCGAAACCGATATCCTGGCCGTGATCGGCATAGTGGTTCAGGATAGATGTCCACCGGCGACCAAGTTCGGCAAAGGCTTCCTCGATCAGCCCGTCGGGCCGCTGTGGCCACGGGTAAAGAAACGGGAACGCCAGAGAGCCGGTGAAACTGACCGTGTGTTTCAGGCCCAGCCGTTCGCTAGCGATCGCGGCTTTCTTCATCTGATCCACTGCCCATGCCTGACGCTTGGCCGGGTTACCGCGGCAGTCTTCCGGCGCAAAGGCATCAAATGCTGCGTCATAGGCCGGGTTTACCGCGACCAATTGGCCTTGCAGGTGGGTCGACAGTTCTGTGATCTCGACCCCTGCATCCGTACAAATACCTTTGACTTCATCGCAATAGGTCTGACTGTCAGCGGCCTTATCCAAATCAAAAAGACGCGCGTCAAAGGTCGGTATCTGAACCCCTTTGTACCCAAGCCCGGCGGCCCAGGCTGCGATTTCAGAAAGTGAGTTGAACGGCGCGTCATCCACCGCGAATTGCGCCAGAAACAGAGCTGGCCCTTTGATCTGAGTGCTCAATTCGGTCTCCTTGATGTTCAGACGTTAAAGGCTGTGAAGGGCGCTACGGTCGGGCACTTCCAGACATTGCATGGGTGAAATATCGGGGTTCTGGATCGCCTGAATTGTGGCCTTGGCGAGAAATGCTCCGGTCGTATCCACGTTCTCGTGCACCACAATGATCTCGGGGCGCACAAATTGCAGCATTGGAATGGCCTCTTTCGACACGATGTCGAAATCGCGCCCAACCCGGAAATCCAGGCTTTCCATTCCAGCCACAACCGCCATGGTCGCGTTGGTTGAGGCGCATATGAACCCGTCTATCTTGGGGTCTGCAGCCATCTTTCGCGTCGCCCATTCACGGGTTTCGAATGTGGTGGCATCGCTGTGCACCTGTTGTGCAACATGCAGATTCACACCTTGCTTTTCAGCAGCCGCCTTTGACCCGTTCACCATTTCCATTGCATAGTTCTGGTCAAGCGGAGGGGCGACCAACACAAGATTCCGACGTCCCTTGCGAACAAGTTCATCAACCCCCAGCCGTGCATATGTGAAATTGTCGAAATCGTAATAGGCGTGCTGTCCGGCCCATTTGGTACGACCATGGGTGGCAAAGGGAAACTTGCGGTCCATAAGGTATCTGGCGCGCGGGTCCTCGGTCCGGACCTGGTTGAAGATGATTCCATCTGCAGTCTGATTTTCGACGATGTAACGCACCGACTCCATTGGATCATCATCGGGCAGGATCGGAATCACGTTCAGATGATAAGGGGTCTCGCGAAGGGAAACCCCGATCGACGATAACAGGCGCGCCGTGACATTCATCATTTCACGTTCAGTCGACATCACCAGTGAGATCACATTGGTGCGTCCGGTCCTCAGACCAACGCCAGCGCGGTTCGGGACATAACCGAGGTCTTTGGCGATCTGCCGGATCTTTTTCTTGGTTGATTCGCGGATATCAGGCGCATCCGCCAACGCGCGCGAAACGGTGGGAACCGCCATTCCACTCACTTCCGAAATGGTCTTCAGGGTCGGCTTTCGAGAGCTTGATCTGGGCGCATGGCTTTTATTTTTCATCGTTTTCACCTTCGCTTTGCTGAGGCCGATCAGAACTGCAGGGCGGCATCTGATGACGTCAAATCTATCCAGAAAGAAAACTGTTGCAAGTACAATCTAAAACGTTATAGGAAAATCTACAACGATTTAGCTGGGAGGAAAATGCTATGAAGATCAAAGCCGCACTGGCAACCACTGCAGCATTTGTTAGCGCTAGCGCTGTTGGCGCAGCCGATCTTGAAGTCACCCATTGGTGGACATCCGGAGGTGAAGCGGTTGCAGTTTCGGAATTCGCCAAGGCCGTAAACGAAAAGACGGCGCATAACTGGGTGGACGGCGCGATCGCCGGATCAGGCGGCACGGCGCGTCCAATCATCATCAGTCGCATCCTGGGCGGTGATCCAATGGCAGCGACGCAGCTGAACCATGGCCGTCAGGCGGAAGAACTGATCGAAGCAGGCCTGATGACGGACCTTACCGATCTGGCCGAGGCCGAAGGTTGGAAAGACTTCGTTTATCCTTCGTCCCTGCTAGAGGGCTGCACCTACGAGGGGCGTATTTACTGCGTTCCGGTAAACATTCACTCGACCCAATGGCTGTGGCTCAGCCACGACGCCTTTGAAAAGGCCGGTATTGACGTGCCAAAGGACTGGTTCGAATTCGTCGCCGCCGCACCCAAGCTGGAAGAAGCCGGATTGGTGCCGATGGCACAGGGTCAGCAAGGCTGGCAGCAGGCGATCGCGTTCGGCGCATTGTCAATCAGTGTGGTCGGGATCGACACCTGGAGCAAAGTTGTCGTCGAAAAGGATGCCGACGTAGCCGGCGGACCGGAATACGCCAAGGTGTTCCAGGCTTCGGCTGATGCCCGCGAACTGGCGCGCAACAGCAACGTGCAGGACTGGAATCTTGCTACCAACATGGTGATCACCGGCAAAGCGGGTGGACAGATCATGGGCGACTGGGCTCAGGGTGAGTTTGCCGTAGCTGGTCAAGTGGCAGGCGAAGACTACACCTGCCTGCCAGGTCTAGGCTTAAACCAGGTCATCGACACCGGTGGTGACGCGTTCTATTTCCCCGTCGTCGACGACCCTGATGTCAAGGCCGCACAGCTTGAGATGGCCTCGATCCTGATCTCGAAGGAGGCGCAGGTCGCCTTTAATCTGGCAAAAGGTTCGCTGCCCGTCCGGGGTGACATTGATCTGTCGACGGCAAATGACTGTATGCAGAAGGGTCTTGCGATCCTTGCAGCGGGCGGCGTGTTGCCCAATGCGGACCAAACTCTGTCCGCAGACACTCAAACTCAGATCAAGGATCTGATGGCCGAGTTCTGGGCTTCGGACATGACCGCCGAAGATGCACAGGCCCGGTACGCGTCGATTATCGCGTCTGCCGACTGAGCCCGACATGTCGGGGCGCGCCTCTCCCCCCGCGCCCCGACCCTTAACGGGGTTTCCTATGACACTTGCAGATACCGCACGCGTATCCGACAACCCGGTACGCCGTCCAAAACAACTGTTTCGCAACCTGAGCGCCAAATTCGCCTCGATCCCGATGATCCTCACGGCGCTGGTGGTGTTCGTTGGCGGCACGGCGTGGACAGTCGCACATTCCTTCACCAAGTCTCGCCTGCTGCCAAAGTGGGACTTTGTTGGACTGGACCAATATGAACGGCTTTGGAACAGCAATCGCTGGATCATTTCGGTCGAAAACCTGTTGATCTATGGTGTGTGTTCGCTGGTTCTGACCATGGTCTTGGGTTTTACCCTCGCGGCCCTTCTGGATCGCAGGATCCGGTTCGAGGGCGCGTTTCGCACCATCTTTCTATATCCCTTCGCCCTGTCCTTCATCGTTACCGGTCTGGCCTGGCAATGGATCCTGAACCCCGATTTCGGCATTCAGGGCGTTGTGCGCAACATGGGTTGGGAGAGCTTTACTTTCGACCCGCTCAACGATCCGGATATCGTTATCTTCGGCATCCTGATCGCAGGCCTCTGGCAGGGCACCGGCTTTGTAATGGTCATTATGCTGGCCGGCCTGCGCGGAATAGATGAAGACATTTGGAAAGCCGCACGTGTCGATGGCATCGGCATCACCAAAACCTATGTCCGCGTGATCATCCCAATGATGCGCCCTGTTTTCGTGACCGCCTTGGTCATCATCGCCAGCGGCATCATCAAGCTTTACGATCTTGTGGTCGCGCAGACCAATGGCGGCCCAGGCATCGCATCCGAAGTCCCGGCCAAATACGTCATCAACTACATGTTCGAAGCGCAGAACCTTGCGCAGGGCTTTGCTGCCTCAACCATGATGTTGCTGTCGGTCATCATCGTGTTGGTCCCGTGGGCTTATCTGGAATTCGGAGGAAAGAAACGTGGTTGATGCGACATCCCAAACCGCTGGACGGATTCTCGAGGGCCCACGCGGAAGCAAGCCGAAATCGCGTCTCTCGCGCCGCAACATATTCCTCTATGGGACGTTGCTGTTGGTTTCGATCTACTACCTGCTGCCGCTCTATGTCATGATCGTAACCTCGCTGAAGGGGATGCCCGAAATCCGGTTGGGCAATATCTTTGCGCCACCTGTCGAAATCACCATTGAACCTTGGGTAAAGGCCTGGGCAGAGGCCTGCACGGGCATCAACTGCGATGGCCTGAGCCGTGGGTTCGGAAATTCGGTGAAGATCCTGATCCCATCGCTTATCCTGTCTATTTCGATTGCAAGCGTGAACGGCTACGCGCTTGCCAACTGGCGGTTCAAAGGGTCCGAAGTGTTCTTTACCATCCTGATCATCGGGGCCTTCATCCCCTACCAGACCATGCTCTATCCCATCGTGATCATCCTGCGGGAGATCGGGTTGATGGGCTCGCTCTGGGGGCTGGTTCTGGTGCACACGGTGTTTGGGATGCCGATCCTGACCTTGCTGTTCCGAAACTACTTCACCTCGCTGCCGGAAGAGCTGTTCAAGGCCGCCCGCGTCGACGGTGCTGGGTTCTGGGGCGTCTATTTCCGGGTGATGCTGCCCATGTCGATCCCGATTTTCGTGGTCGCGATGATCCTGCAGGTCACCGGCATCTGGAACGACTTCTTGTTCGGCGTGATTTATACAAAGCCCGAAACTTACCCCATGACGGTGCAGCTGAACAACATCGTGAACTCGGTCCAGGGCATCAAGGAATACAACGTCAACATGGCCGCGACGTTACTGACCGGCCTTGTCCCTCTCGTCATCTACTTTGTCTCCGGCAAACTCTTCGTACGCGGCATCGCCGCCGGCGCCGTGAAAGGTTGACCCTATGAACATTCATTCCCATTCCGTCGAAGTCCGCGATCTGGACCTGCACTTTGGCGAAGTCAAAGTTCTGCAAGAGCTGAACATCGACATCCATGAAGGCGAGTTTCTTGTGCTGCTGGGGTCGTCCGGTTGTGGCAAATCCACCCTGTTGAACTGTATCGCCGGGCTGCTAGACGTGACCGACGGGCAGATTTTCATCAAAGGTCAGAACGTAACCTGGAAGGAGCCATCAGACCGTGGCATCGGCATGGTGTTTCAGTCTTATGCGCTGTACCCGCAGATGACTGTCGAAGGAAACCTGTCCTTCGGCCTCAAGAACGCGCGCGTTGCCAGAGATGAGATCGCCAAGCGCGTGGCGCGGGCCGCCGAGATATTGCAGATCGAACCTTTGCTCAAACGCAAGCCGGGCGCATTGTCCGGCGGTCAGCGCCAGCGCGTCGCCATCGGCCGGGCACTGGTACGTGATGTCGATGTGTTCCTGTTTGACGAGCCGCTCTCGAACCTTGACGCCAAGCTGCGCACCGATCTGCGAGTTGAACTCAAACGTCTGCATCAGCAGCTCAAGAACACCATGATCTATGTGACGCATGATCAGGTCGAAGCGATGACACTTGCGGACCGGATTGCCATCATGAAAGGGGGCAAAATCATGCAATTGGGCAGCCCGGACGAAATCTACAACCGGCCACAAAACATCTATGTCGCAGGTTTCATCGGCAGCCCGGCAATGAACATGATCGAAGGCCGCATCGACAATGGCCATTTCGCCGGACACGACCTGTCGCTGCCGCTGGACGGCTACGAATTCGAAAGAACAGACCACCACGCCGGACCCGTTGTCATCGGTATTCGCCCCGAACATGTTCTGACCGGCGACGCGGTTGAGACTGCTGCAGCACAGGCAGAGGTCGAAGTTCAGATCGTCGAGAAACTGGGTTCGGATACCCTGGTTCACTCCACCCTTGGGTCACACAATCTACGTTTCCGCATGGATGGGCTTAGCCGCGTGGCCGAAGGCGATCGCCTGCGAATTGGTTTCGATACTTCACGCGCTTCGCTGTTTGACGCCGCGACCGAGACGCGACTGTAACCCGCGTCAGATGAAAGGACATATCATGCCTGCTATTTCATATCAGCTTTACGGTTCGCGAAACTGGCCCCTGCCGGACACGCTCGCCATGCTTTACGCAACAGGATTTAACGAGGTCGAAGGATATGGTGCCCTGTTCGCCCAAGCACCTTCGCTCACGGAAGACCTCGCAACGGCGGGGCTGAGCATGCCCACATTGCACTACGGCCTCGCCGACCTTGAACGCGACCCGGGCGCTGCGATTGATCTCGCCCAGGCTGTTGGAGCCGAAGCGGTGTTCGCACCCTTTCTAGATGCCGAAAACCGCCCGACGGATCGCGCCGGTTGGGAAGTATTTGCCGAACGTCTGGTAGCAGCCGGCAAACCACTGCAAAAGGCCGGGCTGATCTTCGGCTGGCACAATCACGATTTCGAACTGGTCGATCTGGGTGATGGCGTAACACCGCTGGACATCATCGCCGGGGCCTCGCCCGATCTGAAGCTCGAGCTTGATCTCGGCTGGGTCGTACGCGCCGGGCTGGACCCGGTACACCTCATCCGAACCTACGGCGATCAGATACATTCGGCGCATATCAAGGACCTTGCACCGCAAGGCGACTGTGTTGACGAAGATGGTTGGGCCGATGTTGGTTATGGGGTCATGGACTGGACCGCGATCCACGACGCGCTGCAGGACGCCGGTGTCTCTCGTTATGTCATTGAACACGACAACCCCAACGACCACCACCGTTTTGCGTCGCGTTCGCTGGCAACCGTACAAGCCCTTTAAGGATATTCCATGAGCACTCTTGGCGTCGGCATCATCGGATGCGGCAGCATCTCTACTACGTACCTAAAATTTGCGCCCCTTTTTAAAGGGCTGGAAGTCCGTGCGGTCGCTGACATCAATATGAGCGCGGCGCAGTCCCGCGCCGACGAGTATAATATCCGCGCCAAGACAGTGGATGACCTGCTGTCCGCCAACGACATTGACGTTGTCGTCAATCTGACCATCCCCGAGGCCCACTTCGACCTGACCAAGCGTATTCTCGAGGCCGGAAAACACGCCTATTCAGAAAAACCTCTGGTCCTGACATTGGATCAAGGCAAAGCCCTGCGGGATCTGGCCGAAAGCAAAGGGCTACGCGTGGGCTCGGCACCGGACACGTTTCTGGGTGGTGCGCACCAGCAAGCACGCGCGGTCATCGATGACGGCCAGATCGGCCGCGTGATAGGCGGAACCTGCCACGTGATGTCACGCGGCATGGAGCATTGGCACCCAAACCCAGACTTCTTCTTCCAACCGGGCGCAGGGCCTATCCTTGATCTCGGCCCATACTACATCACCAATTTGATCCAGCTGATCGGTCCGGTTAAGGCCGTCTGCGCCATGACTGCTGCAAGTTTTCCCACGCGTACAATCGGCAATGGCACCCGCGAAGGCGAAGAGATCCCGGTCAATACGCCAACCAATATCCACGCGCTTCTTGAATTTGAGAATGGCGCAATCGTAACCTTGGGGGCCAGTTGGGACATCCGCGCTCACACGCATCCAAATATGGAGCTATACGGCACCGAGGGCACGATGCAGGTGCCCGACCCAAACTTCTTCGGCGGAGACGTACTGGTTTCCGATCAAGCTGGCGACCTGCATCCTTTGCCTGGCTCTGAGCATCCATTTGGCGTTCCGAACGAAATCCACGGCGAAGACACGCAGCAGGCAAACTATCGCACCGCTGGATTGGCAGACATGGTACAAGCCATTTCTGAAGGGCGGCCCCACCGCTGCAATATCGGTCTGGCCGTACATGCCGTTGATGTCATGACGTCGATACTGGACGCCGGGGAAGGTCGGCGCTGGGTCGAGACCTCGACGACATGCACCAGGCCCGATCCACTGACCGAGAATGACGCTCGTTTATTGCTTGTCCCATAGACGACGCTATCCAGTTCGCGGTCTTGTTCTATGTTCGGTATGACATGTCCGTGATCTGGAAGAGATCATGCATGTCAGGGGCGCCGATGGCCTTTCCCTAGTCTGCGTGGTGCTCGATCAATTCAGCGACTAAATGGGGCGGTGCTGTCAGACAAATTCGAACCAGTCTCAGCTAGGCCAGTTGAGCTGCCCTTTATGCCGCACCAAGTTCGCGCCACTCGGCCTGAGCGGCGGTGCGTGCCAGCTTGAAGGTATCTCTGCTGGCTAGCGATCTTTCCTGGTTGAAGTAGTTGTAGACCGAGGAGTGGACGGCGGCGAATTTCTGCAAACTTCGCATGCGCCTGAAACGCTGCATCGCGCGTTCGCGCCGTCGAAACAGCAGGTGCGAATTCTCGACGCGGTTGTTGAGCCACCTGCCCGTTCTTTGTTTTTCGAGTACACCCAGTTCTCTGAGCGCGGCTCTGTATGAGGCGAAGCGATCCGTGACGACGGTTTCCACTTTACCGCGTAACTTCTTGAGGAATTTAATGCTGCCTGATTGTTTCGACGTTCGGTGACGACTGCTCCCAACACTTCGCCCTCGTGATCAACAGCCCGCGAAAGGTAATGCCTCTTGCCATTCACCTTCACCAAAACCTCATCCACGTGCCACTTCCATTTGGAGGATGCGCGCAGTTGTTGAACCCTCTTTCTGCGGATCTCAGAGGTAAATATCGGACAGAACCTGTTCCACCAATATCGGATAGTTTCGTGGCTCACGTCGATCCCGCATTCGTGCAGCAGATCTTCAACATTCCGAAGCGAGAGCGGGAAACGGATGTACAGCCTCACCGCAAGGCGGATGATCTCGGGGCTGGTTTTGAAGTACTTAATAGAGGCAGGATTGGTCATGGGCAAAAGCTACACAACACCCCTACCCGCCTCAACTCAAGTTCTTCTGACAAGACCATTTAGGGAATTTGCAGGATAAACCTCTGTATAACATGCAGTTCTGACAGGAGAAATGACGGAAATCAGTGCCGGTTTGTGAAAATTCCCTGTAAATTGCCGGGTATCAGAGAAATCTGGCCCAAAGCAACCCCGCTAAAATGCGACACTGAGACTGGCGCCTGAATTGTCCTATCAATGTACAGTCTGCTTCGTCTCTGATTGAAAGCGCATGCGCCAACGCGCGGGAATTGCGGCACAATTCCGGATCAGAAAACACAACCGAGGTGAGACTTGTATGAGTGGCGGGGAGACAGGGATTCGAACCCTGGGAACGCTCTCACGTTCAACGGTTTTCAAGACCGCCGCATTCGACCACTCTGCCACCTCCCCGCGTGCCGCAGGGTCTAAGCTGTGTTTGAGGCAGAGGCAAGCCATAAAGCGGGAAATCTTGCCTAAGCTTCAGCAGCAGTCTTTCCTTAGCCCCGTGCCCGCGTTATTATTCGCGGACAAGACCGCTAGAGACTGGCAAGAAGAACCAGCAATCACGCGGTGGGGCGCGGCCAATATGGCTTTGTCAGGCAAGGGATTGAGACAATGGAGCGAGCTACGGGCACACGCTTAGGGCCACAACGGCTGGCAATTCTGGTCGTGGGTTTGGCCGCATTGGCCGGGTGCGAAGAAGGGTTCAGCCTGCAAGAGGCCCCGGAAGAGGAAGTTGCGACCGAAGAGGCAGACAATACCAACAGGTTCGAGTTGTTCCCGGATGCGGCTCCTGCGAACCAGCGTGATGTTGAGGCACCCGATGTATTTCAGGTGACCGAAGCCGGACTTTGGGATGGACGCCCCTCTCTGGGTGGAATTTGGGTGGCACACCCTGATGTTACTCAACCCGAGCGGGTGCGGATCAAGAACACAGCCAACAACAAGACAGTTACGGGCGCATTGTTCCGCCGCGAACGGGCTTTACCTGGACCTGCGCTACAGGTCTCTTCCTCGGCCGCAGAACAGCTTGGCATGCTGGCCGGGGCCCCAACCAAGGTTCAAGTCGTAGCACTGCGCCGCGAGGCGATTGAGGTGCCCCCTGCCCCTGAAGAGACAGAGGCGACCGAGGACGGAGAGGTTGCGGAAGGAACCGAAGCGGCGACGGAAACAGCTGAAGGCGAAGCAGTCGAACAGCCCGTTAAACGTAAGTGGTGGCAGAAAAAACCAACCAATGACACGAATGCTGGTGCTGCAGTCGTTGCTGGGGCAGCCGCTGGCGCCGTCGTCGCATCTTCGGACGATGAGTCGGCCCCCGCCGAAGTGCAAAGCACCGAGATTGCCGATGCAGATCCACAAGCGACTGAGCAACCAGTCAAACGCAAATGGTGGCAGAAAAAACCAACGGATGAAGCCAACGCTGCGGCAGCAGGAGCAGCTGCTGCCGCCGTCACAGAGGCTGATGCCGCCCCGACCGAGGTGCAGTCGGCGGCATTGTCAGACCCAGAGATAACACCGCCAACTGAGAAGCCCGCTAAGCGCAAGTGGTGGCAAAAGAAAAACCCTAACGAGATCACCGAAACGCCATTGGACCCGATCGCAGGTGCTGCGGCAGCAATTGAAGCATCCGAACCGACCGCTGCAGCGGCACCGGTGGCAGCAAGCACTGCAACGGCAGGAGGCTTATCCAAGCCGTATGTTCAGGCTGGAACTTTTGGCGTTGAATCCAATGCCAAGAGCGCAGCGGAAAAGATACGTCGGAATGGGATGAATGCTGACGTGTTTGAACTGAAAGGTGAAGACAAATCAGTATGGCGCGTTCTGGTTGGACCCGTTGCAACACGCAGCGAACGCCGGGCATTGTTGAATGACGTCAAAGACCTTGGGTTTACTGATGCCTTCACGGCCAAGAACTGACTGAACTAGGAGGCGAATGATGCTTTCCGCTTTACGATCAACCTCTCTTGCCATCGGGCTGGCACTAATGGCGCTGCCGGCCTATGCGTTCGACACCACCGCGCGCGCTGCTTATGTGATCGATCAGAAAACCGGCACTGTGCTGTTGTCGAAAGACGCTGATCAGCCTCTGCCCCCGGCTTCTATGTCGAAACTCATGACGCTTTATGTTGCGTTTGAAGCGCTGCGCGATGGTCGCCTTACGCTGGACGAAACTCTGCCGGTATCTGAACACGCCATGAGCTATGGTGGCTCGACCATGTTCCTGAACACGCAGGACCGTGTGCGGGTCGAAGACCTTCTGCGCGGGATCATTGTGCTATCTGGAAACGACGCCTGCGTCGTGATTGCCGAGGCATTGAGCCCCGACGGGACCGAAGCCGGGTTTGCCCGCTTTATGACCCAACGCGGGCAACAGATGGGTATGAACAACTCGAACTTTGCCAATTCTAATGGCTGGCCTGCTGCGGGGCACATGATGTCTGTGCATGATCTGGCAGTTCTGGCCGATCGATTGATCACTGATTTCCCTGAATACTATCCCCTCTTTGCGGAAGAGGTTTTCGAATTCGACGGTCGTGCCCCGTCGAACGCACGCAACCGCAATCCTCTACTGAAACTGGATATCGGGGCCGACGGTCTCAAGACCGGTCACACGCAAGAAGCAGGATATGGTCTGGTTGGTTCGGCCAAACAAGGGGATCGCCGGGTTGTCTTTGTGCTCTCCGGGCTCGACAGCGTCGGCAAGCGGGCAGAGGAGGCTGAGGCCGTGGTTAACTGGTCGTTTCGAAATTTTGTCGAGAGGACAGTTGCCAAATCGGAAGAACCGGTAGCGCAGGCCAAGCTTTGGATGGGTGCGGAAAAAACTGTGGGTTTGGTGCCCGAAGGTGATCTGACCCTGCTGTTTCCAGTCCTGGGCAACAAGGACATTCAGGCCGAAGTCGTCTACGAAGGCCCGATCAATGCGCCGGTAAGTAAAGGCCAACAGCTGGCTGAGTTGGTGATCAAACCCGAAGGCCTGCCGGAAATCCGCCGCCCGTTGGTGGCAGACAGGGATGTCCCCCTCGGCGGGTTTGTCGTCCGCATGATGACAGTGGGCGGCATCGTTCTAAAAGACGTGATCAACAATCCGCTGGAGCAAATGTGACGGCGCGCGGCACGTTTCTTACCTTCGAAGGCATTGACGGATCAGGCAAGTCTACACAGGCCCGTCTGCTGGCCGATCACCTGCGACGTGAAGGCCGCGATGTCATTCTGACTCGGGAACCGGGTGGGTCTGCCGGCGCCGAAGAAATTCGCAATCTGGTTTTGCAGGGCGACCCGGATCGTTGGTCGGCCGAAACGGAAATTCTGCTATTCACTGCAGCCCGGCGTGACCATCTGGAACGCACAATCGAACCCGCACTGGCCGCTGGAAAAGTGGTCATCTGCGACCGATTTGCCGACAGCACTCGCATGTATCAGGGGATGTCGCGTGGCGATCTTCGCAGCCTCGTGGATCAGCTGCACAATTTGATGATCGGGCGCGAGCCTGACCTAACACTACTGATCGATATGGATCCGGAAACCGGTCTATCACGCGCTAAGGGTCGGCAAGGTGCCGAAGAACGGTTCGAAGATTTCGGTGTCGATCTTCAACTGCAGATGCGTGCAGGTTTTCTCGCTCTGGCGGACGAATTCCAGGATCGTTTTCGAGTGGTGAACGGCAATAGGGACATGGACAGCGTCGCGCAGGATGTGACAGACATTGTTATGACTTCTCTGCGATAGACCAGACATGAGCGACGACACCCCAACTCCGGATCAGGCCTCTGGCGCACCACATCCGCGAGAAACCACCCGGCTTATCGGGCAGGACTCAGCACAACAGGCCTTTCTGACCGCGTACAATTCGGATCGATTGCACCATGGTTGGTTGCTGACCGGTCCTCGTGGAGTGGGCAAAGCAACACTAGCATGGCGGATCGCGCAGTTCTTGCTGGCCACGCCGCCATCTGATGATGGCGGGCTGTTCGGCGCTCCACCTCCGCCTGACACTCTGGACATCGACCCGGAACACCCGGTCGCCCATCGCATTCTTGCCGGGGCCGAACCCGGCCTTGCCGCAATTACCCGTTCTGTCAACGATCAGGGACGGCTGCGCAATGAAATCGTTGTTGATGACGTCCGCAAACTTGGGCGGTTCTTCGGCTTGTCCTCTGCTGATGGAGGGCGGCGGGTTGTCATCGTGGATTCGGCGGATGAAATGAACGTCAGCGCCGCAAACGCGCTGCTGAAAATGCTCGAAGAGCCCCCCGCGCGCACAACTCTGCTGCTGATTTCGCACCAACCCTCGCGCCTGCTGCCGACCATCCGGTCGCGTTGCCGCACACTGCGGCTATCCCCTCTCTCGCTTGACGACATGCAGGCTGCGCTGTCGCAAACCGATACGGAAATTCCTAGCCAGACTGACCATCTCGCAGCGCTCGCAGCTGGATCAGTGGGCGACGCCGTTCGCTTAATAAACCTCGGCGGGCTGGAACTTTATGCCGAACTGATTGCAATTTTGGGAACCCTGCCCCGGCTTGACCGCCAGCGCGCTCTGAAACTGGCCGAAACGGCTGCGCAGCGGGGGGCGGCCGAACGGTTCGATCTGCTGCTTTCATTGATAGACGTGGCTCTCTCGCGCCTGGCTCTGACTGGTGCGACCGGCACCGCACTGATGCCCGAGGCCGCCCCGAATGAGGCCGAAACTTTATCGCGTCTCTCCAGCTCACCGCAAAAGGCCCGCCAATGGGCCGAAATCGCCGCCCCCATCACGGCGCGTGCGCGGCATGGGCAGGCGGTGAACCTTGACCCTGCCTCGCTTGTCCTAGATACGCTGTTCAAGATACAGGAAACCGCCGGTCACAACAGATGAGCCCCACTCCCGAAATTACCGACAGCCATTGCCATCTGGATTTCCCGGATTTTGACGGTCAGCTGGAAGAAATCGTTTCACGCGCTGCCGACGCTGGCGTGACACGCATGGTGACCATCTGCACACGGTTGCGTAACGAGCCCACGGTACGCGCCATCGCTGAGGCTCATGCCCCTGTCTTTTATGCCGCAGGCACCCACCCGATGAGCGCCGCTGACGAGCCGATGGCAACAGTCGATGAACTGCTCGCATTCGCCAAGCATCCGAAATTCGTGGGCATTGGGGAAAGCGGGCTTGATTATCACTACACGGCTGAGTCGGCGGATGTGCAAAAGCGTTCGCTGCGTATCCATATCGAAGCGGCGCAGCGGACCGGGTTGCCGCTGATCATTCATGCGCGTGCCGCGGATGAGGACATGGCGCGAATCTTGGCAGATGAGCATAGAAACGCTCCGTATTCCTGTGTCATGCATTGCTTTTCTTCCTCAGCCGAGCTGGCCCGAGCCGCCCTTGATCTTGGCTTCTATCTATCCATGTCCGGCATTGCAGCATTCCCCAAAAGTCAGGAGCTGCGTGATATCTTCGCCGCCGCGCCCATCGATCGTATCCTAGTTGAAACCGACGCGCCCTATCTGGCGCCACCGCCCTATCGCGGCAAACGAAACGAACCGGCCTACACCGCGCATACAGCGCGCAAAGGGGCCGAAGTATTCGGTTTGGAGTACGCCGATTTCGCCGCCCAAACACAGGCCAATTTTGACCGGCTGTTCACCAAAGCCGCTTGCTACAAGGCCGCTGCATGAGCGAGCTGCGCTTTACAATACTTGGCTGCGGTTCGTCCGGCGGTGTACCTCGACTTGGGGGGCATTGGGGTGAATGCGATCCGGAGAACCCCAAAAACATCCGGCGTCGCTGCTCACTGTTGGTCGAACGCGATGGGCCAGAGGGTACAACCTCGGCATTGATCGATACGTCTCCTGATATGCGCAGCCAATTGCTGGGCACCGGAACGGGGCGTTTGGATGGCGTGATCTACACCCATTCCCATGCCGATCACACCAATGGCATCGACGATCTGCGGATGATTGTTTTCAACATGAAAACCCGCGTGCCTGTATGGGCGGACGGCGATACCCAGAACGATCTACTCGGTCGCTTTGGTTATGCGTTTGTTCAACCCGAAGGCTCACCCTATCCGCCCATCCTGGACCTAAAGACAATCAATGGCCCGTTTGAGATTTCCGGCCCCGGCGGCCTGATCCCCTTTCGACCATTCCGTGTGAACCATGGGTCGATTGATGCCCTTGGCTTCAAGATGGGAAATCTCGTTTATCTGCCTGATGTTGCAGAACTTTATGATGAGAGCATGGCTGAGCTTTCAGACCTCGACTGCCTGATCATTGATGCCCTACGCCGATCCCCGCATCCAACCCATGCCCATCTGGAGAAGACGCTGGGCTGGATTGAGCAATTGAAACCAAAACGTGCCGTTCTGACCAACATGCATATCGATCTGGATTATGCCACGGTTAATGCGGAAACACCGGATCATATTACGCCTGCTTTTGACGGCATGGTGATCCGGCAACCTCTGTAGGGCAAGACGCTGTTCGCGCGCGCGATACCGTCGATGGCAGCGACATGTTCCAAAGCCTGATCGATGTCATCCTGCCGGTGTTTTTGGTCATCGGCGCCGGGTATACGGCAACCCGGTTCGGATATTTCCGCGAAGACCATATCGACGGGTTGATGAAATTCACGCAGGGCTTCGCCATTCCCTGTTTGTTGTTTCTGGCCATCGCCAATCTCGATCTCAGCGCAAGCTTCGACCCCAGACTATTAACCAGTTTCTATTCGGCAGCTGGCCTCTGTTTTATCGCCGGAATGGTTGGCGCTCGCCTCATATTTGGACGCGAGTGGGAGGACTCGATCGCGATTGGCTTTTGCTGCTTGTTCTCAAATTCGGTGCTCTTAGGGCTGCCCATCACGGAACGTGCCTACGGACCGGACAACTTGACGGGAAATTTTGCGATCATCGCCTTCCATTCACCGTTTTGCTATTGCGTTGGTATCACCGTGATGGAGATCTTTCGAAACCGTGGCCATGGTGGGACGCGGATGGTGAAATCCGTATTGTCCGCAATGTTCAAGAATGCGTTGATACTGGGCATCTCATTGGGCTTTGTTGTCAATCTTACCGGGTTTGTAATACCGGGCGTGGTTGATGACGCGTTGAACCTGATCACACGCGCAGCCCTACCCGGCGCACTGTTCGCATTGGGGGGCGTGTTGGTGAAGTACCGACCCGAAGGCGATTTGCGCGCCATTGTCTTCGTCTGTTGCATCTCGCTGTTGCTACATCCAAGCCTCGTATGGCTATTCGGAACTTCACTGGCGCTACCGCAAGATCTGTTTCGCTCAGGTGTTCTTACCGCTGCGATGGCTCCGGGCTTCAACGCCTATATCTTTGCAAATATGTATGGGCGCGCCAAACGGGTTGCTGCTTCTTCAGTTTTGATCGGCACCGCATCATCCATACTGACTGTCTGGCTTTGGTTGACCCTACTTGGATAGCCAGATCAAAAATCCTGCATTGACTCTGCAAACAAGCAGGACATCTTTCGCAGCACCATCTCGGAGCACCGCATGCCACACGCCGTTATCGTCGCACATGGACAACCGTCAAATCCGGCACCCGCCGAGGCGGCGCTGGCGCGCTTTGCCAGGCAAATAGATTCACTGTGTCATCGGGTCTCGGTTCATTCCGCCACTTTGGCTGCACCTGACGCGCTTGAGACGTGCCTTGACGAATTGCACGGCGAATTAGCGATCTATCCGTTGTTCATGGCGAAGGGTTGGTTTGTGACCAAGGCTTTACCTAAGCGACTTGGTTCTCGGTCGGTCAGAATTCTGGATCCTCTAGGTATCGACCCGCAGTTGTCATTTTTAGTTAAAAGCGCCCTGCATCAAAAACTTGAAAATCTAGGATGGTCAGCACCTGACACTGATCTGTTAATCGCAGCCCATGGTTCAGGGCGCAGCAATAACCCGGCAACGGTGGCCCATGGGTTTGCAGATACGCTGGGCCAATTGGTCACATTCAAAAGCACCCGAACCGGCTTTGTTGAGCAATCTCCAAGCATTGCCGAGGCAGCATCAGGATGTGGTGAAAAGGCACTTTGCCTGCCCTTCTTTGCCTGCACCGGAGGCCATGTGCTCGAAGATGTGCCGCAAGAATTGGCCCGCGCAAACTTCGCCGGCCAAGTTATGCCAGTCATTTCTGAGCTACCCCAAGTCGAACAACATATCGCTGCGATATTGGACGCCATTTAGGCAAGCGCATTCTATCCGGATTGTTGTGCATTCGAAAACTCACAGTAGAACCGGTGGCAAGATCGTCCGTTTCGTTTTGCGGCGTATAGCGCTAGGTCAGCGGCATGCAGTACATCCTGCGCTTTTGGCATTTCGAACTGGGTCGACAAAGCAGTACCAACGCTCGCTGATACACTGCAGGCCGCTCCCTCGAATTTCATCGGCTGGCAAAGTTGCGCGATCAGGCGCCGGGCAATGCTGTCGAGTTTTTTCCGGTCGGTCACCCCTTTGATAATCAAGACAAACTCGTCCCCGCCGACACGAGCGACCGTATCATCACTCCGCGTTTCATCAAGCATGATCATTGCGGCTTGCTGCAGCACAAAATCCCCTGCGGCATGGCCCAGACGATCGTTGACCGATTTGAAAAAATCCAAATCCAGATGCATTAATGCAAATGACGATTTCGTTGATATCAAATGCCCGAGTATATGGTCCATTGCACGCCGGTTTTTTAGCCCGGTCAGCGTGTCTGTATAGGCCTGCTCCTCAGCCGCCAGCTTTGCACCTTGCAGACGCAGGTTCAATGATCTGGAAGCCTCCATCGCGGCAGATTTAGCTTCGACCAAATACAGCAATTCGATCGCCAAGTCGGTGCCTGAGAAATCTGCGCTTGTCAGTGCATAGTCTCGCACCGCATCCAATATTGAAATTCCGAATGACAGGTTAACAACCGATGCACCCTTTCCAGAAAGTGGCGCGATCAGGCCCTTAAAGGCTGTTTGCGGTTGATCTTGGAAACGAAGACGTAACCGCGCGCCTGGCGTCGAAAGCAACGTTGGAAACTCAGTGACAGAACGCGGGCGCTGCAACTCAAAGACGTCAAGAAAACGCCGCCCTGCCATGGGTTGCTCCGGGCGCAGTTTCTGCACTGTGGGGCCCACTTGAACAATTCGCCCCTCATCATTGATAAGAACATACATGGGGCACAAAGTATCGAGAAGGGAACCCAGATCTTCGGTTTCGATCATGATTTCCGCGCCCCAAGCTCAAAATGACGCCCTTCGGCAAAGGCGCTTTCGATCAGTGTAATCGAAATGAGCTCTGACCCATTTCGACGCTCTTCGTTCGAAAGAACAACAAGTGCGCCGTAGTCATCCGCCATAGCCCGCAAAACACCAGTCATAACACTGGAAAATCCCGGCAGCCCGGGAGAGCAATATAGTTGGTATTCCGCTGATGAATGTTCCTGCAATTCAAGGTCCGGCAGCGTGAGATCCGAAACAGCAAGGCGCACTCGATCAGACAAATCATCTAGCGAGTGCAGAAACTCGACATACGTTACGCCCCCGAAACGCAGCAATCGCCTTAGGTCCTCCATATTCGCATGTGATACGAGGTAGGTTCCCAAGTCCTCAAGAAACTCGGATTTTCGACGGTTCAATTCGGTACAAAGCACGTCCAGCACACGATCTGAAACCTCTGCCTCATAGATCAGCATCGCCTCGAATTCGACGAAATCCAATCCTGCGGCTTGGGTCGCCTGCAGCCAGCATTGGCGCCCATAAGTGGCACAAACGAATGATTGGATCGCCCTGTTAATCAGCCCATGCATGAAACAACTCGAATTGGATATCTGCTTCAGGTGACTCCAGAAAACTTAACAAACACCCAATATCCTGGCCGAGATCATGAGAATGTTAAACATTCATGACCTAATCCCCGTGGTACGGTTAGGTCAGAAATCTGTCGGCGCGCCCCCTTCAGCCTTGCGGCGGGCAACAAAGTCTTCAAGCTCTTCGCGGATCGCCTCGTCCAATGCCGGCGCTTCAAAATTGTTAACGATTTCTTTGAACATTCGATGGGCCCGTTCCGCAGTCCAGATACCGCCAGCGACTTCCCAGGCCTCAAAGTTTTTCCAATCGCTCAGAAACGGCTGATAAAACGCCGTGGTATAGCGATCCTGTGTGTGTTGAATGCCAAAGAAATGCCCGTCATTTCCCACTGAACGGATTGCTTCAAGGGCGATCTCGTCCGGTCCTGTTGCTGTCAATTCCGGCTGCATATATCGCTGAATCTGTTGCAGGATTTCGCAATCCATGATGAATTTCTCAGGACTCGCGATCAGACCGCCTTCAAGCCAACCAGCCGCGTGATAGACCATATTTGTTCCAGATTGAACAGCGGCCCACAGTGAATTTGATGTCTCCCAAATGGCCTGGCCATCTGGCACATTCGCAGCGCACACACCCGAAGAGCGCATCGGCAATCCATAGAACCGCGCCATTTGTCCGGTCATCTGCGTCGAGCGCATGTATTCCGGCGTCCCGAACGCGGGTGCTCCGGACTTCATATCAACATTAGAGGTGAACGTCCCAATCACGCACGGAATGCCGGGCCTGACATATTGGAACAGCGCAATCGCACACAATGCCTCAGCCAGCGATTGGGCGACCGCACCCGCCATCGTCACTGGGGCCATTGCGCCTGCCAGCGTAAACGGAGTTACTACGATCGCTTGCCCGCGCCGCGCCAACCTCAGACAACCATCGATCATCGGATGGTCGTGCTTGAGCGGTGACGTCGAGTTGATGTTGGTATACATCCGAGGCGATGCCTCAAACTCTTCGTGACTCAAGCCGCCTGCGATACGGACCATTTCCATCACATCTTCGACACGTTCCTTACCCAGTGAGTAGGCGTGCATCGCCTTGTCAGTCAGCGTGAGCTTGTCATAAAGCACATCAAGATGTCGGACGCTGGCATGGATATCGACAGGTTCAACCGGATAACCTCCGGCAAAATGGATGCAGTTGAAATACTGCGTCAGTTTCAGCAAATCCTGACACATCCGTCGGGTGCCGGGTACTTTTTTACCAATTTCCATGTCCCAATAGTTCGGCGGTGACGAAACATTGCCGAACAACATGGTTTTGCCTCCAACCTCGATCTGACGGTCCAAATTGCGTGGCGTTATGGTGAATGAGCTTGGGGCTTTGCGCACCATTTCCATGACAAAGTCCCGCCCCATACGGACGTTATCACCAGAGATCGTACAGCCAGCTTCGCGCAAAATGCCAAGAGCTTCTTGATTATAGAACTCGATACCGATCTCTTCGAGGATGCGCATAGCTCCTTCGTGGATCGCCTCAATCCCCTCTGATCCCAACGGTTCTGTTGGCCGGTCTAAGTTCACAGGCGGATTCCACGGCATCTGATCGATGACTTCACTTCCGCGACGGGTGGCTGCACCAGCGCGGCCGCCGCTGCGGCGTCTGCGTGTCCTGCTGTCTTCCATAGCTGTCCTCCTGGCGCTCTCTTTCTCAAGAAAGCCCCGAAGAATTAGCTCTGGCCGCTCTATCTGCGACAAGTGGTGTCGGTTTTGTCGTTCAAATTGGCGTTTCAGAACACCGAACAATCAGATTTCTGACAACCAGCCGGGAATATGGCCGATGTCGGGTAAAACTACATCTGCCAAAGGTTCGAGCGTTTCTGTTGTAGCCAGCCCCGTAAGAACACCAATCGTCACCATGCCTGCGGCGCGACCCGCTTCAAGATCATGAAGACTGTCACCAACCATGGCGACGCGCGACGGATCAACATCGACATGTTTGGCAAATGCCAAAAGCTGTCCTGGACCGGGTTTGAAGCCATGGCCACTGTCATACCCTGCAACGAAATCGAAGTGGCCCCGAACTCCGACCGATTCGAGATGACGCAGCGCCGGTATCTCGGCGTCATTGGTCGCAACACCCAGTTTAAGCCCGGCCTTTCGCATATTTTCAAGAAAAGGTGCGAGAGGAACAGCAGGCATTTGCTCTGACGCTGCGGATGCGTCATTGAGAGTTTCGACGATTTGATGCTGAGCGATGCCAGTCAAGTACGGCGTCAGGGCACGCGCAATTTCATCGACGGTTCCCGCGATAACGATACTATCAGAGCTATATCTCTCCTCGGCATAATCAAAACCGATGACCTGGCCAAGTTCAGCCGCGCGCTGCGTATCGCCGTCGGATAGGCGTTCAAGCGCGATACGTCCGAACGCACCCCATGTAGACGCAAAGTCAAAAAGCGTGCCGTCCTTGTCGAAGACGAGGGCGTCAATGTTCATAAATTTAGGCTCCTATTGGTCAGGTCCAGTGCATATCAGAAGTGCCGGATAACACAGCGCGGGCGCGGCCCGGTTCTTCGTAGGGCACGGAATAGGCGTCACAAAAGGCGATCACCCAGGAATCGTCAAGCATCAGAAAGTCCAGTACCGATCCCAAAAATTCGCTTTCTCCTGCCCGAGCACGCAAATCCTCTATGGAAGCGCCGGTTGCACCCAGAAAAACTGGGAGCAACTCATCATTTCCAACCAACCAATTCAGCACCCTCAGGGCCAATGTTTCAGCAGAATGGACAGAGATCGGCATTATCTGGCCTCGACGACGCTCTTAGAAAGGGTTTGTTAACCAGACTCATAAACACTTTGGTAGCGCATGCAATCTAACGGTGAACGACAATGTCTGTACAGGGTACCATACTGGTCCTCGACGGGGTCTCGACCAATCGCATTATGCTTAAGGTCCAGCTCACCGCGGCCTGGTATCATGTTGTACAAGGGGAAAAGCTGGCCGGATTGGGTGCTTTACTAAGGCGCACGCGTCCTGACTTGGTTTTGACCGCCCAAACCTTGCCCGACGGGACCGCCTCGGATGTTAAGAAGTTAATGGCGGTTGATCCCACTTTGGCTGATGTACCGATTGTTGCCATCACGCCGCAAAATGATAGGGGGGCGCGATTAAAGGCCTTATCGGATGGTTTAGACGACGTGCTGGGTTACCCATTTAAGGATACTTTGCTTCTCGCGCGTGTTCGCAGCCTGTTGCGCTCACGTGCCGATCGGCAGGAACTGAGCCTTGGGGACGCCAGCCAATCCATTGGTTTTGGTGAGGCGGCACAAATACCGCTTGCGCCACCTGCGATCACGCAGATTGCGTTGTTGACCCAGACCCCACGCGCCGGAGCGCTATGGGGCAGTGCGTTGGCGCAGCAAACACGACACCGCTTGTCCAATTACACGCTGCCCGATCTGCACGGCGTTTTCTCTGAACCTGCTCCTGATGCCATTGTCGTCGAGATTGCGCCCGGCGGATCTGGAGGGCACATCCTGGCCGATCTAAAATCCCGCAGCGCCACCCGAAACACCGTATTAATCGGCGTTCTGTCAAACGAGGATGCGACCCTCGCCGCCGAAGCTTTGGATAAAGGGGCGGATGCAATTTGTATGGGAGGGTTCCACCCGGACGAAATCTCGCTCCGACTCGACACCCAGATCGCCCGCAAAACCCGCGACGACAAATTGCGCGCGTCGATACGTAAAGATCTATCCGAATCGCTGACCGATCCTCTGACAGGGTTACACAATCGTCGATTCGCCATGAGGGCACTTGATCAGATCGCCCACCAGGCCTTGGAAACAGGGCGTGGGTTTGCACTGATGCTGGCGGATTTAGATCACTTCAAGGCGATTAATGATCGTTTTGGTCATTCTGGCGGCGACATCGTTCTGACAGAAACAGCGCGCAGGCTTCAAGCAGCAACAGGAAAGGCCGGCTTTGTCGCACGCATCGGCGGAGAGGAATTCATGATTGGGCTTCCTCATTGCTCGGCAGAGCAGGCGTTAAAACACGCGGACATGATCTGCGGAAGCATTTGCAACAAACCGTTTTGCCTGCCCGACGAATCCGTATTGACCTCGGTCACGATCAGCGTAGGCGTAAAATGGTGTTCCTCACCTGATCTGAATATTGCAGATCGCAGAAATGCCGCCGGTCAGTTGATCCGTTCAGCCGACCAAGCTTTGTATGCGGCGAAAAATGCGGGTCGCAATCAGGTGCATATCCGTAGTTCAGCAGCCTGACGATTCAGTTTCGTTTCTTGTGTTTACCTGGGCCACGTCTGACGACCTCCTCCAGCCGATCTGCATATTTGACCCGCTCTTCCGCGCTCATTTGCGTGACTTGAGCAAGCCATTGCTGGTGCAGCGCTGTTTGCAGCTCTGCCGTAGCCTGCGCCTGCTTCTCAAGCAAATCTTCAACCGCAGACGGATCAAATGGCACGGCTCGCAAGGCCTGGCTAAGCGCACCAAAATCCTGTTTGCGTCGATGCGATCCTTTGCCACGCAGATCTGACAATTCACCTTTGAGAGATTTGCGATCAGATTTGGGCAGGGCATAGTACAATGCTGGGCCAAATCCTGGCGGTATGGCGGCACGATCACTGCCTTTGAAACGCAAGGCTGTACCCAGGACGACTCCTGCAATCAGCAGGTTCAGAGCAAGCGAAGCGATCAGCAGAACAGGCATCCATTTGCGTTTGGGTGCAGGATTATCGCTCATTCCGCGTCCTCCAGATAGTTTTCATCTAAGTTGAGATCAGCCATCAGATAGGTTGCATCCTGCGAGACAAAATAGTCTGCAGGGTCAGGTAGAAAAGCAGGCGCAGAAAACCCGATCCAGATGCCAGCTGCACTTGCGGCCACAAGGCCACTTACCCCATGCCAGCCGCCGATGACATTCATCCGGTCCCGCCATGTTCCACGCCGTTTGCGTGCGGATCGAGCCAACCGAACCGCCTCTGCATCGGTTTCAATTCGGACGGCAAGATTGTCCGGGAACACATCCCGAGCGTCGCGCGCTTGCGCAAACAGGTGTTCGAGTTTTTTGTCATGATCAGCCATGTTCGTACCCCAGTTCATCCCGACGCCCCGCAAGTAGTGTGGCCAGTGATCGTTTTCCACGCGCAGTCAGGCTTTCAACCGCCTCAACCGAGATATCCATAATCCCTGCGATTTCAGTGTTGGACAACTCTTCGATATGCCGCAGAACCACCGCTTGCCGTTGCCGATCCGGCAACTGATCCAATGCCGCCTGCAACGCATCCTTACGCTCGGTATCTTGCATCCGATCAACCACGCTGGCGGATTCATCTTCTGGCTCGGCAACATTTTGGAGCGCATCAGGCCTATTTCTTCGGCGCAGATCCAGGCACAGGTTCAATGTCACACGATAAAGCCAGGTCGAAATCTGCGCCTGTCCCGGCACCCAGTCGGGCGCCATTTTCCACAGGCGCATCATCGCCTCTTGTGTCACATCTTCGGCTTCCGCCTGATTTCCCAACATTCGCAAGGCCACAGAATAGCTGCGCGGTCCAAGCCGTCCGGTCAGCAGACGGGCCGCAGCCGCATTGCCATCAGCAAACTGGCCCAGCAACTCCTCGTCGCTGAGCTCGGGCACGGCAGAAAAACCGCCGTGCGCCTCGTTTGGGTAAGAGGTCAGATCCTCCATCCCGTATCAGTTGTTGTCTGTGTCCGACTTCTGGTGCCGCTTGTGTTTCCGACCCATCCTGTCTTTCGCATCCGCATATTCCTGTTCTGATATCGATCCGTTCCCATCGGCGTCGATACGCTCGAACATCTTGGAGGCACGGCGCGGTTTCGGCAATTCATCTTCGCTGAGGAAACCATCGGAGTTAGCATCGTGCTTTTCAAACATCTTAGAGACACGCTCGTCGGCTTTCGCCTGTGCTGCTGCCTGCATTTCCTCAACGCTCAGCTGCCCGTCTCCGTCCGTGTCAGCAGCCGTGAATTTCTGGTTGCGATGCGCCGCGATCTCGGCCTGCGTTACCTGCCCGTCTCCGTCGGCATCCAGTTCCTGAAACGTCGGACGCGGCCCTTTGGCCAGTGCTGAGCTGCCGGATACTGCAACTGCCGCAAGAACGATGGCCGAGATGAAAGTTTTGGTTTTCATTACAAAGTTCCCTGAATTTAGCGGCACCTCGCCGCTGTTGATACTTCTTAAAACGCAGCCCGGGCAGCTTTCCGTCGCATCGCGCACAACTTTTTTCGTCATGTTTGAAATTCGATCAGTTGCTGATACGCTGTAAGCAATCGCCACAAAGCGACGCACCCCCCTTTTCCGACGGGTTCGAAACGGCCTATATCGCCCGAATAGAAACGCGCGAGATTTAAATGACTGATCAGACTATCGACACTGCGGTCGAAGAAGACCGCCCGACCAAACCCGCACTGATCCGTGGGTTTCGTTGCAAATGCCCGAATTGCGGCGAGGGCAAGCTGTTGCACAGCTATCTCAAGGTGAATGATAGTTGCTCGGAATGCGGCCAGGAATTGTTTCACCAGCGTGCCGATGATGGCCCGGCCTATCTTACCATTTTGATTGTCGGGCACCTTCTGGCACCTGCGCTGCACGTCTCATACGTACACTGGCGGCCTGACCCTTGGGTCATGGCCATTGGCTTCTCGATCGCCTGCGTTGCCCTCTCGCTGTACCTTCTGCCCCGCTTGAAAGGGGCTGTGGTCGCATATCAATGGGCGCGTCGGATGCACGGGTTCGGCAAATCTGCATGAGCGCGGACAAAACCGCCATTCGCCATGCCGCGACCGTCATCGTTCTGCGTGACAGGCTCAGCGATCCCTCGATCCTGATGGGGCAGCGTGGTGCGAAAGCCGCGTTTATGCCAAACAAATTTGTCTTTCCCGGCGGTGCTGTCGACCCTGAAGACGCGCACGTTCCACTGAGCACTCAGTTACCCGATCTCTGCTCCGAACGTCTGTCACAGCGATCCGAACCAGGGTTGCAGAATGCGCTGGCGGCTGCCGCGATCCGGGAATTGTGGGAAGAAACCGGATTGATCCTTGGGCAACCGGGCGAATGGCAGAGTACGGCCCCGAACGACTGGCAGAGCTTTGCCGCTATGGGCTACCAACCTTCCGCAGAAGCGCTGCAATTCGTGTTCCGGGCGGTCACGCCACCCGGTCGCTCACGCCGGTTTGATGCTCGGTTCTTTTTGGTCGATGCAAACGCGATTCAAGGCGATCTGGATGACTTCACTCATGCCTCGGACGAGTTATCGCATTTGCAGTGGGTCAAAATCAGCCAGGCGCGCGAATTCGATCTGCCTTTCATCACCGAAGTCGTTCTGGCCGAAATCGCCGCGCGCGCTGCAGACCCAAGCCCGCCGGACACAGTGCCTTTTTTCCTCAACAATGAAGAAGCCAGCTTGTTCCTGCAATTGCGCGGCTTTCCAATGCCCTACACGAGTTAACGCATCCGGCTGACGACCACTGTCACCTCGGGTTTTTTGCCTATCTCAGCCTGAGCGGTCTGGCGCGCAATCCGGCGCAACCCCTCTTCCAGCTTGTCGTCATCGCGCAGCGTTTTTGCACCAGCGCGCAACAGGAACTGGTTCAAATCTTCTTCCAACACCTCGACCAGCCCGGCACGGGACGATCCCATCTCGGGCAGTCCCATCGTATCGCACCATGGCTCGCCCAACGGTTCGTCTTCTTCGTCCAGAATGACTGTGATTGTGATATGGCCATTCAATGCCATGCGGATACGGTCACGCACAACACCATCCAATGCGCCAATCTTGACCGTACCATCCAGATAGGTCCGACCCGTCTCGATGTAGTCTACCACTTTCGGAGCATTTCCGGTCAGGTCCAACATGGTGCCATTCACGGCTAAAATTCCGGTTCGACCACCCGCCTCAGCCAGTTTGGCATGTTCACGCAGATGTCGGTGCTCGCCGTGCATCGGGATGACCATTTGCGGATCAACCAGAGCATGAACCTTTTCCAGATCAGGCCGGTTCGCGTGTCCCGAGACGTGATACAGCCCCGAGCTGTCATCGACCACATCCACGCCCTTTTCACTGAGTTGGTTCATAATGCGGATCACGCCGCGTTCGTTTCCAGGGATAGTCTTGGACGAGAACAGGAACAGATCCCCCTCTTTCACCTCAAGCCCGCGATATTTACCGCGCGCCAGTTGGGCGCTGGCCGCACGGCGTTCTCCCTGACTGCCAGTCACGATAAGCATCAGGTTTGCGCGCGGGACATCCAGCGCCTCTTCCGCGCTTATGACTTTCGGGAAGTCGCTGAGAATGCCCGTTTCAGTGGCCGCCTCGATCATCCGGCGCATCGCACGGCCCAGCAATACGACCGAACGCCCAGCCTTCTGGCCAGCCTCGGCAAGCGTTTTCACGCGCGCCACGTTCGATGCAAATGTGGTTGCGATAACCATGCCATTGGCATCCTGCACCAGCTGCGTGATTTCAGGCCCGACCTCGGATTCCGAGCGGCCGGGGTGGGATGAAAAGACGTTAGTACTGTCACACACCAACGCTTTGACACCCGACTTGGCCACCTCGGACCACAAGTCAGGATCAAACGGCTCACCCACAATTGGGTTGGCATCAAGTTTGAAATCACCTGTGTGCACAACGCGTCCAGCCGGAGTGTCGATGACCAGCCCTGCACTTTCCGGGATCGAATGCGATACCGGCAAGAAACCAACTGTGAATGGTCCGGCATTGATCTGCTCGGGCCACGGAGATGCGGTTCGCACCGTCTCGGTCGGATGGCCATGCTCCTCCATCTTGCGGCGCGCAATATTCGCCGTGAAGGCACGCGCATAAACGGGTGCACCCAGTGACTCATAGCAATGCGCGACCGCTCCGACGTGGTCCTCATGCGCATGAGTGATAAAGACCGCTTCAAGCTGATCGGCACGCTCCTTTAGCCATGTGATATCGGCAAAGATAAGATCAACGCCGGGCGAGGTATCCATGTCCGGGAAAGCAACCCCGAGGTCCACAAGAATCAATCGCTCATGCCCAGGTTTGCCGTAGCCATAGACGTAGGCATTCATGCCGATTTCGCCTGCACCGCCCAGCGGCAGATAGATCAGTCGTTCACTGCTCATGTTGAGCCATTTTCCTTGTTATAGCGATGGATCACGGTCAGGCCGTGCATCGTCAGATCATCTTCAAACTCGTCGAACAGGTCAGCGGCTTGCTGAAACAGGGGCGCAAGCCCCCCGGTCGAGATTACTTTCATAGGCACCCCGGCCTCGGCTTTTATACGCTCGCAGATCTCGCGTACCAAACCGACATAGCCCCAGAAGACACCGGATTGAATGCACTCTACCGTGTGGGTCCCGATCACCTTTTGTGGCTTCGATATGTCTACATGTGGCAGCGCGGCTGCTGCGAGGTGCAGTGCCTCAAGGCTAAGATTGACGCCAGGCGCGATAACTCCGCCGACATATGCACCGTCATGAGCGACGACATCAAATGTCGTTGCCGTACCGAAATCCACCACAACCAGATCACCGCCAAATCGGTCAAAGGCCCCTGCTGTATTAACCAGACGGTCCGGTCCGACTTGCGTGCCTTCGTCGACACGAGGGTTGGCGGGCAGCAGACAGTCGGGTTTACCAACGACCAGAGGGCGGCATCCGAAGAAACGGTCTGCAAATACCCGCAGGTTGAAAACAACACGTGGCACAGTCGAAGAGATGATGACATCTGTAATGTCCACCTCAATTCCGTAGTGCTTTACCAATGTCGAATACCACGTGAAATACGCATCCGCGGTGCGCGCGTGGTGGGTTGAGGTGCGCAGGGTACACAGAAATTTCTCGCCATCCCAGATCGAGAAAACGGTGTTGGTATTGCCGCAATCAATCGCCAGAAGCATTTGTGCCCCCTTTAGAAATAGACATCCGCGGCAGGAATGCTGACACGGCCCTTAGCGGTGTTTAGGACAAGGCTGCCACCCGCGTCTACCGTTTCGAAGGTTCCTACCGTCTCGGACGCTGCGGTACGGGCGGTAATAACCTCACCCAGCCGTGCTGCGCGAGAGAGCCACGCGGTGCGGATCGGATCGAAACCATACGTCATGAACTGGGTTTCATAGTGGGCATAGGCCGAAGCCAGTTCTGCCAGAAAATCCTCAGGCGTGACATGGGAACCGGTTTCCGACAGTAACGACACCGGCCGCACGGCGCCGGGTTCGACGCTGTCAGCGCTGGGAGCCTCGGACAAATTGACGCCAATGCCGATTGCCAGATGCGAAACACCTCGTCCCTGCCCAGTGCTTTCCAGCAAGATACCAGCCAGCTTGCCACCGTTGAGCAACACATCGTTAGGCCACTTCAGTGACAAACCCGCCGCTCGACCGGTCACCGCGGCGCAGGCATCGTAAAGTGCGAGGGCCGCGACAAAACTGCGAAGCGCGGCCTGTTCCGGATCTCCGGGCGGTCGCATCAGCAAGGTCGCGGCCAGATTACCCTTGGGGTTGGTCCAGACACGACCACGCCGACCGCGCGCTGCGGTCTGGCGATGCGCCAAAATCCAGACGGGTCCCGAGGCGGTCGGCGCGAGTCGCGCGGCTTCGTTTAGGGTGCTGTCCACTTCCTGCAGTACATGCAGCCCGTATCCTTGCGGCCAATCACTCATGTCAAAAAGGCCCGGTACAGTGACCGAGCCCCTTTCTGTTTACGGAACCAAGATCAGTTGACAAGCGTTGTCGCCGCTGCAGCTGCAGCGCCTTCGATTCCGAACTGATAAAACACACCGATCAGCATCAGCGCGGCAGACCCCATCAGAGCACCCCACAGAACTGGTGACGAACGCGTTTCGATTGGGTCCTCGTTCTCAGCCCCGAAATACATGTAGAACACGATCCGCAAGTAATAGAACGCACCGATGACCGAAGCGATGGCCGAGGCAATGACCAGACCGGTCAACCCTGCCTCTACACCAGCTTGCCAGACGCCAAACTTGGCGAAAAAGCCCAGCATCGGTGGCACGCCCGCAAGGCTGAACATCAGGATCAGAACAGCCAGAGCTTTCCCGGGATCACGTTTTGAATACTGACGCAGTGCATCGATATCCGTCACTGGCTTGCCATCCCGCTCCATCATCAAGATGAAGGCGAACGTGCCGATGTTCATTGTCACATAGATCGCCAGATACATCAGCATGGCCTTGACGCCCATCTCGGTACCAGCGGCCAGACCAATCAGGGCATAGCCCATATGTGCAATCGACGAGAACGCCATCAGGCGTTTGATGTCACGCTGCCCAATCGCCGCGACTGCACCCAGCAGCATGGACAGAACCGACAACAGAACGATCACCTGCTGCCAGTCTTTGACAACTCCGCCAAAGGCATCGTGCAAAACACGCGCGAACAGGGCCATCGCGGCCACTTTCGGGGCAGTGGCGAAGAACGCGGTAATGGGTGTCGGTGAACCTTCATACACATCCGGTGTCCACATGTGGAACGGCACAGCAGAAACTTTGAAGGCAAGGCCAGAGATCAGCAAAACAAGGCCAAATAGGAGGCCGAGTGATACGTCGTCGTGATGCACGGTCTGGATGATGCCCGAGAACAAAGTCGTTCCGGTAAAGCCATAGACCAGCGACGCGCCGTAAAGCAGCAGGCCAGAACTGAGCGCGCCTAGAACAAAATACTTCAGTCCCGCCTCGGTCGATTTGGCACTGTCCCGACGCAGCGCGGCCACGACGTAGAGCGACAGTGATTGCAACTCGAGGCCCATATAAAGCGACATCAGATCGCCCGCGCTGACCATCATCATCATGCCAACAGCGGCCAGAGCCACCAGAAGCGGATATTCGAAACGCAACAGACCACGGCGTGCCATGTAATCCTGACTCATCAGCAGGACAGCGGCTGCAGAAAGAAGAATTGCAACTTTGGCAAACCGGGCAAAGCCGTCATCTACAAACATGCCGTTGAAAGCAACATTCGTGCCATCGCCATTGGTCGCGATCCAAATCGCCAGCAACGCCATAAGCCCCGCTGTTGACCAAACCAACACCGGTGCCAGCCCATCTTTTGTTGTGTAGACAGCCCCGATCAGCGCCGCCATCGCATAGATCGCCAGAACGATTTCCGGCAGGATAATTGTCAGATCAGCCTGGATCATGTCTCCAAAGCCTCCTTAATGCGATGCGGCTGACTGGGTCGCGGTCTCAGCCGCGGCCAGAGCCGTGTCATAGTTCGAAATCAACGCAGCCGTCGAGTTGCCGATCACATCGGTCACCAGCGAAGGATAAACACCCAGCAGAATGGTCATCACGATCAGAGGCGCAAAGATCAGCCGCTCGCGCGAGCTCATGTCGGTAATGGCTTTCAGGCTTTCCTTGATCAGGTCGCCAAACACCACACGGCGGTACAGCCAAAGCGCATAGCCGGCCGAGAAGATCACACCGGTCGCGGCCACAGCCGTTACCCATGTGTTGACCTGGAAGGCGCCCATCAGGGTAAGGAATTCTCCTATGAATCCGGACGTACCCGGCAAGCCAACATTTGCCATGGTGAACAACATGAAGACCAGCGCATAGGCGGGCATCCGGATTACCAAACCGCCATACGCCTCAATATCGCGGGTGTGCATTCGGTCATAGATCACACCGACGCAAAGGAAGAGCGCGGCCGAGATGAACCCGTGGCTGAGCATCTGGAAGATCGCGCCGTCAATGCCCTGCTGGTTCGCTGCAAAGATACCCATGGTCACAAAGCCCATATGTGCGACCGAGGAATAGGCGATCAGCTTCTTCATATCCTCCTGCACCAGCGCCACAAGCGAGGTGTAGACAACGGCTATCGCCGACATCCACAGCACCACATCGGTCATCACCGCCGAACCCACCGGGAACATCGGCAGGCTGAACCGTAGGAAGCCGTAGCCGCCCATCTTCAACAGGATCGCCGCCAGTACGACAGATCCCGCCGTTGGCGCCTGAACGTGCGCATCCGGCAGCCAGGTGTGGACAGGCCACATCGGCATCTTCACCGCGAACGACGCGAAGAAGGCAAGGAACATCAGCGTCTGCATGCCGCCGACGATATACACGCCCAGAACGCTGAACCCTTCGGACGAGAACTGATGGCTCATCAGCGCCTCGATATCCGTGGTGCCCGCATCCGCGTACATCGCGACCATCGCCACCAGCATCAGCACCGAGCCAAGGAAAGTGTAGAGAAAGAACTTGAAGCTGGCATAAATCCGGTCTTTGCCACCCCAGATACCAATGATCAGAAACATCGGAATCAGGCCCGCCTCGAAGAACAGGTAGAACAGCACCAGATCCAGCGCCATGAACACGCCCAGCATCAGCGTTTCCAGCAGCAAGAAGGCGATCATGTATTCTTTGACACGATCCGTGACGTTCCAACTGGCCAAAATGGTCAGCGGCATGATGAAGGTGGTCAGCAGCACGAACAGAACGCTGATGCCGTCGACACCCATCTTGTATTTCAGACCCAGCAGCCACTCGCCCTCTTCCACCATCTGAAAGCCGGTGTTGGACGGATCAAAGCCGGTATAGATGCCGATCGAGACCAGGAAGGTCACGGTTGTTGCAACCAACGCGACCCATTTCGCGTTGCGTTGCGCGGCTACGTCCTCACCATGCAAGAACAGGGCCAGAATGCCTGCAGCGATGGCGGGGATGAAGGTGACAATAGATAGGATATTGTCCATTAGTGAGCGCCTCCGCCGATAGACATCCAGGTGACAAGGGCGGCGATGCCCAAGACCATCCAGAAGGCGTAAGTAAAGATGTAACCGGTTTGAGCTTTCCCGGCGAGGCGCGTGAAGAAGGGCACAACGCCCATCGCAACCCCATTCAGGAAGCCGTCAATCGTGTTGCCGTCGCCGCGCTTCCACAGGAACCGGCCAAGCGCCACAGTGGGTTTGACGAAAATCGCGTCGTAGATCTCGTCAAAGTACCACTTGTTCAGCAGGAACAGGTAGAGCGGACGCTGGTTCGCGGCCAAACGTGCAGGCAGCGAGGTGTTCACGATGTAGAACCAGTAAGCCACGATGAACCCAAGCAACATCGCTACAAAGGGTGAGACCTTAACCCATTTCGGGGCTGCGTGCGCATCGTCCAGCACATGGTTGTCGGGTGCCATATAAAGCGCACCTTCACCCGGTTCTCCGGCAAAGACATAGTGGTGATCGCCGCCATGCGAGTCCTTCTCACCATGCCCGTCATCCACATGGGCGGTATCGGCATGGCTATCGTCTGCGTGGCTGTCGTTCGCGTGGCTATCTTCGCCATGCGAATCCGCTTTGCTGTGATCGCCCGCCGCTGCATGCTCTGATGCCTCGGCCACTGGAATCCCGTAGAACTTGCCCACCTTATCCGCATGGCCAAAGAAATTGCCGTACCAGATCATCCCGGCAAACACTGCACCCAGCGACAGCACGCCCAGCGGTACCAACATGGTCATTGGGCTTTCATGCGCATGTTCATGAGTATGCTTGTCGCCACGCTCTTCGCCATAGAAGGTCAGGAAGATCAGGCGCCAACTGTAGAACGATGTGAACATCGCAGCGATGACCAGCATCCAGAAGGCATATCCAGTGCCACCGGCATACGCGCTTTCGATAATTGCGTCTTTCGACAGGAAACCGGCGAAGCCGAAAGTGGTCAGCGGAATACCCACGCCAGTAATCGCAAGCGTTCCGATCATCATCGCCCAGAACGTATAAGGGATCTTCTTCCGCAGGCCACCATATTCGGTCATTTCCTGCTCGTGATGCATTGCATGGATGACCGAACCTGCACCAAGAAATAGCAGCGCCTTGAAGAATGCGTGTGTCAGCAGGTGGAACATCGCCGCTGAATACATACCGACGCCAGCGGCCACGAACATGTATCCCAGCTGAGAACAGGTCGAATAGGCGATGACGCGTTTGATGTCGGTCTGAACCAGACCCACAGTCGCGGCGAAGAACGCGGTCGATGCGCCAAGGAAAGTGATGAACCCGGTCGCACCTGGAGCGAACTCCATCAGCGGCGACATACGGCAGACCAGGAACACACCCGCAGTCACCATGGTCGCCGCGTGGATCAGCGCCGACACAGGTGTTGGGCCTTCCATCGCGTCGGGCAACCAGGTGTGAAGGATCAACTGCGCTGATTTACCCATCGCGCCGATGAACAGCAGAACACAGATCACTTCAATAGCGGTCCACTCCCCCCACAGGAAGTGCAGTTTTTCCTCTGCCAAGGCCGGGGCAGACGCAAAGATGTCCGAGAAATTGATGCTGTCCGTCAGGAAGAACAGCGCGAAGATGCCAAGCGCAAAGCCAAAGTCACCCACTCGGTTGACGATAAACGCTTTCATCGCCGCCGCGTTGGCGGAAGGCTTACGATAGTAGAAACCGATCAGCAGATACGAGGCAACGCCCACGCCTTCCCAGCCAAAGAACATCTGCACCAGATTATCCGCCGTCACCAGCATCAGCATGGCGAAAGTGAAGAAGGACAGATAGGCGAAGAAACGCGGCTTATAGCTTTCGCCTTCGCGCCACTGCGGATCATGATCCATGTAGCCGAAGGAATAGAGGTGAACCAGCGCCGAAACAGTCGTCACCACGATCAGCATGATCGCGGTCAGACGATCCAGCCGAATAGCCCAGCTTGTCGACAAAGATCCGCTCTCGATCCAGCGCATGATCTCGATCTGTTGCGTAACCCCGTCGAACGCGAAGAATACGATCCACGACAGCAGACAGGCCAGAAACAGCAGGCCTGTTGCGGTCCACATGGCCGCCTTCTCACCGATAAAGCGCCAGCCAAACCCGCAGAGCAGCGCGCCCACCAGCGGGGCAAAGAGGATGGTGGTTTCCATATTCTCTTACCCCTTCATCATATTGACGTCTTCAACCGCGATGGTCCCACGGTTGCGGAAGAAGCAGACCAAAATGGCCAGACCAATCGCCGCCTCGGCGGCCGCAACGGTCAAAACAAACAGCGTAAACACCTGCCCGACCAGATCGCCAAGGAAACTGGAAAACGCCACGAGGTTGATATTCACCGCCAACAGCATCAGTTCGATGCTCATCAGTAGGATGATGACGTTCTTGCGGTTCAGGAAGAGACCGAAGATGCCGATGACGAACAGTGTCGCCGCGACCGTAAGATAGTGTTCAAGTCCGATCATCGTCTTAAAGTCCCTGCCCCGGTTTCACGTCCTTCAGTTCCATCGCCTTGGCCGGGTCGCGCATCATCTGACCGATGATGTCCTGACGCTTGATGTCCTGACGGTGGCGCAGCGTCAGCACGATTGCGCCGATCATGGCCACCAGCAGGATCAGGCCCGCCAATTGGAACAGAAGGAAGTATTGATCATAGAGGATGACACCCAACGCCTCGGTGTTGTGGCGGTCGATCGGGACCGGCTGCGCCAGATTGGCCGCCGCGCCCTGAGCGCTATCCCATGCGCCAAAGGCCATGACGAACTGCATCAGAATGACCAGACCGATCAGCAAGGCCAACGGCATATAGCGCGCCATCTCGGCCTTCAGCTCGGCAAAGTCCACGTCCAGCATCATAACCACGAACAGGAACAGCACCGCGACCGCGCCCACGTAGACGATGATCAGCAGCATCGCCACGAACTCAGCCCCTAACAGCACGAACAGCCCAGCCGAGGACAGGAAGGACAGGATCAGCCAAAGCACCGAGTGCACCGGCTGACGGCTGATCACAGTGAACAGTCCGCCGGTGATGGCGCTGATGGCAAACAGATAGAAGGCAAAGACGGTCATTGATCCTCATCCTCGTTGTCGCCCATGACCTCTTGCGCCAGATCCAGCGCGCGGGTCATGGCCGGGATGCCGGCGAAAACCGACATCTGACCGATCGTTTCCACGATCTCTTGTTTCTTGGCACCAGCCTCCAACGCGTGGCGCACGGTCTGGCGTACCGCTGAGTCCGCCTGCGCGCCCTGACAGGTCAGCCCGGCCAGCGTCAGCAGCAGGCGGGTCTTGGCGTCCAGACCGTCTTTGTTGACGGTGTTGCCAAACATCATCTCCATGACCTCTTTGGGCATGGTCGGCCACAGCGCCTCGAACCCCTTGGGCGAGAAATTCTCCATCGCCGGGTTCATCGCCTTGGCCATGTCCTGAGCCTGCTTCATCATCAGCTCGAACGGATTTGTCGGGCTGTCGCTCATCGGTACGGCGCGTCCATTTCCAAATTGCGGGAGATCTCGGCCTCCCAGCGTTCGCCGTTCGACAGGAGTTTTTCCTTGTCATAGAACAGCTCTTCGCGGGTTTCCGTGGCGAATTCAAAATTCGGGCCTTCGACGATGGCATCGACCGGGCAGGCTTCCTGACAGAAGCCGCAATAGATGCATTTGGTCATGTCGATGTCATATCGCGTTGTGCGGCGGCTGCCGTCTTCGCGTGGCTCGGCGTCGATGGTGATGGCTTGAGCCGGGCAGATCGCCTCGCAGAGTTTGCAGGCGATGCAGCGTTCCTCGCCATTCGGATAGCGGCGCAGGGCGTGTTCACCCCGGAAACGCGGTGACAGAGGGCCCTTTTCATGAGGGTAGTTCACGGTGGCTTTGGGAGCGAAGAAATACTTCAACCCAAGCTTCATGCCAACCCAGAAGTCCTGTAGCAGGAAATACTTGGCAGCGCGGGTGTAATCGATTTGGGTCATGGGTCAGCCTCCTACGCTCCAACGGGCAAACGCGCCCCAGAACCAGTCGAATTTTGCCGCGAAAGATACGAAGACGACCCAGACGAGGCTAAACGGCAGGAACACTTTCCAACCCAAACGCATCAACTGGTCATAGCGGTAGCGGGGCGTAATCGCCTTGACCATCGCGAAGATGAAGAAGAAGAACGCCATCTTAGCGACCATCCACAACACGCCATCGGGCAAGCCCGGGATCGGCGACAGCCAACCGCCGAAGAACAGCAGCGTGGTCAGGGCGCACATCAGGAAGATAGCGATGTACTCACCGGCCATGAACAGCAAGAAAGGTGTGGCTGAGTATTCGACCTGGTAACCGGCAACCAACTCCGATTCCGCTTCGGGAAGGTCGAAGGGTGGCCGGTTGGTCTCGGCCAGCGCCGAGATGAAGAACAGGAAGACCATCGGGAAATGCGGCAACCAGTACCAGCTGAAGAAGCCAAACGAGCCATCCTGCGCGCGAACGATATCACCGAAGTTCATCGATCCGGTCGAGATGATGATGCCAATGATGATCAGGCCGATCGACACTTCGTAGGAAATCATCTGCGCGGCTGAGCGCAGCGATCCCAGGAATGGGTACTTTGAGTTTGACGCCCAACCGCCCATGATCACGCCATAAACTTCCAGCGAGGACACGGCAAAGACATAGAGTATGGCGACATTGATATCCGACAGAACCCAGCCATCGTTGAACGGAATCACCGCCCAGGCGATCATCGCCAGAACAAAACTGGTCAATGGTGCGAGGATAAACACCGTGCGGTCGGCACCGGCGGGTATAACAACCTCTTTGACCACATATTTTAGGGCATCTGCCACCGATTGCAGCAATCCGTAGACGCCCACCACGTTGGGTCCACGGCGCATCTGAACTGCTGCCCAAATCTTGCGGTCGCCGTAAACGAGGAACAACAGCGAGATCATCACAAAGGCCACAACTGCAAGCACTTGCGCCAGAATAATGACGGCTATTCCGCCTGGGGTGTTAAAGAATTCAGCCATTGGTCCTCACACCGTGGGTATTCCGTTTTCCGCGTGCGATGCAAAGGCCAGTTGCCTGCGCAATCTGCGGCTGGGTCGGCGCGTTGGTGTAAACAGCATCTGCCGTCATTACGCCACCCTTAATCTTCGATTTCACACGCAATTCCGGCGCGGCTAACTGCCACCCGGGCACCGCGTTTGTCTGCGATATGAAACGTGTCTGGTTCATTCCGCCGCAATCTTCTCAGTCTTGCGGGCCTGCGCTTGTGCCGATAGCTCGGCCATCAGTTGCGAGGCGCGTGCTATCGGGTTGGTTAGATAGAAATCTTTGACGGCATAGCGGAATGTCGCCTTGCCCAACGGGCCTGCGTCCAGAGCCCGAAAGTCATTCTCGATCACTTCATCGATACGCGCCAGATGCGGAACCGCTTCGATCAGAGCAGTGCGCAGTTGCGCCAGAGAGTCGTAGGGCAGTGTTGCACCAAGCTCGGCAGAAAGGGCACGCAGGATGGCCCAGTTCTCCTTGGCCTCACCCGGGGCGAACCCTGCACGCATCGCGAGTTGAGGTCGACCTTCCGTGTTGACGAACAGGCCGTTTTCTTCTGTGTAAGCCGCACCCGGCAGTATCACATCGGCGCGGTGCGCTCCACGATCGCCGTGACTGCCCTGATAGATCACAAATGCGCCCTCGCCGATCTCGACCTCATCGGCACCGAGATTATAGATCACATCGGCCGCGCTTACCGCATCCATGCCGCCTTCGCTGGTCGCATCCACATCCATGGCACCCACGCGCGATGCTGCGGTGTGCAGAACGATAAGCCCACTTTCGGTATTGCTTGCAATGGTTTGTGCGGCGGCCAGAACGGCAGAGCCATCAGCCTCTTGCAGCGCGCCTTGCCCGACGATGACCAGAGAGCACTTGCCCTTGATCTCATCATCGCCACCCATATCAACGACGGTTTGCAGCGCAGCACGGTCGTCGCCTACATGGTGATACTCGTAGGTCAGATCGATGGCGGGCCCGACCAAAGCTACCTCGGCACCGTGTGCCCATGCCTTGCGGATGCGGGCGTTCAGAACCGGCGCTTCATCACGTGGATTGGTGCCAACCAGAAGGATACGCTCGGCGCTGTCGATATCTTCAATCGCGGCTGTACCGGCATATGCCCCACGGTTACCCGCCGGCAGCTTGGCACCATCGGTGCGACATTCGACAACACCGCCCTGCCCTTCGATCATCTGTTTCAGCGCGAATGCGGCCTCGACCGGGGCCAGATCGCCCACGATGCCTGCAGGTTTATCAGCCCCTTTCAGCGCCTCGGCGGCTTTGTTCAGTGCCTCTGGCCACGACGCCGGGCGTAGTTTGCCGTTTTCCCGCACGTAAGGCCGATCCAGGCGCTGACGGCGCAGACCATCCCAGACAAAGCGGGTCTTATCGCTGATCCATTCCTCGTTCACACCATCATGATTGCGCGGCAAGAAGCGCATCACTTCGCGACCTTTGGTATCCACGCGGATGTTCGAGCCCATGGCATCCATGACATCGATGCTTTCGGTCTTGGTCAGTTCCCAAGGGCGGGCGGTGAATGCATACGGCTTCGAAGTCAGCGCCCCGACAGGGCACAGATCGATGATGTTGCCCTGCAGGTTCGAATCCAGCGTCTGGTTCAGGTACGAGGTGATCTCGGCATCCTCGCCCCGCCCGGTCTGACCCATCTGGGTGATCCCAGCGACCTCTGTGGTGAAGCGCACGCAACGGGTACAACTGATGCAGCGAGTCATCGCGGTGCCAACCAGCGGACCAAGGTCCAGATCATCCACGGCACGCTTGGCTTCTTTGAAGCGCGTGCCTGACAGGCCATAGGCCATGGCCTGATCCTGCAGGTCACACTCACCGCCTTGATCGCAGATCGGGCAATCCAGCGGGTGGTTGATCAGCAGAAACTCCATCACCCCTTCGCGGGCCTTCTTGACCATGGGCGAGTTCGTCTTGACCACCGGTGCCTGCCCTTCTGGACCCGGACGCAGATCGCGCACCTGCATCGCGCAGGAGGCCGCCGGTTTCGGCGGGCCGCCCACGACCTCGACCAGACACATCCGGCAGTTCCCGGCAATCGACAGACGCTCGTGATAGCAAAAGCGCGGCACCTCGACCCCGGCCTGCTCACAGGCTTGGATCAGTGTCATCGCGCCATCGACTTCGATTTCCTGTCCGTCGATATTGACTTTGCGGAGGTCAGACATGGTCTAGTTCGCCCTCAAATACACGCCGATGGCGCTGTTTCTTTCAATTTCCTTCTTGCCCAACGCGCAGAAGGTTTTGGGATTTTCGTAAGAAACGCCGTTCTGCGCCAGATAGCTCTCGCCCTTGGCGCGCATACGATCTTTTTCAGAATCCGAATCCACATAAGCCCGGATTTCCTTGTCCGAATATCCAAGTTTGTTCGCTTTCGAGCGCAAATCCCACATGACACCAATCGCCTTGAGCCGACGCCCGCTTATTGACGGGCAATACTCCGAAATCTCGTTTGCGATCGCGATGTAATAGAGTTCGTTGTCGATCTCTTTGACTTCGCGCAAGGGTGGCTTCGCCTCAGCCAGAACCGGGACAGATATTACGCAAATCGCGGCGACCAGTCGTATCAAAGACATAACATTTCCTTTCGTCTTGGGATTCCCAAGACGATGGTCGACGCGCTTGCTATGCAATAACAAGCCACCGGTCCTGCCGTGATATACGATACGGTTGCTCATGGTCGTTGGCAGCGTCCGGCAAAGGTCAGTTTATCGTTCTCAATACGCAGGTTTTGCGGTTCCGTATCCGGTCCAACCTTCCAGGCAATCCTGGAAGAGCCAAAATTCTGAACGCAGAACTTGGTGGCTTCGTAGCGGCCAGCTTCACGCGCACCGTCGAACGATTGCGAAACGCCGTTTACTGTCACGGTAAACTCGGAAGGTGTGGTTCTCTTGTCCACGTGTTTCGCGCTGGCCCTGAAATAAATGCCGTCAAACGCAACCCGCGTCGCCTGTGATGGCGCCTCTCCGCAGGCGGAGACCAGTGCCCCCACCAAAACCGACATCACCAAAATTCCTCGTTTCGCCATCATGACCACTCCTGCATCGTGGCTGGCGCATGCGGTATCTGCCGGTGCGTCTGGGATATCGTGTCCATCACCATCCCCTTACTCTGCCGCGACCTGAACGCAACGGTGGTCGCGCCACTTGCTGGCCTGTTTCAATTCTGCCCATCCAAAGGCACTTTCGCTCGCACCTTTTGTGCGCAACGTCTCTAGTCGTTCCAGCGCGTCTTCCAAACTAGGCTGGTGACCTTTGGGCACCCACCACATGACAAAATGTTGCTCGCCGAGTATTTCGAACCATTCTTGCCGACGTTCGTAGAACTGCTTGTGGATGGTACCCCAAACAAATTTCTCAAGGCTGGCGACATCTTCCCAGACCGTCAGATTTGCGACGAACTGCGGATCGCTTCCGATGCTATTTGCGGTATTTCCGGTTCCTGGTTCACCTGAACCTTCCATCATCCAGACAAAGCCCGGCATCCGCTTGCCGAGTCCGTTAACGCGGTCCAGGTTGGCCATAAACTCGGCCACGCGTGGATCGTCGGTAGGTGCCAACAGACGACCAACATTCAATTCGGCCAAGTGATATCCGTCGGGCTGGATCAAAACGCAGCCACCAATGCCATAAGGCCGAGAACGGCCATGCAGGCCCACCCAACTACATAAGACACAGAGCGAACCCCGCTATGCGGTTTGCCGATCCCGCGCAGGTGGATCACCAGCATGACCACCCGCGCTAACAGCGCGACCGAGGCCAGCAGGTTCACCCAGAACGGGCTGACACCCAGCAGAATTGCCGCAACTGTAACGGTCAAAAACGCAGGCAGCGTTTCAGTACCGTTCAGATACGCGCGGTTCAAACGATAAGCCTTGTCAGAATAGTCCTGATCCGGGGTCGCCCCTGGTGCCAGCCCCTTGCCGGCTTTTGCGAGCGCCGAAAACGGCGACATGAACAATACGATCAGGGTGAAAATCACCAATGACGCAATTGCGTGGGAATATTCGGCGTAGGCTTCCATCAGGTTTACTCCGCTGCCATCGCACCCATACGGCCCGATTTCTGAGCCTTGATGCGGTCTTCGATCTCTTCCCGGAAATTACGGATAAGGCCTTGGATTGGCCAAGCGGCGGCATCGCCAAGCGCGCAGATTGTGTGGCCCTCGACCTGTTTGGTGACGTCGAAGAGCATATCGATCTCCTCCAGCTCGGCTTCGCCACGTACAAGACGTTCCATCACACGCATCATCCAGCCAGTGCCTTCACGGCAAGGCGTGCACTGACCACAGCTTTCGTGCTTGTAGAACTTCGACAACCGCCAGATCGCTTTGATGATATCCGTGGACTTGTCCATCACAATCACAGCGGCTGTACCCAGACCCGAACCCAACTCTCCGCGCAGATAATCGAAATCCATGATCGCATCGCGCATGTTTTCGCCGCGCACGCACGGCACCGACGAGCCACCGGGGATCACCGCCAGCAGATTGTCCCAGCCGCCGCGAATACCGCCGCAATGGGTTTCGATCAGTTCTTCAAAGGAAATCGACATCGCTTCTTCGACGACACAGGGGTTGTTCACATGGCCCGAGATCGCAAACAGCTTTGTGCCCGCGTTATTCTGGCGGCCAAAGCCCGCGAACCAATCCGCGCCCCGGCGCAGGATGGTCGGCACAACCGCAATCGATTCCACATTGTTCACCGTGGTCGGGCAGCCATAAAGGCCCGCGCCAGCCGGGAACGGGGGCTTCATGCGCGGCATGCCCTTCTTGCCCTCAAGGCTTTCGATCAGAGCTGTTTCCTCGCCGCAGATATACGCGCCCGCCCCGTGATGCAGGAACAAGTCGAAATCCCAGCCCGAGCCAGCAGCGTTCTTGCCAAGCAGACCCGCGTCATAAGCCTCATCAATCGCAGCCTGCAGCGCCTCGCGCTCGCGGATGTATTCGCCGCGCAGGTAGATGTAGCAAGTATGCGCGTTCATTGCGAAAGACGCGATCAGGCACCCCTCGATCAGCGTGTGCGGATCATGACGCATAATCTCGCGGTCTTTGCAGGTGCCCGGCTCGGATTCATCTGCGTTCACAACCAGATAGGCCGGACGTCCGTCGCTTTCTTTGGGCATGAACGACCATTTCAAGCCGGTAGGGAAGCCCGCCCCGCCGCGACCGCGCAGCCCCGAATCCTTCATTGTCTGGATGATCCAGTCACGGCCATTTTTGATCAGGCCAGCTGTGCCGTCCCAATGCCCGCGGGCTTGCGCGCCTTTCAGCGTGCGCTCATGCATCCCGTAGATGTTGGTAAAGATCCGGTCCTGATCCTTCAGCATCATGTCTTACCTTCAGCTGTCCTGACGCATGCGCCAGAGTTGAAATATGTTCACACCTGCATAGATGAATCCCGCAAGAGCAGCGAAATCAAACAGCAGCGCATAGCGCCCCGGCAAACCCATTGCGGGGCCTATGAACAAGGTCATGCCAAGCCAAAGCACCATCGTCACGGCGATGACGATGCCTATGTGACGACCCTTGCGGGCTATGGCGTGTTCCCTGTCTTTATCCATCTCGTCCTGGTGCCCCGCACGGGCACCTGCTTAGTCCTCGTAAGTGCCATCTTCCTTGGCACGTTTAGCGAATTCGGTTTCTTCACCAGCTGCCAGTTTTGCAGCCTGTTCGATCCATCCGTCCCGTTCGATCCGGCCTTTGAATTTCAGGCGCGTGTCGACCCAGGCCACATGCTCTGATGTCCATGCGGCAATCTGGTCGAAGTGGAAAAAGCCCAGCTCGTTCAGGGTCTCTTCCAGCTTTGGACCTACGCCCTTCAGCATTTTCAGATCATCAGGCTTGCCATCCCGCGCACCAGTCAGCGTTTCGGGCTGTTCCTCTTTCGCCGCTTTCGCCTCAGCGGCCTGTTTCACTGCAGGTTTCGCCGGGGCTGGCGCTTTTGGCGGTTTCGGAGCAGCTTTGGTTGCAGCAGCTTTGCCATCCTTGCCCAGCCACGGGGTCAGGATTGGAACCTCGATTCCGTCAATACGCTTGACGGTATCGCCCAGTTCGCTCGCAAGCTGAACACTGGCGTTGTATTGCGTCCGGCCACTGTCATACTCCGTCAGGCTGGTCAGCCCTTTCAGAGGTTCCGCCGCATACCGACCATTCTGCGGACCCGGAGTTGGCACTTTGCCTGCCACCAGATCATCAAGAATCTTGCCAAAGCTCTCGGTCGTCAGATCTTCGTAGTAATCCTTGCCGATCTGCGCCATCGGAGCGTTTGTGCAGGAACCGAGGCATTCCACCTCTTCCCAGCTCAGCTTGCCGTCAGCAGACAGCTCATGCGGCTTTGCAGCGATCTTTTCCTTGCAGACCGCAATCAGATCTTCGGCGCCGCAGATCATGCAGGAGGTCGTGCCACACACCTGAATATGCGCCACCGATCCAACCGGCTGCAGCTGGAACATGAAATAGAACGAGGCGACCTCAAGCACGCGGATATAGGCCATACCCAGCATGTCGGCGACGGATTCAATCGCCGGACGGCTCAGCCAGCCCTCTTGTTCCTGCGCGCGCCACAGCAGCGGGATGACCGCGCTGGCCTGACGGCCCTCGGGGTATTTGGTTATTTGCGCTTCGGCCCATTGCTGGTTAGCAGCGGTGAAGGCGAAGCTTTCGGGTTGTTCGGCGTGAAGACGGCGGAGCATTAGCGGTCAATCTCTCCAAATACGACGTCCATGGTACCGATAATCGCGGCGACGTCGGCCAGTTGGTGGCCTCCGGCAACGTGGTCCATGGCTTGTAGATGCAGGAACCCCGGCGCGCGGAGTTTAGCGCGATAGGGTTTGTTGGTGCCGTCGGCGACCAGATAGACGCCGAATTCGCCCTTGGGGGCCTCGACGGCGGCGTAGACTTCGCCCGCGGGGACGTGGAAGCCTTCGGTATAAAGCTTGAAGTGATGGATCAGGCTCTCCATCGAGGTCTTCATATCCGAGCGTTTCGGCGGGGTGATCTTGCCGCGTGCCAGAACGTCGCCTGGGCAGTCGCGAATTTTGGCGATGGCCTGGCGGATGATCAGCAGCGACTGGCGCATCTCTTCCATGCGCACCAGATAGCGATCGTAGCAGTCACCGTTCTTGCCGACGGGGATCTGAAACTCGAACTCGTCATAGCATTCATAGGGCTGCGCGCGACGCAGGTCCCATGCAAGACCCGAACCACGGACCATCACGCCCGAGAAGCCGTATTTTTGAATGTCATCCTCGGTCACCACACCGATGTCGGCATTACGCTGTTTGAAGATGCGGTTTTCGGTCAGCAGCCCGTCAATGTCGTCCAGAACGGCAGGGAACTCGTGGCTCCAAGCTTCGATATCGTCCAGCAGCTCGGTCGGCAGGTCTTGGTGCACCCCACCGGGGCGGAAATAGGCAGCGTGCAGACGGGCACCGCAGGCACGCTCGTAGAACACCATCAGCTTTTCACGTTCTTCAAAGCCCCAAAGCGGTGGGGTCAGCGCGCCGACGTCCATGGCCTGAGTGGTCACGTTCAACAGGTGGTTAAGAATACGGCCGATCTCGGAATAGAGGACCCGGATCAGAGAACCGCGACGTGGTACTTCCACACCGGTCAGCTTTTCAATGGCCAAACACCAGGCGTGTTCCTGGTTCATCGGCGCGACGTAATCCAGACGATCGAAATACGGCAGGTTCTGCAGATACGTCCGGCTCTCCATCAGCTTTTCGGTGCCACGGTGCAGCAGGCCGATATGCGGGTCGCAGCGCTCGACAATCTCGCCGTCCAGCTCAAGCACAAGACGCAAAACCCCGTGCGCCGCAGGGTGTTGCGGGCCGAAGTTGATGTTGAAGTTGCGGATCTTCTGTTCCCCGCTCAGCGCGTCCGTGCTGCCGTCATCGTATCTTGAGCCGTCCATCAACGCCCTCGTTTCTTCTTCGCTTCGGCCCGAACCCGGACCTTTTCCGCATCAGCCGCTTTGGCAGCGGCCCCGGCCAGCAGAACCCCCAGCGCCCCCAACGCGATCAGTTCCCCCAGACCCATCAGCGGCGCTCCAACTCTTGCAGTTTAAGCCCGACCCACCACAGCAACGCGATCGTGCCGAAAGGAACCAGACAGAGCAGGCACCAGTATTTGTTGATCCCGAAAAACGGCAATATCTTCACCATCGGAATGATGGTCAGTGCAGACAGGATCAGCCACCAGATGCCACCCATTATTCAGTCTCCTGTTTTTCATCCCCCGGAAGAATGTAGTTCGCACCTTCCCACGGGGACATGAAATCAAACTGACGGTATTCCTGCACCAGCGACACAGGTTCATAGACCACGCGCTTTTGAGCCTCGTCGTAGCGAACTTCGGTATAACCGGTGGTCGGAAAATCCTTGCGCAGCGGATAGCCGCGGAACCCATAGTCGGTCAGGATGCGCCGTAGGTCCGGATGGCCCGAGAATAGAATCCCGAACATATCGAACACCTCACGCTCGAACCAGTTGGCCGAGGGGTGAACGTCAACGATCGAGGGCACCATGTCATCCTCGCGGATCGAAACCCGCAGGCGGATGCGCTGGTTCTGGTACATCGAGAGGAAGTGATAAACCACGTCAAACCGCTTGGCGCGTTCGGGGTAGTCGACACCGGTAATGTCCACCAGCGTTGAGAACTGGCAACTGCGGTCAGACTTCAGGAATTCGATGAATTCCACAAGATTCGACGGGGCCACATCGACGTTCAGCTCACCATGCGTCACGTCCCAGGACAGAACGCAATCGGTTCGTTTTAGCTCCAACTGCGCGCCGAGTTCTTTGAGTGCTTCGCTCATCTGCCCTCTCCCTCAGCGAACAATCGTGCCGGTGCGGCGGATTTTGCGTTGCAGCTGCATCAACCCATAAAGTAGCGCCTCTGCGGTCGGAGGGCAGCCGGGCACATAGATGTCCACGGGCACAACCCGGTCACAACCGCGCACGACAGAATAGGAATAGTGGTAATAACCACCGCCATTCGCACAGGAGCCCATCGAGATCACATAGCGCGGTTCGGGCATCTGGTCGTAGACCTTGCGCAGCGCAGGGGCCATCTTGTTGGTCAGGGTTCCGGCCACGATCATCACATCCGACTGACGCGGGGACGCGCGGGGCGCAATACCAAACCGTTCCGCATCGTAGCGCGGCATCGACGTGTGCATCATCTCAACCGCGCAGCAGGCCAGACCAAAGGTCATCCAGTGCAAGCTACCGGTACGGGCCCAGTTGATGATGTCTTCGGTCGAAGTCAGCAGGAAACCTTTGTCCTGCAGCTCGGCATTCAGGGCCTGGGTGGCGACTTCTTTGTCGACGCCCGCGGTGTTTGCGCCCGTCATCACTCCCATTCCAGGGCCCCTTTCTTCCATTCATAGGCAAAGCCGATGGTCAGCACCGCCAGGAACACCATCATGGACCAAAACCCAACATCGCTAATGTCTTTGAAGCCAACGGCCCAGGGAAACAGGAAGGCGATTTCCAGATCGAAGATGATGAAGAGAATCGCGACCAGATAGAATCGGACGTCGAATTTCATCCGCGCATCGTCGAATGCGTTAAAGCCACATTCATATGCACTGACTTTTTCAGGGTCTGGATTGCGGACGGCAAGCACTACAGCAGCGAGAATCAAGACGATTCCAAGGCCTACAGCGACGGCCAGAAACACCAGGATCGGGAGGTACTCCCGCAACAGGTCTTCCACGTATAGCTCCTTTCCTGCGCATGTCCCGAAGGGGCGCGCCGTCAATTGGCGTGTTGACTGGACATTCTCTATCTCTGTGGGGTCAGAGGGTCAACCGAACAGAAACGCGCAGATGGGCATTATTACAATCGCCCAGCAGGCTATGGCTTAGAATACCTTGCAACGGCCCGACGCGGCTAAACCTACCTATTCCATGCAGGTTTTCGTTTGTCAAAGAAGGCCCTGATTCCCTCTTGCGCCTCGTCGGTTTCCCATCGCGTTACCAGCTGTCGAATGGTGTGGTCGATCACAGCATCGTCAATGCGTGGTCCCAGCGATTGGATCAATTGCTTTGCCGAAGAAACAGCGCCTGGCGCGCAGGACAGATAGGGACGCACTTCGGCCTCGACCGCCTCTGCCAAGGCATCAGCGGGCACCGCGCGCGTCAACAAGCCCAGCTCGACAGCCTCCGCTGCATCAAAGAGACGTGCGGACATGAAGACCCGCCGCGACCTTGCCTCACCCATACGAGCAATAACATAGGGGCCAATCGTGGCCGGGATCAGGCCAAGTCGCGTTTCGGTCAGGCCCATCTTCAGGCTATCCACCCCGATCGCCACATCACAGACCGAGGCCATTCCCAATCCACCACCAAACGCATTGCCCTGCAATGCGCCAATCAGAGGCTTGGGCAGCGTATTCAGGGCATTCAGCATCTCGGCCAGCTTGCGCGCCTCGGTGAAGCGCGTATCGGGATCGGCGGCCATTTGCGCCTGCATCCAACCCAGATCACCCCCGGCGCAAAAGCTTTTGCCTGACGCGGCCAGAACCACCACCCGGACAGCTTCATCACTGGCCAGTTGCCCGGCGGCTTGTGTCAGTTCAGCAATCATCTGCGCCGACAGCGCATTGTGCTTCTCTGGTCGATCCAGCGTTAACGTGGCTACGCCGCGACCATCTGTCTTTAAAGTTATCGTTTCGTACATTTCTATTCCGCTCGCATAGCCCGCGCCATGTCTGCTGCTTCTTCCAGCACAGACGCGTCCAACCCGGTTTCATATCCCAACCGTTCCAGATGCGCGGCCACCGCTTCAGTTGCCACATTACCAGCTGCACCTGGCGCATAGGGGCACCCCCCAAGCCCGCCCACGGCGGCATCAAACACCCGTACACCCAGCGCCAGAGAAGCATCGATATTGTCGATCGCCCGCCCGTTGGTGTCATGGAAATGTCCCGCAAGCCGGGTGACCGGGACCCGTTCGCGCACGGCCAACAGCATATGCGCGATCTTGTCCGGGGTCCCCTGCCCAATCGTATCGCCCAGCGAAATCTCGTAGCAGCCATGCGCGAACAAAGCATCCGCGACCTCAGCCACTTTTTCAGGCGGGGTCGGGCCGTCATAGGGGCAATCAGTCACGCAGGACACATAACCACGCACGGGCAGATCGATATGCCGCGCGGCCTCAAGGATCGGCACGAACCGTTCGATGGATTCGGCGATGGTCGCGTTAATATTTGCCTTCGAAAATCCTTCGGAGGCCGAGGCAAACACTGCAATCTCATCCGCCTTGGCCGCCAGCGCGTCCCCATACCCACGCATGTTCGGCGTCAGAGCCGCATAACGAACGCCTTCTGCCCGCTTGATCTCGGCCAGAACCTCACCGCTGCCTGCCATTTGCGGCACCCATCTCGGTGAGACAAAGCTTGCAACCTCAATCCGGTTGAACCCGCCACGGCTGAGGCAATCGACCAAGGCGACTTTCTCGGCCACCGGGATCTCGCGCTGTTCGTTCTGCAGGCCGTCGCGTGGCCCGACCTCGAAAATCTCGACCCGTTCTTTCATCAGCGCATCCCTTCCCGGTTTCTTATCGTTTCAATTACGGATGGCCCGACTGTGCCACGCAATCCACAGGCCGAACAGATCAATCCTCGGCCAACCGAACCAGCGCTGCCCCAGCCTCGACCTGTGCGCCCGCTTCGGCCAGCACTTCTGCGACCACGCCATCGCGGGCGGCCAGCAGAGAATGCTCCATCTTCATCGCTTCCAGAATGGCCAGCCGGTCGCCTTTTTTCACCAGCTGCCCTGCCGAGGCAAAGACGGCCTTGACCAGACCTGGCATCGGCGCTTCGATCACATTGGTGTCGCCCCCCGCGCTGGCGTCGCGGTCCAGAGGGTCAACAACCTCAAACACCTGCCCATAGTCGTCGAATACTGTGACGTGGGACCCGGCCATGACAACATTGGGCACAGGTGTCCCATCGATGGTCCAGCCAGCGCCATGGCGCTGCGCGATTAGCTGCGCGTCTTCGATCTCCCAAATCTGCCGATCCGGGCCCTCGACCTGTACATCCAGATCAACCACTTCTCCATCCCGCAGCAATTGCACAGCGCGATGTAACGGTGCCCATAGCGTAAAGCCCGATTCTGAGGCCGTCTCGGCCAGACCCAGCGCCGTCATCGCCGCAGCCACGGCTGACGCGTTGCTTGCGCCAGCTTCCTGCACAAGATCGTCAAGGTCTCGCCCGATCAGCCCGGTATCCACGTCGCCCGACGCAAACCCGCTGTGCCGCGTCAGAGCCCCAAGAAACGCAAGGTTGGTTACCGTCCCGGCAACTTCGGTTTGGCGCAAGACGCGGTGCAGGCTTTCCAAAGCAACCGCTCGCGTCGGGCCATGCACCACGACCTTGGCAATCATGGGATCGTACCAAGGGCTGATCGTATCCCCAGCCCGTACGCCACTATCGGCGCGGCACTCTGGCGGGAAGTGCAGATGGGCCAGCGTACCCGTCGCGGGCAGAAAACCCTTGGGAACGTCCTCGGCATAAAGCCGCGCCTCAAAGGAATGCCCGTTGATCGACAAATCACCCTGCTGTTTCGGCAGGCTTTCGCCCGCAGCTACCTGCAACTGCCATTCGACCAGATCGACACCCGTTATTGCCTCGGTCACCGGATGTTCGACTTGCAGGCGCGTGTTCATCTCCATGAACCAAAACCGATCCGGGCGTAACCCGTCCGAAGCATCGACGATGAACTCAACCGTCCCTGCGCCCTTGTATCCAATCGCCTCAGCCGCACGCACGCCCGCCTGACCCATTGCATCGCGCATTTCAACGGTCATGCCGGGGGCCGGAGCCTCTTCGATCACCTTCTGGTGCCGCCGCTGTAACGAGCAATCGCGTTCGAACAGATGCACCGCATGGGTGCCATCGCCGAACACCTGCACCTCGATATGACGCGGCTTGGCGACGAATTTCTCGACCAGTACCGCGTCATTACCAAAGGCCGTCTTGGCCTCACCGCGCGCGCTGTCCAAAGCAGCCGAAAATTCCTCGGGCTTCTCAACCAACCGCATCCCCTTGCCACCGCCACCTGCAACGGCCTTGATCAGAACAGGATAACCAATGGTATCCGCCGCGCCTGCCAGGTGTTCGGGGTCTTGATTGTCGCCATGATAACCAGGCACAACCGGAACGCCTGCATTCTCCATCAACACCTTGGCCGCGTCCTTAAGGCCCATCTTTCGGATTGCGTCCGCCGATGGGCCGATGAAGGTCAGGCCTGCTGCCTCAACCGCATCCACGAAGTCTGGATTTTCGGACAGAAAGCCATAGCCCGGATGGATCGCTTGCGCGCCAGTATCCAGCGCCGCCTGAATGATCACATCACCTTTCAGATAGCTCTCAGCCGGGGCCGCGCCGCCGATATGCACAGCTTCATCGGCCATCTGCACATGCTTGGCCAAGGCATCGGCATCCGAATAAACAGCCACGCAGGATAGGCCCATCTTCTGAGCCGTTTCCATCACACGGCAAGCAATCTCGCCACGGTTGGCAATCAGGATTTTATTAAACATAGCTTACCCCTCAGCCGCCAGATCTTCGACAAGGCGGAACCGTTCGCACAGCAATTCCATCTCGGGATCAAATCCGCCATTTCGTTCGAAATACCGGCGATGATCCTCGCACCAGCCCTCAAGCGTTTCATTCTCACCCTCGGCCAATGCGAAGTCTTCGGTCACATCGCAATATCGGCAGATCGAGACCTCGACCGTTTCGATCACCAAGGCCGGGCGATCATCCCAGTCCAGCGCAATATCCTGCCGCCCAACAATGGGGGTATCAGCACTGCCATCAGGGTAGTCACGCAACGCACCACAGGTTGCCGTTTTTCGGCCTGATCGCACCAACGCCAGCAGCTCAGCACTCAGCGATGCGTTGTCACCAAACTTGAAAGTCTGAGCACCCGGATAGCGGGCCATGACGTCATTCAATGAAACGCTCATCTTACATCCTGAACACGCCGAAACGTGTCTCCTCAATCGGGGCGTTCAGTGCAGCACTCAGCGACAAGGCCAACACGTCGCGGCTTTTGCGTGGGTCGATGATGCCGTCATCCCAGAGCCGGGCCGAAGCATAAAGCGGGTGGGATTGTTCCTCGAACATGTCCAGCGTCGGACGTTTGAACTCGGCTTCCTCTTCAGCCGACCACGTGCCGCCCTGCCGTTCGATCCCGTCGCGCTTGACGGTGGCAAGAACGCCCGCAGCCTGCTCGCCCCCCATCACCGAGATGCGTGAATTCGGCCAGGTCCACAGGAAACGAGGCTGATAGGCGCGACCTGCCATGCCGTAGTTTCCAGCTCCGAAAGAACCGCCGACCAGCATGGTGATCTTGGGAACGCTCGTCGTCGCCACCGCCGTAACCATCTTGGCCCCATGCCGCGCGATGCCTTCGTTTTCGTATTTGCGGCCAACCATGAAGCCGGTGATGTTCTGCAGGAATACCAGCGGTGTTTTGCGCTGAGAACACAGCTCGACAAAATGCGCGCCCTTCTGCGCGGCCTCGGAAAACAGCACGCCATTGTTGGCGATGATCCCAACCGGGCAGCCTTTGACATAGGCGAAACCGGTCACCAGCGTCTCGCCAAAACGCGGCTTGAACTCATCAAACCGGGAGCCATCGACCAGACGCGCAATCACCTCGCGGATATCATAGGGCGTACGCAGATCAGCCGGAACAACGCCCAGAATCTCTTCAGGGTCGTAAGCTGGCTCTTCGGGTGCCTCAAACTGTAGGCCGGGCTTCAGCCCGGCACCGCCCAACGACCCGACGGCGCGCCGGGCCAGAGCCAACGCATGCGCATCATCCTCGGCCAGATAATCCGCAACGCCGGACAGGCGCGTATGCACATCGCCACCGCCCAGATCTTCGGCTGTCACAACCTCTCCCGTCGCGGCTTTGACCAGAGGTGGCCCGGCCAGAAAGATCGTCCCCTGTTCTTTTACGATTATCGTCACATCGGACATCGCGGGCACATAAGCTCCGCCCGCCGTGCACGACCCCATGACAACCGCGATTTGAGGGATGCACTTCGCGCTCATCCGCGCCTGGTTATAGAAAATGCGGCCAAAATGATCGCGGTCGGGAAAGACCTCATCCTGATTGGGCAGGTTCGCACCGCCGCTATCGACCAGATAGATGCAGGGCAGATGGTTTTCCTCGGCGATCTCCTGCGCCCGAAGATGTTTCTTGACGGTCATTGGATAATATGTGCCGCCCTTCACGGTGGCATCGTTGCACACCACCATGACCTCGCGTCCCTGCACCCGGCCAATCCCGGCGATGACCCCGGCACAAGGTGCGGCGCCCCCGTACATCCCATGCGCCGCCGTTGCGCCGATTTCAAGAAACGGAGAGCCCGGATCAAGAAGGTTTGCCACCCGGCGACGCGGCAGCATCTTGCCCCGAGATTCATGCCGCGCGCGGGATCTCTCACCTCCGCCCATGCGGGCGGCTTCGGCGGCCTCAGAGATACGTGCCAGCGCATCCAGATGTGCAGCTCGGTTCGCCTTGAACCCCTCGGAGGTTGGTATGGCTTTGGATTTTAGTTTCATTCCATCTTCCCTAAGTCGCGCAATTCCACAGCGCGTTCAGCGGTTTCGGTCAGCAAGCAATTTGCGGCTACAATCGAGCGTATCGTTCCTCCAGACCATATGCCGTAGGCCAGAGCACATTCAGCATCCCGAAACCCGATCCATGCGCGTTGTGCATCTCGCAACTGGTCCGAAAGTTCGGGACTTTGCTCAGCCAGTTCCGCTCTACGCAGTCTATACTGTTCGTTCAGAAATGAATCCCAAACTTGGGTTTCAGCTTGAATACATTCGGTAATGCCAATGGTTGTTTCATTTCCCGGTATCGTTTGGCAGGTATTGGCAGCTGCGCCTAGACATGATGACAAGCTATCGCCCTGCTGCGACTGGGAAAAACACTGTTGAATGTACGACTGGTCTACCCAAGCGCCCTGAGCGTAGACAAGCGATGGAACCAGTATCGCAGCAACTGCAATTCGCATCATGTAATTGCCTCCCCCGCAGCCCGCGCCTTCAACTCCTTGCGGATCACCTTCCCCGTCACCGTCATCGGCAACTCGTCCAGAAACGCCACCTCGCGCGGATAGGAGTACTGAGCCAGACGGTCCTTGACCCAATCCTGCAACTCCTGCTCCGCAGCCTCAGCGCCCGGTTTCAACACCACATAGGCCTTCACGATCTCGGTCCGCAGCGGATCAGGCTTGCCGACTACACCCACAGTTGCCACTGCCGGATGGGTCAGCAGGCAATCCTCGATCTCAGCGGGTCCGATGCGGTATCCGGCCGACGTGATCACGTCATCATCGCGACCGACAAAGCGCAGATAGTCGCCCTCCCACACGCCACGGTCTCCGGTGATCAGCCAGCCACCCCGGAATTTCTCAGCGGTCGCATCGGGCCGGTTCCAGTATTCCAGCATCATCGAGGCCGAGCCGCGCCGGATAGCGACGTCGCCCTCTTCATTGGTTGGCCGGCCGTCGCCATCAATCACCGCAACTTCATGCCCGGGCACCGGCTTTCCGATACAGCCGGGGTGCACTGGGAAATCCTCGGCACAGGAGGACACGACCATATTGCATTCGGTCTGGCCGTAAAATTCGTTGATCGTCAGGCCAAACGCCTTTTTACCCCAAGCCAGCATCTCGGCCCCCAGAGGCTCCCCTCCGGACGCGACCGAGCGCAAACCGGGGATCGTCTGGTCCGCAGCTTTCAACATGCGAAGGGCGGTCGGCGGGAAGAACACATTCCGTACCCCGCCACGCATGACGAGATCCGTGCAGGCCTCGGGAGTGAACTTATCCAACCTCGCCGCAACGACCGGTACACCCAGCGCTAGACCGGGCATCAGCACATCGAACAGACCGCCGATCCAAGCCCAGTCCGCCGGTGTCCACAGGCAATCCCCCTGACGCAGATGATTGTGGCTGATCGATACGCCCGGCAGGTGACCCGTCAGTACCCGGTGCCCGTGCAGTGCCCCCTTTGGGCTACCGGTGGTGCCTGAGGTGTAGATCAATACCGCAGGGTCCTCGGGGCTGGTGTCGGCAAACGGGACAGGTAGTCCCTCTTGCCCGATCTGATCGATGAGAACCGGTTTGGCCAGATCACCGACAAGCGCGGCCCCTTCGGGATCTGTCAGAACAAATTTTAAGCCCGCGTCACCGACACGCGATGATAGCGCATCGTGTTTGAACAACTTGAACAGGGGTACCGAAATCGCGCCGATTTTCCAGATTGCCAAATGTGCCGCCGCACACCAGGGCGACTGGCTCAGCAACACGCCCACTCGATCGCCGGGTCGGACGTCGTTGATCAGAGCACGCGCAATACCATCTACCATTTCACCCAGATCGCCGAACGTAACTTCACGCGGATCAGAAGCCGTCAGGTCCAGTATTGCAACCTGTTCTGAAGGCTGAGAAAGGCACTGTCGCGCCATATTCAATCGATCCGGTATGGCCCAGCTTTGATCACTGCGAAGACCCGGTATGACCCTAGCAGGAGACACTCAGATTCTCCCTTATTTTACTGACAGTTGATCCATGCTTCATCGGTGCAATTTCGATGCGAAATTGATGCAGATCAGAGTTTGGCGGCATCGCGCCATCCACAAGGTCCACATTGACGCAACCAAAGGCATGAATATGACAAAGAAACTCGCCGCTTTGACCCTTTCCACCGCGCTTGTCGCGCTGGCTGCCCCCGCATTCGCCCAATCGCAGGGTGATTGGACGGTCGGTGTTGGTGTCGGTTATCTGGATCCCAAATCCGATAACGGCTCGCTCGCTGGGTTTGACGCCGACGTTGACTCGGACACGCGCCCCATCTTCACCGTCGAGTACTTCGTTCAGGACAACCTCGGGATCGAATTGCTGGCCTCGACCCCCTACAAACATGACGTCACTCTTGGTGGCAGCGTTGATGCCGGAAGCGTCAAACACCTGCCGCCCACCCTTTCGCTGAACTATCATTTCGCGACCAATAGCGCATGGAAACCCTATGTCGGCGCGGGTCTGAACTACACCATCTTCTTCGAAGAGGACTCGCCCCTGGGCGATTTGGATCTGGACAATTCCTTCGGCGTCTCGCTGCAGGCCGGTCTGGACTACATGGTCACCGACAAAGGCGCTGTGCGTCTGAACGTGCGTTGGTTCGACATCGACTCGGACGTCACTTTGGACGGCAACGACATCGGCAAAGCCGAAATCGACCCGTTCCTGATTGGCCTGTCCTACGTCCATACGTTCTGATCCAATCACCAAAGCCCCGGAGTTCGTGAAACTGCGGGGCCTTCCCTCACAGCATTTCGTTCATCATCTCACGGCCGATCAGCATCCGACGGATTTCGCTGGTGCCCGCGCCGATCTCCATCAGCTTTGCATCACGGAAAATGCGGCTGACCGGCGCGTCGGAAAGGAACCCGGCCCCGCCCAGCGCTTGCACCGCTTGATGCGCCTGCACCATCGCCTGTTCCGAGGCATATAGGCAGCACGCTGCCGCATCCTGTCGGGTCACATCTCCCCGATCACAGGCCTTAGCGACTTCGTAGACATAAGCCCGCGCCGAATTCATCGCGGTGTACATATCTGCGATCTTACCCTGCATCAGTTGGAAGCTGCCGATCGGCTTGCCGAACTGTTTGCGCTCGGCCAGATAGGGCATGACCTCGTCCAGACAGGCCGCCATGATACCTGTCCCGATCCCAGCCAGCACAACACGTTCGTAATCCAGTCCAGACATCAAAACGGCAACACCCCTGCCCTCTTCGCCCAGAACATTCTCGAACGGCACTTCGACATCATCAAAAATCAGCTCAGCTGTGTTAGATCCGCGCATCCCCAGCTTGTCGAAATGAGGCGAGGTCGAGAATCCCCTCATCTCTTTCTCGATCAAAAAGGCCGTGATCCCCTTCGATCCGGCCTCGGGCTCCGTCTTGGCATAAACGACCAGAGTATCCGCGTCCGGCCCATTGGTGATCCAATATTTGTTGCCGTTCAGACGATAGTGATCATTGCGCTTTTCCGCCCGCAATTTCATCGACACCACATCCGATCCGGCCGAAGGCTCAGACATAGCAAGAGCGCCCACATGATCGCCCGAAATCAGGCGCGGCAGATATTTCTGTTTCTGCTCATCCGTCCCATTCAGCTTGATCTGGTTCACGCACAGGTTCGAATGCGCCCCATAGGACAACGAGACTGAGGCCGAGGCGCGCGCCACCTCTTCCACTGCAATGGTATGCGCCAGATACGACATTCCCGCCCCGCCATACTCTTCTGGCACTGTGACGCCCAGCAGGCCAAGGTCACCCATCTCTTTCCACAGCTCATTCGGAAAGGCGTTCGAGGCATCAATCTCGGCCGCCATCGGCTTGACCCGTTCCTGCGCCCAACGGTGGACCATCTCACGCAGGGCATTCACGTCCTCGCCCAGATCGAATTGCATTGTGGCCATAAACATGCAGGGCTCCTCCGATTGCATTAATGAACAAGTGTTCAATAATCAAATAGCAGCGATTCCCCCTACGGTCAACGACGACGCGCAGGCCAACGCAAAACGCCGCCCGGCAAGGGACGGCGTATTCAAATAAACCGAGCGTGCGCTGAAAGCGCACTCCGCTGGATTACGATTGATAAACCGCGCTAACCTCAGCCCGGATAATGCGCGCGATTTGGCTACAATCCTCTAGCGAGAAGGTCAGCGGAACGCGCATATCCATGATCCCGGCCAATATCCGATCACTGACCGGCATAGGGGTACTGTCGGCATAGCGCCAACTGTCATAGCGTGAGGTAAAGCCCGACGGCTCGGCCCCTCCGAACCACTTCAGTTCAACCCCGCGCGCGGCGCAGCGCTGGATGACCTCGGCAATACGCTCGGGCGTCCAGTCCAGCAACAGGAATTGGATCGACGAACCGACATAGGTCTCAGCATCGGGCCGCTCTACGATTTTCAAACCGGGTGTTCCCCGCAGACCATGCTCGATTTCATCATATCGTTCATTCCAGCGCTGCACCTGCCGGTCCAGATCGCGCAACTGCGGACGTAAGATCGCCGCACGCAAATTGTCCATCCGGCCCGAGACATTGGGGGTGGTGTATTTGATCTGCTCGAAAACCTCCGGCCCGGGCGCTGCCAGATGGCGTTCATAAAGCATGTAAGACCCGGACAACATCGTAGCCTTGGCGGCCAGTTCCGGATCTTCCGTGATCAGCAACCCGCCCTCGCCCGAATTGACATGTTTATAGGTCTGGCACGAGTAACATCCGATGGCCCCCTGCCGACCAGACAGCTGCCCGCGCCATGCAGCACCCATGGTATGGGCGCAATCTTCGATCACGATCACACCCGCCGCATCACACATCTGCATCAGGCGATCCATATCGCATAGATGCCCTCGCATGTGGCTCAGCATCAACACCTTCGCCTGATCCAGCTTGGCCTCAAGATCATCCAGATCGATGGTCAGGGCTTCGGTCACACCAACAAGGACCGGCTTTGCGCTTACCGACGCAATCGCCCCCGGCACCGGCGCCAGAGTGAACGCGTTGGTCAGAACCGGATCGCCCGGCTTTACGCCAACTGCCCGCAACGCTGTGGCCAGAGCGTAGCCTCCCGATGAGACCGCCAGACAGTATTTCGCCCCCATCTGGGCGGCGAATTCCTGTTCCAACAGCGCAGTTTCGCTCAACTCGCCATGTGCAACGTTGTAACGATGCAACCGACCATGGCGCAGGACGGCCACGGCAGCCTCAATGGCGACTTCGGGGATGGGCTCTTGCTGGGTGAAATTACCCGTGAATGTCTCGGTCATAGGCCTGTTTTGGTGCGGAGTCTCCAGCGGGTCAAGGGATCACGCGGCCGCACCGAACAAATCGGAGACCAGGTTCGGTAAATCATCAAAATGATGCAGCAACGCCTCGGGCTGCAGCGCGGCCATTTCATCGCCTGACGGGCCGAAAGTCACCAGAACCGAAGGCACGCCTGCAGCCCGCGCCGTATTCCGGTCAGTGTCCGAGTCGCCGATCAGCACGCAATGATCGGGATGCCCCCCGGCGCGGCGCGCCGCTTCACGCAAAGGCTCAGGATCAGGTTTGCGCACCGGCAACGTATCGGCCCCTACCAGCGAAGCGAAACGATCGCGCGCGCCCATCCGGGACAGCAGCAGATCAGCAAGACCTTCGGGCTTGTTGGTGCAGATACCCACTCCATAACCCGCACCTTTCAGTGCTTCGACGGCTTCGAGCGCACCGGGATAGAAATAGGTATGCGTATCGATCGCTTGCCCATAGACCTCCAGAAAGACCGGATAATAGGCTTCGACAACATCCGCATCATAGGCGCCGACCCGCTTCAATCCATGGGACAACATCAAGCGTGCACCGCGCACCGAAACCGCCGCATCAAGCTCGGGCATCAGTACATCTCCATGGCCCATCTCACGAAAACAGTGGTTTGCAGCAGCCAACAAATCACCGGACGTATCTGCCAAAGTTCCATCCAAATCGAAGATTACCGTACGCATTCTTACCTCCTGAACCGGCGGGATTCCGCCATGTCGTGTTGCAAACGGCAATCTTCTTTGATGGCCGAACCGCTTGCGCCTTTGACCACAGCGGATAAAACGGGCCACAACAAAACAAAAGAGAAAATGATTTCATGAGCACTGCCCTTGTCATTCTTGCCGCAGGAAAAGGCACAAGGATGAACTCTGATATTCCCAAAGTCCTTCACCCGATTGCCCAGGTGCCGATGCTGGTTCATGCCATGCGTGCCGGTGCTGTCCTGTCTCCCGAGCACACCGTGATTGTTACCGGCCACGGCGCGGAAGCCGTTGCACGCGTCGCTGAAGCCGAAGATGAAAACGCCAGCATTGCGGTGCAGGAAGAGCAGCTTGGCACCGCCCACGCGGTTGCGCATGCGCGTGCCGCGCTGGATGGTTTTCAGGGGGACGTGGTCGTCCTCTATGGCGATACCCCGTTTCTGCAGCCCGACACCCTGCAGCGAATGATTGAAGCGCGCACAAAAAACGATCTGGTCATTCTTGGGTTCGAAGCTGCAGATCCCGCCCGTTATGGTCGCTTGGTCATGGATGGTGACTCGCTCGAGCGGATTGTTGAATTCAAGGATGCCACTGACGAACAACGCGCCATAACCTTCTGTAACTCAGGCCTTTTGGCGTGTGACGCTGAAACCCTTTTCTCACTTATCGATGCGGTTGGAAACGACAATGCCTCGGGTGAATATTATTTGACCGACGTCGTTGAGATAGCCCGCGACAAGGGTCTGAACGTAACTGCCGTGGCCTGCGATGAAGCGCAGACATTGGGTGTGAACTCCCGCGCGGATCTGGCGGCAGCGGATGCAGTGTTCCAAGAACAGGCGCGCTCCGAACTACTTGATCTGGGGGTCACTTTGATGGCACCTGATACGGTGTATCTGGCAGCAGATACCGTGATTGGTCGCGACACTGTCATTGAACCAAATGTGGTTTTTGGCCCCGGCGTAACCGTGGAAAGCGGCGCAACGATCCGGGCGTTTTCGCATCTCGAAGGCTGCCATGTCAGCCGAGGTTCCGTGGTCGGACCCTATGCCCGCCTACGCCCGGGTGCAGAGCTGGCTGAAAACGCGAAAATCGGCAACTTTGTTGAGATCAAGAACGCCGAGATCGCAGAAGGCGCAAAGGTGAATCACCTCAGCTATATCGGCGACGCTTCGGTTGGGGCGGCTACAAATATCGGTGCTGGAACCATCACCTGCAACTATGACGGCGTGATGAAGCACAAAACGACCATCGGGGAAAACGTGTTTATCGGATCGAACACGATGCTGGTGGCCCCGGTCATTCTGGGTGACGGCGCGATGACCGCCACGGGAACCGTAGTGACCAAGGATGTTGAGCCAGACGCATTGGCCGTGGCGCGTGCCAAGCAAGAGAATAAGCCCGGCTACGCGTGCAAATTGTTTGAAATGTTGAAGGCGAAGAAGGCTCGCCGCGACAAAGGAGCCTGAATTATGTGTGGAATTGTTGGTGTTCTGGGCAGCCACGAAGCCGCCCCTATTCTGGTCGAAGCACTGAAGCGACTTGAGTATCGCGGCTATGACAGTGCGGGTATCGCTACGGTTAATGATGGCGCGCTTGGGCGTCGTCGGGCTGTCGGCAAGCTGGTGAACCTGAGCGACCTTTTGGTGCATGAGCCATTGGCCGGCAAATCCGGCATCGGTCATACCCGCTGGGCGACCCATGGGGCGCCATCAGTAAACAACGCGCACCCACACAAGGCGGGACCTGTCGCTGTTGTGCACAATGGTATCGTCGAAAACTATCGCGAACTGCGGGCAGAGTTGGCTGAACATGGTGTTGACTTCGTCACGGACACTGACACCGAGACCGTTGCCTTGATGACAGAACGGTACATGTCCGAAGGACAATCGCCGATTGACGCCGCGTTCAATACCATCGACCGGCTCAAAGGCGCATTCGCACTCGCCTTCCTATTCAACGGGCAAGAAGATCTGATCGTCGCAGCGCGTAAGGGCTCGCCTCTGGCGATAGGTCATGGCGATGGTGAGATGTTTGTCGGCTCGGACGCTATCGCATTGGCCCCGCTAACCGATCGCATCACCTATCTTGAAGAAGGCGATCGGGCGGTACTGACCCGCACTTCGCTGGAGATTCGAACCGAAACCGGTGAGCTTGCCAACCGCGAAGTCCGGCAAATCCAGATCGATCAGGCCCGCGCCGACAAAGGCGGCCACAAGCATTATATGGCCAAGGAAATTGCCGAGCAGCCTGTTGTGGTGGCCGAAGCCATCCGCTCGTATCTTCCGACCGGAGGCGATAAGGTGGTGTTGCCCGGTGACGATCTGGATTTCACCAAGCTGGATCGTCTGACCATGGTGGCCTGCGGAACGGCATTCTATGCTTGCCTGACGGCAAAGTACTGGTTCGAACAGCTGGCCAAAATGCCGGTTGAAGTCGATATCGCCAGCGAGTTCCGCTACCGCGAACCTCCGATCTCGGACCGGACGCTGGCGCTGTTTGTCAGCCAGTCGGGCGAAACCGCCGATACGCTGGCGGCATTGCGCTATTGCGAAGGCAAGGCGGATAAAATCGTGTCGATTGTCAATGTCGCGGAAAGCTCGATTGCGCGCGAAAGCGATGTGGCACTGCCGATCCATGCGGGTGTTGAAATCGGTGTTGCCTCGACCAAGGCGTTCACCTGTCAGCTTAGCGTGTTGCTGATGCTTGCCCTCAAAGCTGCTGCAGATCGAGGCACACTGTCCGACGAAGAGATCGCGGATCACGCGGCCGCCCTTCGCGGTTTGCCGACTGTGCTGAATGCTGCGCTGGATCAGAACGACGCTATTCGCCAATCCGCCCAACGCCTGTCCGAAGCGCGCGACGTGCTGTTCCTGGGCCGTGGCCTCATGTACCCGCTGGCGATGGAAGGCGCGCTGAAACTCAAGGAAATCAGCTATATCCACGCCGAAGGCTATGCCTCGGGTGAGTTGAAGCACGGCCCGATCGCCCTGATCGACAAGCATATGCCGGTTGTTGTCATGGCACCGCGCGACGCAGTTTTCGACAAGACAGTTTCGAACATGCAGGAGGTGATGGCGCGTAAGGGCAAGGTTATCCTTGTCTCGGACGACGATGGTATCGCTGAGGCTGAAGAGGGGGTTTGGAGTACGATCCGTATGCCGCATGTCCACACCAGCCTTGCCCCGATCCTCTATTCGGTGCCCGCGCAGCTGCTGGCCTATCATACGGCTGTGGCCAAAGGCACAGATGTGGATCAGCCCCGCAATCTGGCAAAATCCGTCACGGTCGAGTGACGGCACATGCAGGCTTATCTGGATCAGATCAAAGCACATGCCGATCCTGAACGCGCAGAACAGGTGGCGGCCTACCACAAGGTAGACCGCCCCTATCTGGGTGTTCCAAACCCGGTTCTGAACGATCTGACCAAGGCGTGGCGACGAGAACTTGAGGTCGCTGACCGCATCGCCGTCGCCGACGGTTTGTGGCTGACCAACATTCACGAGGCGCGGGTCGCAGCGGCAAAGCTTCTGACCCAAGCCCGTATCCGACCAGATGACGCAGTATGGGACCTGTTGCAAAGCTGGTTACCGGATTTTGATGCCTGGGCCGTGGCCGATCACGCCTGCATGGCGATGCAAAAACGCCTGTCGGCTGATCCAACCCGGCTGGTTCAGGTCGAACGCTGGACCACGTCGGACCACATGTGGACCAAACGCGCCGCGCTGGTCGCCACCTTGCCCTGGACCAAACAGAACCATCCCAAACCGGAAGAACTGGCGTGCCGCGACCGTATTCTCGGCTGGGCTGCCAAGTATGTCTCCGATCGGGAATGGTTTATCCAGAAGGCCATCGCATGGTGGCTGCGCGAATTGTCAAAGCATGATCCAGAGCGCGTAGTCGCATTTCTTGAAACGCACGGCGCAAACATGAAACCATTTGCCCGTAAAGAAGCGGGCAAATACCTGAGCGCTTAGTCGGAATAGACTTCCAGTTCTACCAGCTCATCAAACGGCACAAGCAATGCGCGCATCGCCTCAAGCGACAACCGACTGCCGCCGCCCTCGGGGCCCGGCGCGGGGATAAGCGCAACATAGGCCTGCGCGCCTGTACGCGGTACAACCACGCGACCGTTGATTTCAGTCTGAACCAGAGGTGTTTGCAGCCAACGTCCTGGCGTATTTGGATCGCCTAGGCCGGCAACCGTTTTTTTGGCGCCCGTCCAACCGACCGTAGCGACGACAGGTTCCGACACCTCCTCGGCAATCTCTGGCGCGGCAGGCGCAGTCTCACGTGCGGTGGATGAGCCACTAAAAACCCGGTCCGTGGTGGTCCGGATGGCATCGCAGCCAGAAACAAAAACACAAACCAAAATCAAAGCATATCGCATGCTGAAAACCCTATGCCCCTACACCGAACTGTTCCAGCCCAAAACACAGTTCGCCCTTGCCGCGAACGGGCCTCCGCTTTACCTATGAGCCATGACAGCTCCGCTTATCGACCCATTTGCCCGCGCCATCACCTATCTCCGCGTCTCCGTCACGGACCGCTGTGATTTTCGCTGCGTCTATTGCATGTCTGAAGATATGAAGTTTCTACCCAAAAAGGACCTTCTGACGCTGGAAGAACTGGACCGTATGTGTACCACGTTCGTGAACCTGGGCGTCGAAAAGCTGCGCATCACCGGAGGAGAGCCTCTGGTGCGCCGGAACATCATGTCTTTCTTCCACAGCATGACACGGCATCTGGACAGCGGCGCCCTGAAAGAGCTGACACTGACCACAAATGGATCACAGCTGCATCGTTTCGCCGAAGATCTTTATGCGGCGGGTGTGCGACGTGTGAATGTATCGCTGGATACTCTGGACGAGGACAAATTCGCAAAGGTCACCCGCTGGGGCCGCCTCAAACAGGTACTGAACGGCATCGACGCAGCGCAAAAGGCCGGGCTGCGTGTCAAAATCAACGCTGTTGCGCTTAAAGGTTTCAACGAACCGGAACTGCCCAAGATCACTGACTGGTGTGCCGAGCGCGACATGGACCTGACCTGGATCGAGGTCATGCCCATGGGCGATATCGGCAACGAGGACCGCCTAGATCAATATTGGTCGCTCAAGGACGTCCGCAAGGAATACGAAAACCACTATGCCGTCACCGATCTGGCTGAACGCACCGGCGGCCCGGCGCGCTATGTGAGACTTGAGGAAACGGGTCAGAAAATAGGTTTCATCACGCCCCTTTCGCATAATTTCTGCGAAAGCTGCAATCGGGTACGCCTGACCTGCACGGGCGAGTTGTATATGTGCCTGGGTCAAGAAGACATGGCGGATCTGCGCGGCGCTCTGCGCGACCATCCCGACACAGAGCAACCGCTTGAGAACGCGATCCGGGCTGCTATCAACCTCAAGCCCAAGGGTCATGACTTCGATTACTCAAGGCAGTCGATCGACGGCCAAATGAGCCGTCATATGAGCCATACAGGCGGCTGAAATGCCCGAAAGCCCACAGCCTACCCTGCTGTACAAATTGTACTGCGGTCTGATGACCGCCGTCGAGCCGCTGGTCTGGCGTAAAGTCCGTGGAAAACTGCAGGCTGCAGGCGTCTCCAATACTCGCCAGCAGGAACGGCTGGGCCATGCCAGTCTGCCTCGCCCGCAAGGGCAACTGATCTGGTTCCACGCCGCCAGTGTAGGTGAAAGCCTTTCAGTCCTAAGCCTGATCAATCGATTGGGAAATCGCTTGCCGGAAGCCGAATTTCTGATCACCTCAGGTACCCCGACTTCCGCCGAACTGATCGGGAAACGCCTTCCTGCGCGCGCCCGCCATCAATACCCACCGCTGGACAGCGCGACTCCGGTGCGCCGGTTTCTGGACCATTGGCAGCCCAGTGCAGGTATCTTCGTTGAAAGCGAAATCTGGCCACGATTGATTGTTGAAGCCACCAACAAGGGCGCGCCACTGGCGCTGCTCAATGCCCGTCTGTCAGACAAGTCAGCCACTGGATGGAAGAAACGCCCCAAAACCGCACGCTTCATTCTGGATCAGTTCACGCTGTTTCTAACTCAAAACAGCAAAACAGCCGACAACCTGATTGCCATGGGCGCTGATGCTGATCGCGTCCAACCCGGCACAAACCTCAAAGCCATGTCTGATCCGCTGCCCGTCCACCAGGAAACACTAGACGCGATCAAGTCACAGATCGCCGGACGCCCAATGTGGATCGCCAGTTCGACGCATTCAGGTGAGGAAGAAATCGTTCTGGCGGCTCATAGGTTGTTGTTGCAGCGTTGGCCTGATCTTCTGCTGCTACTGATCCCGCGCCACCCTGAACGCAGGGATGATGTCATTAAACTCGCAGGCGATGCCGGCCTGTCGACGGCTCAACGCAGCACGGATCAGCCGATCAGGTCAGACACTCAGGTTTATGTCGCAGATACATTAGGCGAAACCGGAACCTGGTACGCACTTTGCCCGATGGTCTTCCTGGGTGGCTCGCTGAAAGAGATCGGAGGCCACAACCCTTTCGAACCTGCGCAAGCTGGGGCCGCGGTAATCACAGGTCCGGGCTTCTTCAATTTTGCCGAAACATTTGCACCCTTGATCGAAACCGGCGGCGCGGTCTTGGTCAATTCTGCCAGTGACCTTTCAGATTCGGTCGCCCTATGGCTGTCGGAAAAGGATGTTCTTGCCGCAGCGCAAACCGCAGCCCAAGCTTGCGTCAACACGCAAAAATCCGCGTTGGACGAGGTGATCGACACGCTGTGCAACCGCCTTTCACTCCACTGACATTGGGCACCGATCCCGCTTTTTCTGGTTAAAAATATCCCGGAGAGCGCGAGGGGCTGGCCCCTCGCCTCTCACCTTCAAGCAGCAGGCATCCGCTGCTCAACAATCTCAGCCCACCAACTACACCCGGCAGGGATGGCCTCGTCGTTGAAGTTATACTCCGGGTGATGAACCATCGCCGTGTCGCCATTGCCCACCAGGATATAAGCGCCCGGGCGTTCTTCGAGCATAAACGCGAAATCCTCACCACCCATAACCAGAGGGGCCTCATCACAGCTTCCCGAGACCGATTTAGCCACCTCAGCGGCAAAATCCGTCTGTTCGTCACTGTTCACCATGACAGGATACCCGCGAATATAGGTCACATCTGCCGTTCCACCGAACGTTGCCGCGACACCATTGCAAATCTCATTGATCCGCTTTTCCGCCAAATCTCGCATCTCTTTGCTCATGGTACGCACGGTACCTTTGATCTGCACCGTTTGCGGAATCACGTTGAACGCCTTCGAAGACGTCTCGAACGACGTCACTGACACCACAACCTGATCGATCGGGTCCGCATTGCGCGAAGCAATTGTCTGAAACGCCAGAACCGCCTGTGCGGTCATGACGGTCGTGTCGATGGTCTCCTGTGGCTTCGCGGCATGGCCACCGCGGCCCTCAAAGGTGATGTCAAACTGATCAGTCGCAGCAAAGAACGAACCCGGACGGATGGCGAAACTACCCACCGGACGGCCCGGCCAGTTGTGCATGCCGTAGACCTCTTGGATATTCCAACGCTCCATCATGCCGTCTTCGCACATCTCACGACCGCCGCCGCCACCTTCTTCGGCAGGTTGGAAAATCACAACGACTGTGCCGTCGAAATTACGCGTCTCCGACAGATATTTCGCTGCACCAAGCAGCATTGCTGTATGACCATCATGACCACAGGCATGCATCGCGCCATCGGTCTTTGAGGCATAATCCAGCCCCGTCGCCTCAAGAATCGGCAGCGCATCCATATCAGCACGCAGGCCGATGACCTTTCCGTTGGAATCAGATTTGCCCTTAATCACACCAACTACACCGGTGCGCCCGATCCCAGTGACGACCTCGTCACAGCCAAACTCATTTAGCTTTTCCGCGACCAGGGCGCTGGTGCGGTGAGTTTCAAACAGAATCTCAGGGTTTTCATGAATATCACGTCGCCATTCGGTGATTTCGGCCTGCAATTCGGCAAAGCGATTCTTAACTGGCATGTCTTTTCTCTCCTAACTCAAGCCGCCGGCATCCGGCGCTCGACCATTTCGGCAAACCATGAGCATCCCATCGGGATGATCTCATCGTTGAAATTGTATTCGGGGTGGTGCAGCCCGGCGCTGTCGCCATTGCCCAACACGATGAAGGCCCCGGGGCGTTCTTCCAGCATGAACGAGAAATCCTCGCCCCCCATTACCATCGGTGCTTCGCCGCAACTTCCGCCCACCGAAATTGCGGCCTCGGCGGCATAACCCGTCTGTTCCTCGGCGTTGATCGTTACCGGAACACCGCGCGTGTAGGTCACTTTGACAGTGCCACCGAAGGTGTCGGCAATACCCTGAGCGACCTCGGTCAGCCGCGTCTCGATCAGGTCACGCATTTCGTTCGAATGCGTCCGCACCGTACCGCGCACCTGCGCCGATTGCGGGATCACGTTGAAGGCCTTGGATGAGGTCTCGACCGAGGTCACAGACAGAACCGCTTGCAAGATCGGGTCGGCATTCCGCGATACGATGGTCTGAAGCGCGACGATCAGCTGCGACAGCATCACCGTAGTATCAATGGTTTCATGAGGTTTAGCCGCGTGGCCGCCCCGGCCTTCTAGATGAATGTCGAACTCATCCGCTGCTGCCAGCAGCGGGCCGGATCGGATGGCGAACTGGCCCGTCGGCACACCCGGTACATTGTGCATGGCATAGACTTCCTGAATGCCGAAACGGTCCATCAGACCATCCTTGCACATCGCCTCAGCCCCGTTTCCGCCCTCTTCGGCGGGTTGGAAAATCACGATTGACGTACCGTCGAAATTGCGCGTCTCGGACAAGTATTTCGCCGCCCCCAGAACCATCGCGGTATGGCCATCATGCCCACAGGCATGCATGGCGCCATCAGTCTTCGACGCATAGTCGAGACCAGTCTGCTCTTGCATTGGCAGCGCATCCATATCGGCGCGCAGCCCGATCACGCGGCCCTGTGTGTCGGTTTTACCTTTGATCACGCCAACAACACCGGTCCGGCCAATGCCGGTCAAGACCTCATCGCAACCGAACTCCTTCAGCTTTTCGGCCACCAAGGCGCTGGTGCGGTGGGTGTCATAGAGGATCTCGGGATGTTGATGGATATCCCGCCGCCAACCGGTGATTTCTTCGTGCATTTCGGCAAGTCGGTTCTTGATTGGCATCTGATCCTCCCAAATCAGGCGACGGGCATTCGTCGTTCCACCAGTTCTGCAAACCAACTGCAGCCGGCGGGTATGGCGTCGTCGTCAAAATTGTATTCTGGGTGATGGCACATGGCCGTGTCCCCATTCCCGATAAAGATGTAGGCTCCGGGCCGTTCTTCAAGCATGTAAGCGAAATCTTCTGATGGCATGATCGGATCGGTACTGTCGTTGACCTTACCTGAGACCGCCTCTGCGGCTTCCGCAGCAAAAACCGTTTCAGCCTCGGAGTTCACGGTCACCGGATACCCAGGTGTCCATGTTATTCTCGCGGTTGCCCCAAAGGCCGAGGCGGTGTCTTCCGCGATCCGTCGCACGCGCTCTTCCGCGATCTTGCGATATTCGGGATCAAGCGTGCGAACCGTGCCTTGCAGACGTACCGTATGGGCGATCACATTCGAAGCAGCGCTGTCGGTTTCAAATGTTCCGACGGTCAGCACGACACGTTTGATCGGATCGACCGTACGCGACACAACCGATTGCAGTGCAACGACAATATGCGATGCAACCAGCGTCGTGTCCACCGCATCATGCGGGGCAGCGGCATGGCCGCCTTTGCCCGTCACAACGATTTCGAACTCGTCTGATGAGGCCAGCAATGCGCCTGGGCGGATGGCGAATTCCCCAACCGGCATCCCAGGCATATTGTGCATTCCATAGACTTCTTGAATGCCCCAACGGTCCATCAGTCCGTCCTGGCACATCGCCAGACCACCTGCCCCGCCTTCCTCGGCAGGTTGAAAGATCAGAACCACGGTGCCATCGAAATTCCGCGTCTCAGCGAGATATTGCGCCGCCCCCAGCAGCATCGAGGTATGCCCGTCATGGCCGCATGCATGCATCTTGCCCGTAACGGTCGAGGCATAATCAAGCCCGGTCGCCTCTTCGATCGGCAGAGCATCCATATCGGCACGCAGTCCGATAACCCGACCCTTCGTATCTTCGCGCCCTTTGATCACCGCGACAACACCAGTTTTGCCGATGCCGGGCGTGATGTCATCGACTCCGATCTCGCGTAGACGATCAACGACAAAACCCGCCGTTTCTTCGACATCGTACAACAACTCTGGGTGCATATGCAGATGGCGGCGCCACTTGGTGATTTCACCATGCATTTCGGCAAGCCGATTCTTGACGGGCATCTTAGATCTCCCTTCAGGTGTTATTTGCAGAGACGCTGGACCAGACGCTCCATGAATTTGTGACCCGCATTGAACTGAGAAACTTCTATGAATTCATTTGGTTGATGCGCTTGCGCTATATCGCCGGGGCCGCAAATTACCGCCGAGTACCCGGCCTCTTGGAATTGTCCCGCCTCTGTGCCGTAGCTGACGACATGAGTCGCGTTGTCGCCAGTCAGAGAGCGTACAAGTATCTCAGCCTCACCTTCGGTTTCAGGCACCAATGCAGGCACAGCGAAATGATCGGACACGTCTATGCGTGCTTCGGGATGAACGGCCTGAATCTGCACCTCAGCCTGCCGAACCTGATCAAGATAGGCGTCGCGCCATTGTGCAGCTTGTTCGCCGGGCACAACCCGGAAATCCATCATGAACCGGCAATCCTTGGCGGTAATGTTATGCGCGGTGCCACCCTCGATCATGCCAACATGACATGTCGTCCATGGCGGGTCGAATACGGCGGCAATGTCTGATGGTTCCGCCGCCATATTTTCAGCGTTACGCTGATTGGCCCAATCGATCAGCGGTGCGGCCGCCATAATCGCATTAACACCGGTATGCATGATCGAGCTGTGAACTTCGAACCCCACCACATGTGTGTCGTAGCCGAACCCGCCTTTGTGTCCGGTAACGGCCTGCATCGTTGACGGCTCGCCCACGATCACTGCCGAGCCCTTGGGTAAGACCTTCTGCATAGCCTGAATCATCGGCGGCGCACCTGTGCATCCCACTTCTTCATCAAAGCTCAGCGCCAGTTGCAGGGGGCGTTTCACATCAGCGTAGTGCGCCTCAACCAGAGCCCAAATCGCCAGTGCGTCAAAGCCCTTCATATCGCAGGTGCCACGCCCGTAATACTTTCCGTCTTTCTCGGTTACGACAAAAGGATCTGTATCCCAGGGTTGGCCATCGACCGGCACAACATCCGTGTGCCCCGACAGCACGATAGCACCCTCTTCCCAAGGGCCGACATGCGCGAAAATTGCCGCCTTGTGTGGTTGGTCCGGATCCGGCCAGCGATCGGAGTCGATTCCATGGCTTTGCAGATACCCCTCGACCCAATCCACCAGCGGAAGGTTTGTGTCACGGCTGACCGTTGGGAACGAAATCAGCCGGGTCATGATTTCAAGCGGCGTCAGGCGTTCGGCCATGGGAGTCAATATCCGCTGTCAGTCGTCAACACGAAGTGACCGGGCTCGACCTCATTGTACTCCGATGGCTCCGGCTCGTAACCGATTGGATGAATCGGGGACGGAATAGGCTTGAAGTTCAGATCTTTTTCAGACTTGCGCTTGTTCGGGTCCGCAATCGGAACCGCTTTCATCAAGGCTTGCGTATATGCATGCTGCGGGTTTTCGAAAACACGGGCACGCGGACCCAGTTCGACAATACGCCCCAGATACATCACACCGACATGGTGACTGACCCGCTCGACCACTGCCATATCGTGGCTGATAAACAGATAGCTGAGGCTAAGTTCGGATTGCAGCTCCATCATCAGATTCAGCACCTGCGCCTGAACCGAGACGTCCAGCGCCGATACAGCCTCATCCGCGATGATCAATTTGGGGTTAAGCGCCAAGGCGCGTGCAATTGCGATCCGTTGACGCTGACCACCGGACATCTCATGCGGGAAGCGGCGCATGAAACTTCGCGGCAATTGCACCTTGTCGAACAATTGCGCCACGCGATCCTGCAATTCGGATCCAGACGCAACGCCGTAGTTGCGCATAGGCTCGGCCACCTGATCGACCAACTGCATCTGCGGATTGAGCGAGGCGAACGGGTCCTGAAAGATCATCTGCATGTCCAGCCGCGCTTTGCGCAGCCCTGCCTGATCCAGCTTCATGATGTCGACCCCGTCCAGATCAACCTCACCCGCCATCGGTTCGACCAGCCGCAGGATCGAGCGCCCTGCCGACGACTTGCCGCAACCTGATTCACCCACAAGGCTGAGGGTCTGCCCCCGGTTCAGCGTGAACGAGACATCTTCGACCGCATGCACGTTCGAGATGGTCCGGCGCAGCAATCCGCCTTTCACCGCAAAGCGCGTGGTTAGGTTCTTGACCGTCAGCAGAACCTCGTTGGTGCCCGGGATCGGCGCGATGGTCTGGCCTTCCTCACCCAGCAGTTTCATTGGCTCAGGTGCGGCTTTGCCTTGCATCTCACCCAGTTTCGGAACCGCTGCCAACAGTGCCTTGGTGTAGTCGTGCTGCGGGTTCTCGAAGATTTCTTTGACCGTACCCTCTTCGACTTTGTTACCCCTGAACATGACCACAACACGATCCGCCATCTGTGCAACCACAGCCATATCGTGGGTGATGAACATGACCGCTGTGCCGGTTTCACGCTTGAGGCGATCCATCAACGCCAGGATTTCGGCCTGAATGGTCACGTCCAGTGCTGTTGTGGGCTCATCCGCGATCAGCAGGCGCGGCTCACATGCCATCGCCATGGCGATTACCACGCGTTGGCGCATACCGCCGGACAGTTCATGCGGATATTGTTTCAGGCGCCGCTCGGGTTCGGGGATTCTCACCTGCCGCAGCAGCTCCAGCGCGCGGTCCTCGGCCTGCGCTTTGGTCATGTCCTTGTGGATTCGCAATCCTTCAGTCAATTGCCGTCCAACGGTGAACACCGGGTTCAAGGCCGTCATCGGCTCCTGAAAGATCATTCCGATCTCGTTTCCGCGAATCTGTTTCATCAGATCCTGATCTGCACCGGCCAAATTCATCTCTTCGCCATCGCGGCGGTCGAACAGCAATTGCCCGCCCGCAATTTCGCCACCGCCGAACTCGACCAGGCGCATCAACGACAAGGATGAGACCGACTTGCCCGACCCCGATTCGCCTACGATACAGACGGTTTCGCCCGGATTGACCTCGAACGAGACATCCTCGACCCCGACCACCGGGCCATCTTTTGTTTGGAATTCGACCCGTAGTTTTTTAATCTGGGCAATTGGCTGATCCAGCACGCGCGCTCTCCCCTTGGCGGCTTTTCGGATTGAGTGCCAAACGCTAAGGCCGAGGGATGTGAAAAGTCAAACCGATTGGTCAAAATTCGCACGGCAAGGCTTGCAATTTTCCAAAACTCTGTTTCGATACGCCGCGTAACCGTTCTGGGGAGAGGACGGAAAACACGTGGGCGAAACTATCGTTTTCGTTTGTTTCCATACTCTTACCCCCTTTGACGGCAACGCCAAATCCGCGGGCATCGCGGAGATAATCGAGACACGTACGTGTCCAACATGGAGTGTATGATGAAAATCAAAACCCTTTTGCTTGGTGCGATTGCAAGCACGGCAATGGCCCCGATGGCCATGGCCGAGCGTGGATCGGACGGCAATGTCAGCATCATTTACTGGCAAGCACCGTCAATCCTGAACCCGTTCCTTTCGGGCGGCACCAAGGATGTGGAATCAGCTTCGTTGGTGATTGAGCCCCTGGCCCGGTACAATCAAGACGGCGAAATGGTTCCGTTCCTGGCATCCGAGATCCCAACGGTTGCAAATGGTGGTGTCAGCGAAGACCTGACCTCAATCACCTGGAAAATCGCACCGGGAATCACTTGGTCAGACGGCACACCGTTCACCTCAGCTGACGTTGTGTTTACCGCAAACTATTGCATGGACCCAGAAGGCGGTTGTGCGCAGGTGACCAAATTTGAAGGCGTCACCAATGTTGAGGCTGTCGATGATCTGACTGTCAAAGTCACATTTGATGCGCCGACTCCGTTCCCCTATGGCCCGTTCGTGGGTGGCGAGAGCCCGATCATCCAGGCGGCCCAGTTCGCGGATTGCATGGGGGCCAAAGCACCCGAATGCACCGAGCAGAACTTTAACCCGATCGGCACCGGCCCATTTGTTGTCACCGAATTCAAGCCCAATGACGTGATCACCTTCAAGGCTAACGACAACTATCGCGACCCGGCGAAACCAGCCTTTGCAACCGTGACCTTCAAAGGCGGCGGCGACGCGACAGCAGCTGGCCGTGCGGTGATGGAAACCGGCGAGTTTGACTATGCCTGGAACCTGCAGCTGGCACCTGAAGTCATCGCGCAGATGCAGGAAGGCGGCAAAGGTACTCCGGTTGCAGGCTTTGGTCCGTTGGTTGAACGCATCATGCTGAACCAGACCAACCCGTCGCCAGATCTGCCGGAAGGCGAGCGTTCAACTGCAACGCATCCGCATCCGTTCCTGCAGGATCCGGCTGTATATAAGGCGATGTCGCTGGCCATCGACCGGCCACTGCTGGTTGAAATCGGATACGGTCAGGCCGGTAAGGTCACCTGTAACTGGGTTCCCGCACCTGCAGCGGTGAATTCCGACACCTTCAGCTGCGACACGCAGGACATAGAAGGCGCGAAAAAGCTGCTGGATGATGCGGGCATCGTCGATTCCGATGGCGACGGCGTTCGTGAAAAAGACGGTGTGCCACTGAAAGTGGTCTATCAGACCTCGACCAACGCCGTCCGTCAGGACTTCCAAGCGCTGATCAAGGAGTGGTGGAGCCAGATCGGCATCGAAACCGAGCTGCGTAATATCAACGCATCTGTCTTCTTCGGCGGTGATCCGGGCTCGCCCGATACCTTCCAGAAGTTCTACGCAGACGTTGAGATGTATGCGAACACCTTCAATGGCACCGATCCGCAGTCCTATCTGGGCAACGGCCTGTGCGATAAGGCACCCAAGCCGGAAAGCCAGTGGCAGGGTGAAAACATCAGCCGTTTCTGCAACGCGGATTATGACAAGCTGCACGCACAGCTGGCCGAAACCGCTGGTGCGGATGAGCGCGCGCAGATCGCGCGTCAGTTGAATGACATCATGGTCGAAAACGGCGGTATGATCCCGCTGGTTCACCGCGGTCGTCTGTCAGCGCACGCAAACACTCTGGGTGGTGTTGTCCTGAATGTTTGGGACAGCGAGCTGTGGAACATTGCGGACTGGTACCGCAAGACAGGTTCCTAAGCGTTAGCCTTGCAAAACCGCGCCCCGATCACTTTCGGGGCGCGGTCATTTGCAGACCACTCCAACAAGAAGACGCATATAAAGGCGCCTCTTAATGCTTAACTTTACCATTCGACGACTGGTGCTGGCGATTCCGACGCTTCTGTTCATCAGCCTCGTCATCTTCCTGCTTCTCGAACTCGCACCTGGCGACCCGATGGCGCAGGTCCCGCTCACCGTCCCCCCCGAAGTCAAAGAGAAGATGCGCGAGGCACTTGGCCTCGGTCAGCCGATGCATATCCGGTTCTGGAAATGGATCGTGCAATTCTTCTGGATTGAACCGCAGGTGCTAATCGATGCGATGTTTGGCACGACCTTTTCCGAAGGTGATCTGCGTGTGATTTCGTGGCAGACGCGTTCGCCCGTTATGGACATCGTCGTTCAGCGTATCCCGCAGACCCTGTGGGTTGTTGGCACCGCCTATGTGGTCGCCATCCTGATCGCCCTGCCCATCGGCATCTATTCCGCGTACCGCCAGTATTCCTGGTTCGACCAAATGGGCACATTCGTGTCGATGGTCGGCTTCTCGGTCCCGCCCTTCTTCTCGGGCGTGCTGGTGATCGTGATCTTCTCGGTTCAGCTCGGCTGGTTTCCGTCGATTTACGATACCACCCTGGTGGTGAACAGTTGGGACAGTTTCATGTTGCAACTGAAACAGATGATCATGCCGGTCATGGTTTTGGCGTTGCAGATCACCGCACAACTCAGCCGGTTCATGCGCGCTTCGATGCTGGACAATCTCAATCAGGATTACGTCCGTACCGCGCGTGCCAAGGGCCTCAGCGAGTACACCGTGGTCATGGTCCATGTCCTGCGCAACTCGATGATCCCCGTGGTCACGGTGATTGCACTGGGTATCCCGGCCATCTTCGGCGGCGCCATCATCACCGAGCAGGTGTTCAAGGTGAACGGTATCGGCCAATTGCTGATCGGGGCCATCCAGGCCAATGATCTGCCGATGGTGCAGACGCTAACCTTCATCTTTGCGGTGCTAATCGTGCTGTTCAACCTGATCGCCGATGTGCTCTACGGCATTCTGGACCCGAGGATTCGCTATGACTGATCATGATCGTACCGATACGCTGGTCCCGGACGAAGGACTTGCGCCCGCCTCGACCGCTCTGCCAACCACTGACGTCATGGAAGAGCTGGCTACACCACCCCGCAGCCAGTGGCGCGATGTCTGGGACCAGTTCAAAACCCACAAAGGCGCGATGATTGGAGCGATTCTGTTCATCTTCATCGTAGCCGGTGTTTATTTGGGTCCTTACTTGTGGAGCATTGATCCCACTCAGATCGACATCCGTTCGCGCAATCAAGGCCCCAGTTGGGCGCACCCCTTTGGAACCGACCAGTTGGGTCGCGATATTCTGGCGCGCATGATGTCGGGTGGGCAGACCTCGGTTTCAGTGGGCATCACTGCGATGCTTCTGGCTCTGTTCCTTGGGTCATTGATCGGAGTTGTTGCCGGGTTCTTCAAACGCCTTGATGGGCCGCTGATGCGCCTGACCGATTTGTTCCTGGCCCTGCCTCTGTTGCCCTTGTTGTTGGTGATGATGCTGCTGTTCCGCGAGCCTTTGTCCGCTGCATTCGGACTGGAACGCGGGATCTTCATCCTGATCGTCTGTGCCATCGGTATCACCTCATGGATGCCCACCGCCCGGATCGTGCGCGGTGACGTGCTGGCAATCAAGGAACGTGAGTTCGTTCTTGCTGCCCGGTCCATCGGCACCAGCAACACGCAGATCATTACTCGGCATATTCTGCCGAACGTGTTGTCTCCAATCATGGTGTCTGCAACCTTGGGTATCGCGACGGCGATCATCACAGAAAGCGCTCTGTCCTTCCTCGGCCTCGGCTTCCCGCCGGACTTCCCGACATGGGGTCGCCTGCTTTTCGACGGCGTCGACTATTTGCAGCAATACCCCGAGCGCGTGTTCTGGCCCGGACTTGCAATCTCGCTGACCGTGTTGAGCGTGAACTATCTGGGCGACGGGCTACGCGACGCGCTTGATCCGCGTATTCGCGGACGCTAAGCAACTTCAGTCGGCGCGCTTCAGCGCGCCGGCTAGCACAATGATCAGGACGGCCAGCGGCAACAGAACCGCAAACGCCAATCTCAAGGTCATCAATTCCGCCAAGAAACCGATCAGAGGCGGCCCGATCAACAATCCTCCGTACCCCAAAGTCGCGACACTAGCGATCGCCTGACCCGGTGGGACACGCCGATCATTTGCGGCACGACTAAACGCCAAAGGCATGATCACAGCATAGCCGAGCCCCATCAGGGCAAACCCTGCCAGAGCGAGCCCTGCCTCACTGGCTGATACCACGGTATAGACCCCCAGTGCAGCGCAGATGCCGCCAAAACGTGCCGTTGCCACGGGTCCAAATCGGGAAATTACAAAACCGCCCGCCAATCTAAACAACACCATTGTTACCGAGAAAACAGCATAACCTAGAGCTGCAATGCTCTCAGCGGCGCCTATCACGTCGCGCAGGAAGATCGCACTCCAATCTGCCACCGCGCCCTCACCCAAAGCTCCACAGAGTGCCGTAAATCCAACCAGCACCAAAGCACCGGAAGGCAATGCAAAAACCGATCCTTTCTTGGCCTCCGACCGGCGAGACGTCCATTGCACCCAAGACAAAGCCAATGCCAGCCCCACAACGATGCCCCCTGCCAGCAGGAAATGCTGAACCACGCTCAGCCCCATTTGAACCGCAGCATAGCCGCTGAGAGCCCCTAGCCCTGCGCCGAGGCTCCACATTGCATGGAATGATGACATGACTGGTTTGTCATAGGCTTGCTCAACTTCTGCGGCCCAAGCGTTCATGGCTACGTCCATCGAACCGTGAAATGCACCAAATAAGAACAGGAACGCGGCCAGCGCCCAGAACCCATTCGCAAACGCCAGCAGGATCAGCGAGGCAGTATAAAGAACCGCGATAATCCGCGTGATCGCCACAGCCCCGAACCGATCCGTCAGTTTCCCGGTGATAGGAAAAGAACAAACCGCTCCCGCTGCCATAAACAGTAGGCCATACCCTAGTGCCTCGTGGCTTAGTTCCAGCCGGTCGCGTACCGCTGGAATGCGCGAGGCCCAAATGCCAAACAAAGCACCATTTAGGATGAACATGGCGGCGACTGCGCGCCATGCTGCCAATATACCGATCACGGATTACCCTCGAGAATTTTGCCAAATTATGACGGTTCTACAGGTCCTTCGGCATTTGGCAAATACCGTCTATTCCAACCGCTTGCGAATTTGACGTATGGCAAGCCAAACTCCCAGTACAACCGGGACTGTCACCGCTGCTGTCAGCATCCCCTTGCTGATCCCGATCTTCGTCAGTGGATACAGAAAGTAGCTAACAAGCGAGACCGCATAATAGCTGATCGCAACCACTGAAAGCCCTTCGACGGTGTGCTGCAACCGCAACGCCAGATCGGCGCGTCGGTCCATGCTTTCCAGCAAAGCCTGGTTCTGCGCACTACGCTCAACATCCACCCGGGTACGCAACAGCTCACCCGCCCGAATGGCGCGGTCGGATAAGGCTTGCAGGCGACGTTCGGTGGATTTCACTGTTCGGATAGCAGGGTCATACCTGCGCATCATGAAGTCAGCAAAGTTCTGACGACCCTGAAACCGTTCCTCGCGCAGAACCGTTATCCTCTGGTTGACGATCGCCTCATAGGCTCCGGTCGCCCCAAAACGGAACGAAGTGCGCGCGGATATTGTTTCCAACTCGGTCGAAGTCGACAGCAATTGCAGCAACAGATCGTCAGGGGCTGCGGATTCATCGGTCATCTGGACCATCAGATCGGACAGTTTCTTATCAAGTTCACCGATGCGTGGCATCAGGTCTTTGACGCGGGCGAAGCCGAGCATGGACATCGCTTTATAGGTTTCGATTTCGCAAAGACGCTGGAGAATTCGACCTGTTCTGCGTTGACCGGCAAATTTCGAAACAAACAGCGCAAACCGCATGTGACCGGCCGGGTCGATACGAAAATCGCTGGCGCAAATCGCCGAGTCATCCAGAACGCTAGCCACAGCCAGGCTTTCAGGCTCGAACCAGTCCGACAGCGCTTGCGTGACCAGGGCATCCTCTGACCGCTCGACCACACGCATCATGATCGATGTGATCCGCCGTCCCGGGCTAGCCATCAACCAATCGGGCGGGAACACTTCGAAATCCGCGGGATTAAAAGCCCGATCACTGACATTCTGCGCAATGGCCGTGTATGTCACAAACTCGGTATGCTGTTCCCATTTCAGCCAATGGCGCCCGATTTGACCAGCATAATGCGTCGCGCCTGGCTGCGGGTGCTGCGCACCGTGGCGATTCAGCAAGTCGATCAGATGCGCCATATCCAGATTGCGATCCCGGGCCGCTGCGGCATCCGTTTTCTTGATCGCCAGAAATACCACGGTGCAGGGTGCTGAAGCCACCGGAAAGGGTCGCGCATGCAGTTCATTGGCCAGCGCATAGCGCAGCGGATGGTCATCTATCGGAGTCATGGATCATTCCCCAAGGCTTCCGGCACTATACGCAGCCCACGGAATACATCAATTATCTTTTTATTTCATATAGTTACGAGGATACAATGGTATACAACCCGCTATGTCATTGATTTGGCTGCCAGAGCTCGATGGGGTTCCCCTCGGGATCGTGAATACGTGCAAATTTACCAACCTCGCTATCCCAATCAGGATGCGTTTCAACTGTAATTCCGGCAGTCTCTAGCTGTGCAATCATGGCATCCAAATCATCGACACGAAAATTGATCATCCATTGCTGATCAGCCCTGCCGAAATAGTCGGTATCCTGCGCAAACGGCGCAAACACGGTATAGCCTTCACGCTGTTTCCAGGGGACGGGGTCGTAGTGATTAACTCCCAGATGCTCCTCATACCACGCACTCAGAGCCTCCGGATCTTTAGCGCGAAAAAACACGCCACCTATGCCATTCACTTTCTGCATCTGAATCCTCCCAACAATCGCCCAACGTCACTGTAATACCATATCCGCTTGCTTCATCTGGCCCCAAATACTCCAGGGGGTCCAAGGGGGCAAAGCCCCCTCAATCAAAAAAGAAAAGGGCGCCCCAAGGCGCCCTTTGCAATTTGGTCATGTCCCGTGATCAATCGATCATTGGCAACAGCTTGTCCAAGGACGCCTTTGCATCGCCATAGAACATGCGGGTGTTTTCCTTGAAGAACAGCGGGTTTTCGATACCTGAATACCCTGTGCCCTGACCGCGTTTCGACACGAACACCTGCTTCGCTTTCCAGCATTCCAGAACCGGCATCCCGGCGATCGGGCTATTGGGGTCCTCCTGCGCCGCAGGGTTTACAATGTCGTTCGAGCCGATGACGATGGCGACATCCGTATCAGGGAAGTCATCATTGATTTCGTCCATTTCCAGAACAATATCATACGGCACCTTTGCCTCGGCCAGCAGAACGTTCATATGGCCGGGCAGACGACCCGCGACTGGGTGGATCGCAAAGCGCACGTTCTTGCCTTTGGCACGCAGCTTACGGACCAGTTCACTGACCGATTGCTGCGCCTGTGCCACGGCCATGCCGTAACCGGGGATGATGACGATGCTATCGGCGTCGTTCAGTGCCGCAGCCACGCCGTCAGCTTCAATCGCGACCTGCTCGCCTTCAACAGCCATCTGTTCACCCTGCGGGCCGCCAAAGCCGCCCAAGATCACGCTCACAAAGTGACGGTTCATCGCCTTGCACATGATGTAAGACAGGATCGCACCAGACGAGCCCACCAGCGCACCAACCACAATCAGCAGGTCGTTGCCCAGCGAGAAACCAATGGCCGCCGCTGCCCAGCCCGAATACGAGTTCAGCATCGACACAACCACCGGCATGTCGGCACCACCGATGCCCATGATCAGGTGATAGCCGATAAACAGCGCCGCCAGCGTCATCAGGAACAACGGAAAGAAGCCACCGGTCGAGGTGTACCACACCAAGCAGATCAGCGAGAGACCCGCAGCCGCCGCGTTCAGCGCGTGGCCGCCGGGTAGCTTGGTCGCAGCCGAAGTCACCTTCCCGGCCAGCTTGCCATAGGCCACGACTGAGCCAGTAAAGGTGATCGCACCAATAAAGATGCCCAAGAACAGTTCTACGTGCAGGATCGCCAGCTCGGCCGATGTTTTCTTAGCAATCAGCTTGGCAAAGGCGCCCAGATTGGACAGGTCCGCTTCTTTCGCGCTGTCAGCAATAGCCATGACTTGCGCCACGTTGCCAATCTCAAAATGCGCATTGAAACCCACGAACACAGCCGCCAGACCGACCAGCGAGTGCATCGCGGCCACAAGCTGCGGCATCTCGGTCATCTGGACGCGCTGCGCCACGTACTGACCGATCAGACCGCCGCCGACGATCAGCAGTAGCGACAGCAGCCACAGGCCGGAACCCGGGCCAACCAGCGTGGCAAAGACCGCCAGCGCCATACCGACGATGCCGTACCAAACCGCGCGCTTTGCGCTTTCTTGGTTCGACAGACCGCCGAGCGAAAGGATGAACAGAACAGCCGCAACAACGTAGGCGGCAGTAGTGAAGCCAAATTCCATGTGCCCGGCCTCCTTAAGATTTCTGGAACATGGCGAGCATGCGCCGGGTTACGAGGAAGCCGCCGAAGATGTTGATCCCGGCCATGAAGACGCTAAGCGCTGCCAGCAGAATGACCAGGAATGACCCCGATCCGATCTGCATCAAGGCCCCGACGATGATGATCGACGAGATCGCGTTAGTGATCGCCATCAGCGGAGTGTGTAAGCTGTGTGAGACGTTCCAGATCACTTGGAATCCCACGAAGATCGCCAGAACAAAGACAATGAAGTGCTGCATGAAGCTGGCCGGAGCAACCAGCCCGACCAGCAGCATCAGCGCGCCACCGACTCCAAGCAGAGTGAACTGCTGCTTGGTTTGCGCCTTGAAGGCCGCGATTTCCTGCGCTTTTTTCTCTTCAGGGGTCAGTTCTTTGACTTCAGGCTTTTTCTGCGCCGCAATCGCCTGCACCTTGGGCGGTGGCGGAGGGAAGGTGATCTCACCCTCGTGGGTCACGGTCGCGCCGCGGATCACGTCATCTTCCATGTCGTGATTGACTTTGCCGTCCTTCTCGGGAGTCAGGTCGGTCATCATGTGTCGGATGTTGGTCGCATACAGCGAAGAAGACTGCGCTGCCATCCGGCTGGGGAAGTCAGTATAGCCGATGATGGTCACGCCGTTGTCGGTCACGATCTTCTCATCCGGCACGGTGAGCTTACAGTTGCCGCCCTTTTCTGCAGCCAAATCAACGATGACCGAACCCGGCTTCATCGCCTCGACCATGTCCTTGGTCCAAAGCTCGGGTGCTTCGTGGTTTGGGATCAGCGCAGTGGTTATGACGATATCCATTTCCGGAGCAAGCTCGCGGAACTTGGCCAGTTGTGCCTCGCGGAATTCTTCAGACTGGACCGAGGCGTAACCACCGGTCGCCGCTCCGTCTTGCTGTTCTTCCTCGAAGTCCAGATAGACGAACTCGGCCCCCATGGATTCGACCTGCTCGGCCACTTCCGGGCGCACATCAAACGCATAGGTGATCGCACCTAACGAAGTCGACGTCCCGATCGCCGCCAGCCCCGCCACGCCAGCGCCTACGATCAGCACCTTGGCAGGCGGAACTTTACCGGCCGCCGTCACCTGACCGGTAAAGAATCGGCCAAAGTTGTTGCCCGCCTCGATCACCGCGCGGTAACCGGCGATATTGGCCATCGAAGACAGCGCGTCCATCTTCTGCGCGCGCGAAATACGCGGCACCATCTCCATCGCGATGACAGTCGCGCCCTTGGACTTTGCGGCCTCCATTCCCTCTTCGTTGCCGGCAGGGTTGAAGAAAGAAATCAGGGTCTTGTCCTTGTTCAGCCGCTTCAGCTCGGTGGCATCAGGCTGACGAACCTTGGCAATGATATCTGCCGCCTTCCAAAGCGAGGCTGCGGTCTTCATGACCTCAACGCCAGCAGCTTCATAAGCGGCATCCGAAAACCCCGCAGCAGCGCCCGCGCCTTTTTCGATCAGGCATTCAAAACCCAGTTTCTGCAACTGCACGGCCGAGTCCGGAGTCATCGCGACCCGGTTCTCGCCCTTATACGTTTCCTTTGGCGTCCCAATTTTCACCAGTCGGTTCCCCCTAATTTTAGATTCAGGCCAGGTGGGTGTTCAGCATAGAATGACAAGCAGACATGTATCCTGCGCAAGATTATTTCGCAAGCGCAGCAATTATAGTGCTGTGTCATGATGACCACACCCTTAAATCCATCGCCGTGTTTTGCGTTCGTAGCGCGCGAAATCGGCGCGGAATGTGCGGCGCAACCTGTCTTCCTCGGGAATGATAAAACGGCGCTCCAAAAGCCAGACAAAGATCGGAAGCAACACCAACGACAACACCGCGTCGAAGCGCAAGATCAATCCCGCCAATATCAGCACATCGCCCAAATAAATCGGGTTGCGGCTGCGTTTATAGATACCTGATTGAACCATCGTTGACGGCGTTTCATGCGGAAGAACAGTGGTGCGGTGACGGCGGAATTCGACCACAGCCATGATCGCAAGAATAATGCCGCCTCCGACAAGAATGCCGCTGAGCAAATCCGTCAACGCCCCGTTCAAAGACAGCCCCACCGGCAGCACGCGCGCTTGCACCCAAGCCAACGCGGCAAAACCCACAAGCCAAACAGGTGGAAGATCGATCCAGCGCATGGCCTTCCCCAAAGCGGTGACACACACCCACGCATGTCGTTTCTGGGCGCTGTGTTATCGCTTTCTGACTTTGAAGGCAAAAGCAAAGGTTGTCGCATCCTGAAAAGTAGGCGCACGTTCAAGCCAACAAGGCACGAGGTGCCAAGAATGGACAGGTTGGTTCAGATCAGATAGGCCAAAGTCAAACATCCGAACCAAAGCTGTAGAAAAGAAAATCCATGACCGATTTCGCCACAACCAAATCCATGTTCCATTTACCCGAAGGCGTGTTGTATCTGGACGGCAACTCCCTGGGTCCGTTGCCGAAATCGGCAGCGAACCGCGTCGAGGGCATGTTGAAGGATGAGTGGGGGCAGATGCTCATCACCGGGTGGAACAAGGCCGGTTGGATGGGTATGCCGACCGGACTGGGCGACAGGATCGGACGGCTGATCGGTGCTGAGCCTGGCAGCGTTGTGGTGGGCGATACTCTGTCGATCAAGGTGTATCAGGCGGTTGCCTCAGCGCTAGAACTGAACCCTACTCGCAGAGTAGTCCTGTCTGACAACGGCAATTTCCCGTCTGACTTATACATGGCCGACGGTCTGCTGCAGTCACTGGGGCCCGACTATGAATTGCGCGTGGTCGACCCTCAGGATGTTGCCGAGCATATCACCGAAGAGGTCGCGGTTCTGATGCTGACCGAAGTCGACTACCGCTCGGGTCGTATGCATGACATGAAAGCACTGACCGAACTCGCCCATGCCAATGGCGTCGTGACGGTTTGGGATCTGGCACACTCTGCGGGGGCCGTCCCGGTTGATCTGTCCGACTGCAATGCGGATTTCGCTGTTGGCTGCACGTACAAATATCTCAACGGTGGCCCGGGTGCGCCCGCCTTTATCTATGTGGCCCCACGCTTGTCTGGAAAAGTGCGCCCGGCGCTTTCGGGCTGGTTGGGGCATGAATCCCCCTTTGCTTTCGATCTCGACTATCGCCCCGGTGCCGGGATCGAGCGGATGCGGGTCGGCACCCCACCGGTCATCCAGATGGCCGCCTTGTCGGCGGCGATGGATATCTGGGATATGGCCGAAATGGCCGATGTGCGTGCCAAATCCATCGAATTGACCGAGTTGTTCATCGCTCGCGTCGAAGCCACCTGCCCCGACTTATCCCTGGCGAGCCCCCGTGATCCTGCCCAGCGCGGCAGTCAGGTCTCGTTTCATTTTAATGAAGGCTACGCTGCCATGCAGGCCTTGATCGCGCGTGGCGTGATCGGTGATTTCCGAGCGCCCGACATCATGCGTTTCGGCTTCACGCCGTTGTATATCGATGAAGGTGATGTGGAACAGGCCGCCCAAATTCTTGCCGACATCATCACCAACAAATTGTGGGACAAGCCGGAATACAAGATCCGTCAGCGCGTTACCTGATCTCCAGTGCCGCGCCCAACAGCGTGGCCAATTGCGAAATGCCCTGCTCGAATTCTTCAGCGCTGGAGGCCGTCATTTTGATGCCCTTCAGCGATGTTGTTATCGTTTTTGCGGCCTCATCCGGGCCAACCGGCAAATGCGCACGACCAGCAGAATTTTCACGACGCAACCAATCCGCGTAAAGACGCGTTAGTTTGGCCTCACCCTCCTGAACGATGTCGGTCGACATGGACTTTGTTGCATCGAGCATTTCAAGCCCATGTGGCGATGCCAAAATCTCGGCCATCCCTTGGGATTGTGCTTGGACGGCGCCTGCAAGAATTTCCGACAAAGAGCCTTCACCGGCCAATGCCTCAGTCACCAGTATGACTTTTTCGTCGTAGTAATACTGAGTCAGCTCGCGGACGATGGCCTCTTTATTTTTGTAATGCAGATATACTGCGGGCCGCGACATCCCTGCCCCTTTGGCGATGTCATCCATGGACGTCTTGCGAAACCCATAAGCTGCGAAGGCTCGAAAAGCCGAACTCAGAATGGCCGCAGTCTTGGATTCTTCATTTGCACTCGTCATGAGAGAACCTCTGACATTTCTTGTATATTTTGTCAATTGACAAGCTGACACTTTCCATTAAATATGTCAGAGACCAGCCAAAGCTAAGAGAGGTGCGCCATGGCGACGGCCCTAAAGATCAACGGAAAGACCCATCAGGTTGATCTGCCTGATGATGTGCCCTTGCTGTGGGTGCTGCGAGATGAGGTTGGACTGACCGGCACTAAGTTCGGTTGCGGCGTGGCCGCCTGCGGTGCCTGCACAGTTCATATTGATGGTGAGGCCGTGCGGTCCTGCCAGGTGGCACTTTCGGATGTTTGGGGAGATGTCACCACGATCGAAGGGCTTGGTACACCTGACGCCATGGCAACGATCCAGAAGGCCTGGGTTGATCATCAAGTGGCCCAATGCGGCTATTGCCAGTCGGGCCAGATCATGCAGGCCGCAGCCCTTCTGGCCGAAAACCCAGCCCCATCGGACGCTGATATCGACGACGCCATGCAGGGCAACCTGTGCCGCTGCGGAACCTATCCCCGCATCCGCGCTGCCATCCACGACGCCGCATCTAAGCTGAAGGAGGCCTGATCCATGGCAAGCATCGGAAAAATCCTGCGCCGCACCTTCCTGATCGGATCAGCCGCCATTGTCGGTGGCGTGGCCTTTGGCGCCTATTATGTCACTCGTCCTGCCGCGAATCCGCTGAAGCCGCGTGAAGGTGAAACCGCGCTCAGCCCCTTTGTTCTGATCGATCAGCAGGGCGTGACCCTGTTCGCGCCGCGTGCTGAGATGGGTCAGGGCGTGATGACCACCTGGGCGGCGCTGATCGCCGAAGAATTGGATGTCGAACTGGACGATATCCGCGTGCTGCACGGTCCTGCTGCTGCGGCCTATTACAACCACGCCCTTATGGGCGAAAGCCTGCCGGGCAAGGGCTATGACATCTCGGATTTCCAGCACAATCTAGGTGAAGCACTGGGTGTTCTGGGTCGAACGCTTAGCCTGCAGGTCACCGGGGGTTCGACCTCGATGAAAGACGGGTTCGAGCGGATGCGGATGGCCGGTGCCACAGCGCGCGAGACGCTGAAACAGGCTGCAGCGGATCAGTTGGGCGTCGAACGCGACCAGCTCAAGACTGAAAATGGCGCGGTCGTTGTCCCGGATGGCACGCACATTCCCTATACCGAACTGGCCGAGGCCGCAGGCCAGATCGAGCCACCCGAGGTCACCCTGCGTGCCCCGTCCGAATGGCGTTTGATCGGCAAATCCCTGCCCCGCATCGACATTCCGGGTAAATCCACCGGCACCGCCGAGTTTGGCATCGACGTGCGCCCCAAGGGTCTGAAATTCGCCTCGGTCCGCATGAACCCCAAACTGGGCGGCACCATGAACGGCTTTGACGCCAGCGCGGCCGAAACCATGCCCGGTGTTGAAAAGATCGTCGATCTGGGCACCGGCGTTGCGGTGATTGCCAACAACACATGGCTTGCCATGCAGGCGGTCGAGGCGATCGACGTGGATTGGGGTGAAGCCCCCTATCCGCCCGAAACCGACGCGATATTCGCGCAAATTGCCAAGGCGTTCGATGACGCGCCGAACTCGACCATGCGCGATGATGGCGATGTCGAAACCCTACCCGAAGGTGCGACCGAGATCACGGCGGAATACACCGTGCCCTATCTGGCCCATGCCACGATGGAACCGATGAACGCCACGGCGCTCTATACCGGTAACAAGCTGGACCTGTGGTGCGGCAATCAGGCGCCGACGCTGATCCAGATGCGGGTGGCCAACACCGCCGGGCTTGAGACCGAGGCAGTTCAGATTCACACCACCTATTTGGGTGGAGGCTTCGGCCGCCGGGGCGAGCTGGATTTCGGCGAGATTGCAACCAAAATCGCCATGGCGATGCCCGGCACCCCGGTTCAGACCACCTGGAGCCGTGAAGAGGATATGCGTCACGATTACTACCGTCCAGGTGCCAAGGCCCGGATGCGTGGTGCGGTGAAGGACAGCAAAGCCGTTCTGATCGACGGCAAGGTCGCCTCCCAATCCCCAACCCAGCAAGCCGTGAAGCGATATACCGGCTTTTCCGGCGGGGGACCCGACAAAGTCCTTGTCGAAGGTTTCTTCAACCAACCTTACGCCGTTCCGAATTATCGCATGAGCGGCCACATCGCTGATCTGGCCGTACCGGTTGGTTTCTGGCGCTCGGTCGGCAACAGCCACAATGGTTTCTTTCACGAGACCTTTTTGGACGAGATGGCCCATGCCGCCGGGCGTGACCCGCTGGACTTTCGGATTGAACTGACCAAGACCGAATTCGCCCCAGCTGCGGGATGTCTTGAAGCCGTCAAGGAGATGTCAGGTTGGACCGGCAAGACCCCAAATGGTGTCGGACGTGGCGTGGCGATGACTTACAGCTTTGGGACCCCGGTCGCGCAGGTGATCGAGGTGGTGGACGAGGATGGAACCATCCGCATCCGCAAGGCCTGGATCGCCTGCGATGTCGGCCTCGCGCTCGATCCGGCAACAGTTGAAGCGCAGATGATTGGCGGCATGATCTATGGCCTTTCGGCCGCGACCTCAGGCGAGATCGCCTTCTCGGATGGGGAAGTCGAACAACTGAACTTCCCGGACTATGACGGGCTGCGGATGCACAGCACTCCGGTAACAGAAGTCCGGGTACTCGAAACCCAGAAACATCTGGGTGGTGTCGGTGAGCCGGGTACTCCTCCCTCGATGCCCGCTTTGGGGAACGCGTTGTTTGATCTGACCGGAGAGCGCGCGCGCAGCCTGCCGCTGAACAAACAGTTCAACTTAATGGTCTAAGAACGATTTGGTCCGGCGCCGCGTCGGGCCAATTCACCTTCAGGCCGTGCGCTGGAAACGGGCCGCCTCATTCCCTTCGGCCCAAGCGTGAACAGCGCGTCCGAACGCCTGGAACAGCGGCCGTGAGACTGGGTCATTCGCCGCATCCCACTCTGGATGCCACTGGACCGACAGGGTAAATCCGGGCGCGTCCTTGACATAAATCGCCTCGGGCGTTCCATCAGGGGCGTGGCCGTCAATCACCACATTCTCGCCCAATGTTTTGATCCCCTGCCCGTGAAGTGTGTTGGTCATCACTTCAGCCGCCCCCAACAAGCGGTGGAAAACTCCACCTTCGGTCATCTTCACGACGTGCCGCAGGGCAAACTTTTCCTCCAACGTGCCATCGGGTGGCATGCGGTGGTTCTGGCGCCCAGGAAGATCGCGAATTTCAGGATAAAGCGTGCCACCCAAGGCGACGTTCACTTCCTGAAATCCTCGGCAGATCCCAAAAAACGGCTGCCCCCGCTCGGCACAAGCCCGGACCAGAGGCAGCGTGATCGCATCCCGTGCGCGGTCGAACTCACCATGCGCTTCGGTTGCGGGCTCGCCATATTCCTCAGGATGAACATTGGGGCGCCCGCCTGTCAGCAAAAACCCGTCACAAACCTCTAGCAATTCGTCGACCGATACATAGCGCGGATCAGCAGGTATCAGCAAAGGCAGACAATCCGATACGTTGGACACCGCATCAGAATTCATCGTCCCGCCCGCATGCGTCGGGTACTGATCATTCATCAAGTAAGAGTTGCCGATAATTCCAACAACGGGGCGCGCCATTCCAAGTCCTTTGTTTCGCAGGTATTCTGCAAAACCTATCGGCAGCCCGAGCCGCGCGCAACGACACAGACCCTGCATGGCAGCGCAAGCGCGTGTTCAGCCGCGCACATCCCCTGTAAAATCGATCCGAGGGTTTTAGATCTCGCCCACGAGCCCGGCACCCTCAATGCCAACTAGCGCGGCTTGGGCGTCATTGTCGGACGTGTCGCCAGTGACGCCCACGGCACCAATCACTGCACCCTTACGGTCACGCACCAGAACTCCGCCTGGGACTGGTACAACCTGACCGCCGTAAACCCCGTTCACCGCCGCCATGAAATAGGCCTGCCCTTCGGCGCGCTGCATCTGCGCAGTACCCGCCATGCCCAGCATCACCGATCCGTATGCTTTGCCATGCGCAATTGCAAACCGCCCCGGCGCGGCACCGTCTTCGCGTTCAAAAGCGATCACGTGACCGCCCGCATCCAGAACCACAACCGAGAGGGGCTTCAGCTCCATCTCACGCCCTTTTTCCAGCGCTTTTCGAATGATGGTCCGCGCTTTGCGCAATGAAATAACCATGCCCGATCCCTTTCATCTGGCCCAAAATATACTCTGGAGAGCGCAAGGGGGTAGACAGCCCCCTCGTTCCCGCCCCTACCCTTAGCGCAAGCTTGCCTTCAGTTCTAACCGGCGCGCGTGCAGCACCGGTTCAGTATATCCTGAGGGCTGCACTCGCCCACGGAATACCAGATCACACGCCGCCTGAAAGGCGATCCCGTCAAAACCCGGCGCCATCGGCTTATAGGACGGATCATACGCATTCTGCCGATCCACTACAGCAGCCATTTTCTGCAGCGCTGCCATCACCTGCTCCTGACTGATCAGATCATGATGCAACCAGTTCGCCAACGCCTGAGACGAAATCCGGCAGGTCGCGCGGTCTTCCATCAGACCAATGTCGTTGATATCCGGCACTTTCGAGCAGCCGACGCCTTGATCGACCCAGCGCACAACATAACCCAATATGCCCTGAGCATTGTTCTCGATCTCACGGGTAATCTCCTCAGCGCTGAGATTGCGACCACCCAACAGTGGCACCGTCAACAGATCATCCAGCGTCCCCCGAGCAGCGCCAGCGGCTAACTCGTCCTGACGCGCCAGCACATCGACCTTGTGGTAATGCGTTGCGTGCAAGGTTGCGGCAGTGGGCGAAGGCACCCAGGCGCAGGTTGCGCCCGCTTGAGGGTGACCGATCTTGGCCGCCAGCATATCCTCCATTCGATCCGGCATTGCCCACATGCCTTTTCCGATCTGTGCCTTACCCTTGAGGCCACAGGCCAATCCGATATCGACGTTGCGATCCTCGTAGGACGCAATCCAAGGCGTCTCCTTGATATCGCCCTTGGGCAGCATCGGACCCGCCTCCATTGAGGTGTGAATTTCATCCCCTGTGCGATCAAGAAAGCCGGTATTGATGAATGCCACGCGTGATTTCGCGGCGCGGATGCATTCCTTGAGGTTGGCCGAGGTGCGACGTTCCTCATCCATGATGCCAAGCTTTACGGTATTCCGTGGCAGGCCCAGAATGTCTTCGACCATGTCGAAAATCTCGACCGCGAACGCGACCTCTTCGGGGCCGTGCATCTTGGGTTTGACCACATAGACTGAGCCGGTGACCGAGTTGCCGCCCTCACGCTGCAAATCATGCATGGCGATCAGCGTGGTGCAAAGCCCATCCATCAGACCCTCACCAATCTCGCGCCCTTCGGCATCCAGAACGGCGGGGTTGGTCATCAGGTGGCCCACATTTCGCACCAGCATCAGCGAGCGGCCTTTCAGCACGGCTTGATCGCCGCTGGCAGTGGTGTAGTCCACATCACCCGCCAATTTGCGGGTGAAGGTGTTGCCGCCTTTGGTGACCTCTTCGGTCAGGTCACCTTTCATCAAGCCCAGCCAGTTGCCGTAGGCCACAACCTTGTCCTCGGCATCGACACAAGCGACTGAGTCTTCGCAGTCCATGATCGTCGACAGGGCGGATTCCAATCGTACATCCGCGATGCCCGCAGGGTCAGACGTACCAATGATACTGGACGGGTCGATCACTATTTCAGCGTGGAGGCCATTCTTCTCTAACAAGATCGACGACGGCGAATCCGGGTCGCCTTTGTAGCCTACAAAACGCCCCGCCCCATGCTTTTGCGATCCATATATGTACGCTCTTTCGTCATCGTCCATTGTGACGACTAGGTCCCCGTCCTCGACGGAAAAACCTACAACACTTGACCAATCGTCAATCGCTGGCGTGCAGAATAAGCCAAGATGGTGTTTGGCCCACGCAATCACCCTTGCGCCACGTTCTGCGTCATAGCCTTTGCCAGCAGGCAGATCGCCCAACGCATCTGTACCATAAAGCGCATCATACAGACTGCCCCAACGGGCATTCGCCGCGTTCAGCGCAAAGCGTGCATTGGTGATCGGCACAACCAACTGCGGGCCTGGTGTCAGAGCGATTTCGGGGTCGACATTGGTGGTTTCGATTTCGAAATCCTCGCCTTCATCAACCAGATACCCAATCTCACGTAGGAAAGACTGGTACTCGCCAGCATTGATGGGCAGGCCGCGCCGCGCCGCATGCCAACCGTCGATGCGCCCCTGAATGTCAGTACGCTTTTCCAACAGCGCGCGGTTCCTCGGGCCCAGCTCATTCACCAAACGCTCCAGACCCGACCAGAACTGATCAGCCGTGACCTTTGTGCCCGGCAGTGCCTTCTGTTCGATGAAGTCCACCAGAACCGGGTCGATCTGCAGTCCGCTGCGGATCTCTCTGCTGCTCATGTTCCGAATCCCCTACGATTGTGTGCCATTGTATGCGCCCATCAATTAGGTGGTTTGTTTCCGATAGGCAACTTGTGCCCATAGGTTCAGTTTTTTCGGCCAAACACGAAACTGTTTCAAATCTATCTGGACAATTGCCCATTGGTTGCAGCGCCAGCGCGAAGCCCCTAACGTCACGCCAGATTCCCAGATGATGAGGCCCCCGATGCGCGACGCCGCCCCCACCACGATCTATCTGAAAGACTACACCCCGTTTGGTTACCTGGTGGACAACGTGCATCTGACTTTTGATCTGGCACCCAATGCCACGCGCGTGACCTCTCGGATAAAATTCCGTCCGAATCCCGAAGCGACGGACCACACATTCTTTCTGCACGGGGAAGAACTGAACCTGATCCGAGCTGCGATTGATGGCGACGTGATCACGCCCGAGATCACCGCAGAAGGCCTCACCGCTACAGTTCCTGACGCACCTTTCATCTGGGAGGCCGTGGTCGAGATTGATCCCGCTAACAACACCGCGCTTGAAGGTCTCTACATGTCGAATGGCATGTACTGCACCCAATGCGAGGCCGAAGGCTTTCGCAAGATCACCTATTACCCTGACCGCCCGGATGTGATGTCCACCTTTACGGTGCGCATCAACGGAGACCTGCCGGTGCTGCTGTCCAACGGCAACCCCTCGGACAAAGGGGAAGGCTGGGCGGAATGGGTCGATCCGTGGCCCAAACCCGCCTATCTGTTCGCGCTCGTCGCCGGGGAGCTGATTGCCCACCCTGGCCAGTTCACCACCAAATCTGGTCGCGACGTTGAATTGAACCTCTGGGTTCGTCCAGGAGATGAAGGCAAATGCGCCTTTGGCATGGAAGCGTTGAAGAAATCCATGAAATGGGACGAGGATGTCTATGGCCGCGAATACGATTTGGACGTGTTCAACATCGTGGCGGTCGACGATTTCAACATGGGCGCGATGGAGAATAAGGGGCTGAACATCTTCAACTCCTCCGCCGTTCTGGCAAGCCCAGAAACCTCGACCGATGCGAATTTCGAACGGATCGAGGCGATTATCGCGCATGAGTATTTCCACAACTGGACCGGCAACCGCATCACCTGCCGTGACTGGTTCCAGCTGTGTCTGAAGGAGGGGCTGACGGTGTTCCGCGACGCGCAGTTCACCTCGGACATGCGCTCGGCCCCGGTAAAACGTATTCACGACGCCATCGACCTGCGCGCGCGACAGTTCCCCGAGGACAACGGGCCTTTGTCGCACCCGGTGCGGCCCGAGAGTTTTCAGGAAATCAACAACTTCTACACCTCAACCATATATGAGAAAGGCGCTGAGGTAATCGGTATGCTGAAATGTCTAGTGGGTGACGAGGCCTACTCAGAGGCGCTGGATCTCTATTTCGACCGCCATGATGGACAGGCCTGCACGATCGAGGACTGGCTGCAAGTGTTCGAAGAGACCACTGGTCGCGATCTGAGCCAGTTCAAGCGCTGGTACAGTCAATCGGCAACGCCAAGGGTCTCGGTCGCTGAGGATTGGGCCGATGGCACCTACACCCTGACTCTAAGCCAACGCACCGAACCTACGCCGGGGCAGGAGGACAAGCAGCCTCAGGTCATTCCTGTCGCCGTGGGTCTGCTCGGCCCGAACGGCGATGAGGTACGCGTAACCGAAGTGTTGGAACTGACCGAAGCCGAACAGACCTTTAAGTTCACCGGTCTCGCCGCGAAACCTGTGCCTTCGATCTTGCGGGGTTTCTCGGCTCCGGTGATCCTGGAACACGATTCAACGAATGCAGAACGCGCATTCCTACTTGCCCATGACACCGACCCGTTCAACCGCTGGCAAGCGGGAAGGTCGCTGGCCGAAGACACCCTTCTGCGCATGATAACCGAGGAAGCAACACCAGAGGCCGACTACCTCGACGGTTTGCTGTCAGTCCTTCGCGATGAAACGCTGGACCCTGCTTACCGGGCGCTCATGTTGGGTCTGCCAACGCAATCAGAACTGGCTGCGGCGCTGCATGAAAAGGGGATCACCCCCAATCCGATGGCGATCTGGAGGGCGGTTGAAACTCTGCGTCAAGCCACGGCCCAGTACGTACAAGACCTGCTGCCCCGGCTTCACAGTGAAACGCTGGTGGATGCGCCCTACCAACCAGACGCCGAACAATCAGGAAAGCGCGCCTTGGGCAGCGCAGCGCTGGCCCTGACCTCGCGCCTGGATGGAGGCATCAAGGCGGCCGAAGAGTATGCGCGCGCCAACAACATGACCCAGCAACTCACCTCTTTGTCCTGTCTGCTGCGCGCGGGTAAAGGTGAGGCTGAATTGGCCGCATTCTATGATCAATGGCGACATGATCGGTTGGTGATGGACAAATGGTTCGCCCTGCAGGTTTCGATGGCTGGTCCAGAAACTACGGTCGAAACCGCGAGCAAACTGACTGAGCACCCGGATTTCAATTGGAAAAACCCCAACCGCTTCCGAGCGTTGATGGGATCTCTGGTCGGAAACCATGCGGGGTTCCATCAGACCGATGGCGCAGGTTATGCATTGCTGGCAGACTGGTTGATCCGACTCGACCCGGTGAACCCGCAAACCACCGCCCGGATGTGCAGCGCGTACCAGACCTGGAAACGCTATGACGCGGACCGTCAGGCCCTGATCCAAAAACAACTGAACCGCATCGCCGAAACTCCAGGCCTGTCTCGCGACTCGACCGAAATGGTCTCGCGCATCCTGGGCGCATGACCGCTTTCACATTCACACGACAGAACCGAAATCTGCGAATGGTTTTGATTCTAATTGGCATCTATGCGGTTCTGACGGGGCTGATCGTCCTGTTCGATGCGGTCTGGTGGCTGATAGGCCTGCTGGCCCTGACCACTCTGCCCGCGCTTTGGGATGTACTCCACGATACCAGCGCGGGGATGGAACTGTCAGATGGCACCTTACGCTGGCATACAGGTCAGCGTCGGGGCACGCTGGATCTTTCTACAGTGATACGCTTTCGGTTCGACACGCGATGGGACTTTTCGGTACGGGTCTCAGCGATACTGAAATCCGAAAAACGACTGCGTCTGCCAGATGAATCACTTCCTCCACACAAACAGCTTGAAGAGGTTCTGCAAAAGGCGGGAATCGCCGTTGAACGTCATCATTTTAGAGTATTTTGAAACGATTCATCGAATCTGAACACGATTGGTGCCTGAAATACTGGTTTGAGGTAGTGTCTCTTTGAATTGAGCACAATTTTTGGCAAACTGAACGCGTTACTAGTTTGTTCCAGTTCGAGTTCTGCCATGTTTTGGTCTATCAAGCCTTTTGCCGCCCGTTTTTTCGGTTCCTCCACTTCAACGCCCCTGCCTGCGTCAGTCGCTGATGCCTCCGCTTGGCTTGTCGCATCGGGCCAATTGAATGTCCCTATCGTCGAAACGGACGAACAGGATGCAAACGGACATCAGGTGATTGAACGCGGTCGCTATCTGGCGCGGCAGGATATGTGGGCCGAACTTTCGCAAGAGATGCGCGCTGCGGATCAAGCACGCAAATCCACGCCCTGCGGACAGCCCATAGCAGACCTCTTGGCCTTTGGCGCCCGTTCAGATGTCGTGCTGGCTGTCGAGCACGCGCTGTCAGATGGCAAGGCGATGTCAGACTACGATCTGCTGGGTGGAATTTTCGAGCTGGAAGGCGAGATCCAAAACCATCCCAACGATCCGATGATCACGCTGGTCGTTGCACTGGCCCATATTGATCTTGCCTGGGCATGGCGCGGCGATGCGCATCCAGAGGCGCTGCCTTCATTGCATCAATCTCGCTGTGCGGCGCATTTCGACCGTGCGGCAGCATTGCTGCCACTTTGCCGTTCTGCAATGCCAGACAGCCCTGCGATTGCCGCAGCTGATTGCGCTTTGCTGGCAGGTCACGTCGATCCGCGCACCCGTGTGGCAGATAAGTATGAACACTTGATCACTCTAGACATTCAGAATCATCGCCATATGCGCGCGATGGGCAGCCACCTGCTGCCGCGCTGGTTCGGGAGCTATGAAGAGCTTGAAGTTCAAGCATTGCGCAACGCGGCGCGGACCCAGAAAACATGGGGCGCAGGCGGATACACCTGGGTACAGTTCGACGCCATCGCATTGGATGACGAGGCCTGCGCACGGGTGGATGTGGAATATTTCCTTGAGGGTCTGCGGGATATCGTAGCGCGTCGCCCGGATCAGCAAACTATCAACTTACTCGCGGCCTATTGCGCGATCACCCAGCAGAACCGAATGGGGCAAAACCCTCAGGCGGATATCGCCCGCAAACAGATTTGTGAGGCTGCCAATTGGCTGATCCGCGACCACCTGACCGAACTGCACCCTCTGATTTGGGCCCATGCAGCAAACGGGTTCAACAATAGCCTTCGCGTCAACTCATCCGAGCGATTTGCTGCACGCGGTCGCCGCGATGCGTTAAAGGCCATCGCCAACCTGTTACGCGAAGAACTGCGCAGCGGGCAAAGTGTGACGTTCACTCCGTCAGGGCTGCAGTTCTCGGGGAACTAAACCGCCATTGCCCCTTGCCCCTTTGGCGCGCCGGGCCTAATACGCAGGCTTAGACTTCTGCGGAAATGAGGCGCGCCATGCTCGACCTGACATACGAAATGCCCAAACCCAAAACCATTGCCGGGGCCAAGCACGATTGGGAACTGGTGATCGGGATGGAGGTGCACGCTCAGGTCTCATCCAATGCCAAGCTGTTCTCGGGCGCGTCGACCCAATTCGGGGCCGAGCCGAATTCGAACGTGGCGTTTGTGGACGCCGCGATGCCGGGGATGCTGCCGGTGATCAACGAGTATTGCGTTGAACAGGCCGTGCGCACCGGGCTGGGATTGAAAGCGGATATCAACCTGAAATCGGCCTTTGACCGTAAGAACTATTTCTATCCTGACCTGCCGCAAGGGTATCAAATTTCCCAGCTTTATCAGCCTATTGTGGGTGAAGGGGAAGTTCTGGTCGAGATGGGTGACGGCACTGCGCGTATGGTACGGATCGAACGCATCCACATGGAGCAGGACGCGGGCAAATCGATCCACGACATGGATCCGCATATGTCCTTTGTCGACCTGAACCGAACCGGTGTCTGCCTGATGGAGATCGTTTCGCGCCCCGATATTCGCGGACCGGAAGAGGCTGCCGCCTACATCGCCAAGTTACGTCAGATCATGCGTTATCTCGGCACCTGCGACGGTAACATGCAGAACGGCAACTTGCGGGCGGACGTGAACGTCTCGATCTGTTTGCCGGGTGCGTATGAGAAGTATCAGGAAACACAGGACTTTTCGCATCTAGGCACACGCTGCGAGATCAAGAACATGAACTCGATGCGCTTTATCCAGCAAGCGATTGAGGTCGAAGCACGTCGTCAGATCGCAATCGTCGAAGGCGGCGGCACGATTGATCAGGAAACGCGCCTGTATGATCCGGATAAGGGTGAGACACGCTCAATGCGGTCTAAGGAAGAAGCGCATGACTATCGCTATTTCCCCGATCCTGACTTGCTACCGCTGGAGATCGAACAAGCGTGGGTCGACGACATCGCCGCCAAGCTGCCGGAGCTGCCTGACGATAAAAAATCTCGTTTTATCAGCAAGTTCGGCCTGACCGACTACGACGCTTCTGTCTTGACCGCTGAGGTGGAATCAGCGGCCTATTTCGAAGAGGTCGCCAAGGGGCGCAGCGGCAAGCTGGCTGCAAACTGGGTGATCAACGAGCTGTTTGGCCGGTTGAAGAAAGAAGACCATGACATCACCGAGTCTCCGGTGTCTCCCGCTCAGTTGGCGGGAATCATTGATCTGATTTCGTCGGACGCCATCTCGGGCAAGATCGCCAAGGACCTGTTTGAGATTGTCTATACCGAAGGCGGCGACCCAGCACAGATCGTCGAAGAGCGCGGTATGAAGCAGGTGACCGATACCGGCGCGATCGAGGCCGCTCTGGACGAGATCATCGCCGCCAATCCAGCGCAAGTTGAGAAGGCCAAGGTGAACCCGAAACTGGCGGGCTGGTTCGTCGGTCAGGTGATGAAGGCCACCGGCGGCAAGGCCAATCCAAAGGCCGTGAACGAATTGGTCAGCAAGAAGCTGGGTTCGTAAATCTTCCGAGTTGTACAAACCCCGGACAGGGGTTTGTTCAACTTGTACATAACAAAAAGTTAATTTCAGACCGCTCCAATCGGGCAGGCCATCGGCTTGACTCCTCGACCGAATGGGCATTCTTCTTCCCGCAACGCGGAGAGGAAGCAGACATGAAAAATCGGTTTGATCAGGAACTGGAAACCCGGCTGGTGCGCTATGCCGCCATCGATAGCCAGAGCGATGAGACCTCGCCCTCGACCCCCAGCACCGAAATCCAGTTCGACATGCTGAACCTGCTGCGACAAGAGCTGACCGAGATCGGTGCGCAGGATGTCGAGATGACCGGTGACAGCGTTGTCGTGGCAACCATCCCTGGCACAGCCGACGGACCGACGATCGGATTTCTGGCGCATGTGGACACCGCGCCCCAGTTCAACGCAACCGGGGTCAAACCTCGGGTGATCAAAGGGTATAATGGTGGCGAGATTACCTTCCCCGATGATCCCGATCTGGTGCTGTCACCCGAAGAACATCCTTATCTGGCCGAGAAGATCGGGCATGATCTGATCACCGCCTCGGGCACCACCCTGTTGGGGGCTGATGATAAGGCAGGCGTTTCGATCCTGATGACGATGGCGAGTCACTTGCTGGAGAACAATGACATCCCCCACGGTCCGATTCGCATCGCCTTTACCCCGGATGAAGAAATCGGGCGCGGCGTTACCGAACAGCTACCCAAGGATCTGGGCGCGGATTTTGCCTATACGCTGGACGGACAGGAACTGGGTGAGATCGAATACGAAAGCTTCTCGGCGGACCGAGCCGTGATCAAGATCACCGGCGTGTCGATCCACCCCGGTTTGGCCAAGGACAAAATGGTAAACGCGGCGCATCTGGCGGCAAAGATCGTGCAGACACTACCTCAGGCGACGATGACACCCGAGGTAACGGATGGGCGTCAGGGGTTCATACATGTCACCGATATGAATGGCGGTTCGTCCGAGATGGAGATCAAGCTGATCCTGCGCGATTTCGAAATGGATGCGTTGGAAGCCCAGCGCGAAATTGTCCGTCAGGTCTGTGCTGCCGTTCAGGCCACCGAACCGCGCGCGACCATCTCCTGCGACATCTCCCATCAATACCGCAACATGCGCTATTGGCTGGAAAAGGACATGACCCCTGTCGATCTGGCGCGCGAAGCCTGCCGCGAACAGGGGATCGAGCCAATATCGGTTCCGATCCGGGGTGGCACCGATGGCTCCCGCCTAACCGAATTCGGCACACCCACGCCCAACATATTTACGGGCATGCAGTGTATTCATGGTCCGCTGGAGTGGATCTCGGTGCAGGACATGGCGATCGCAACCGAAACCTGTCTGTCGCTTGTGGGCAAAGCCGCGCGGAGCTAAAGCCACAGTGCGGGCCGAATTTCGCCAATGCGTGATCTTGGCTTTCACCCGCCTGTCAAAATGTTAATTTGCCCGGGTTACGCAATTAGGACCAGTTGATGCAGCGCTACGAATATAAAGTTGTCCCCGCTCCGCAAAAGGGAACCAAGGCGAAGGGCGTGAAAACGCCCGAGGGCCGGTTCGCCACCTCAATTGAGCAGATGTTGAACCAACTGGGCCAAGAGGGTTGGGAATATCAGCGTGCAGAATTGCTGCCCAGCGAGGAACGCACAGGTTTGACGGGTTCAGCCACTAACTGGCGAAATGTGCTGGTATTTCGCAGGGCGCTTGCTCCGGATGAGCCGGATTCGAAAAACCCGGTTGAAGAAGGCGCCACCCCGACCGCGCGCCCGGTCCCCGGACCTGACGATGGACTGACAGAACCGCCGGCCGCCCCTGCCCCGATCTCAGAAGAGCCGGAAGACCCGCCATTGTCGCTGAAGCCCTCGGGTGAAACGGCAGAAAAAGACCAGACCGAGCCTTCGCGCTAGCGTGGCTTCGCGGATTCTAATTGGCTGGCTTGCGTTGAATGTGATCAGCTCTACCAATGATATTTGTGCGCGATCAGGATAAATCCACATCAACCCTGACACATCGCGCCAACCTCTTGCGATGAGCCCCAAAGGAACTATGGGAATAAATCGAGCAATCATCGCTGCTTTGATAGCAATGGCAACTGCTGGTGCCGCTTTAGCCCAACAGCAACCGAAACTGTATGTTGATCCACCGGTCCACTACCAATGGAATAAACAAGTCCAATATGACCCGATCGAGCATGTGGAAGTGATCGGGGCGGTCAACCAGAACCGCGAAAGCCACCGATGTCAATTTGCCCACAGTGTTGGGAACGGCGATGAACAGAGCACGTACCTTTTGACGCGGCACGTGGGTGAGGATCGCGTTGCGGAAATCCACCGGGTTAAGGGTGACATCATATCTACCGAGTATCGCGATATGATCGATGCCATCGAGTTTATTCGCCTTTATGACAACGATGCCGCGTTTGCCTTCGATGGTTGCTTTGCATTTATGACCAACGAAGCGCGGCGCGAGGCTCAGACCAAGGCGACAACCCAACGCGAACGGCTAACTAACTTTTGCCGCGATGAGGTAAACCGCAATCTATCCATTTGCCGCGAGTTTTTACCAGGGAATTAGACCGAACGCGAATTTAGGCAGGTTGTCCTAGTGCATAACAGTAAGGCTTGGCACGACCAGAGCACCGATTTAGGGGAAGCCTTGGAACACAAGGCAGACGTTTACGCGGCTGCTGGGTTCAAACTGGCCGACCGAATCCTACGGACTGAGTTGCAGCGGCGCGACTGACATCAGACTGACACGAGTCGAGCATGTGCGGCAGCGTGTCATTGTATATACAAATTAATTTAACATTTTCAGGATATTCTGGTGCCCCCACACGGACTCGAACCGCGGACCTACTGATTACAAATCAGTTGCTCTACCAGCTGAGCTATAGGGGCACTGGGTCTCGATTAATCGCTCGGAACAGGGACTGCAAGCCCGAATTTTCGCGTCGCCTTAACTTTGTGATGGTTTGCCTTAGGATAACCTAATAATCAGGCCTTATCCAAATTTGACTGCGCCGGGGACAGGTTGTAACCCAAGCGATAATTTCGCCCGAGGCAAGGACAATTCCAATATGCAGATGGTCATCCAAGCCGGAGCACACTTTACCGACCACGACCCGTTGCTCAATCTACTTCAGGCGAACGTACAGCTTGTCGCCAAGAGCCAAGCGGCATTTTGGGGGATGCGTCCGTTCAGAAAGATCTTTCGGCCAGCACTGAAGCCTGCGGCTGACCGCCCTTCGCACCAAGATACGCGGGCAAGGTTTCAGAAATTAATGCCTCAGGGGCAACAGGTTGATCGAGCGATCCTGTCAAGTGCGCTGTATCTTGGTGAACGGGCATCGATCATCATGGATGGGCAGTTCTATGCGAATGCGGGTCAAAGGATGTCCTATATGGACCACCTGTTCAGCGATTCGTCTGTCGAACTGTTTGTGGGGCTGCGCAATCCCGGCAGCTTTATTCCGAAGGTATTGATGTTGCTATCGGCCCCCGAGCGCGAACATATAGTTGCGACGACCGATCTGAGTTGCCTGAGTTGGCTTGCGATGGTTGAGGACATTCGCGATCTTGCTCCGGACGTCAAGATCACCTTGTGGAGTAACGAGGATTCTCCTCTGATCCTTGGTGACATTGCACGCGCACTTGTCGGACTACCCGCGGACACGCAGCTTGATCAGGAATACGCGCTGCTGTCCTCGCTCATCTCGGATCTGGGTAAGCAGGAGCTGAAGGGGTTGAGGGAACAACAACGCCCACCCAACGATCCCATTTTCAGAGGAAGGTTAGCACAGATTTTTCAGCAGCATGCGCTGACAGAGGCGATCGAGGAAGAGGTGGAACTGCCCGGCTGGAGCGAAGACATTATCGCGGCGTTTACCGAGCTTTATGAGCAGGATCTGGCACGGCTCCGGACCATGCCAGATCTCCGATTTTTGAACCCGTAAGCGGCTGAAGTTACATCCCCAGCGCTTCTTTGTACATTTCCAGCACGGCTTCTTCTTCGGCGATATCGTCCTTGTCGCGCTTGCGCAGGGCGACGAAGTTGCACATCACTTTGGTATCGTAGCATATTTACGAAATGAATCTGTCTTAAATATCGGGCAAGCTCGTCCGCTCGCAGCCCAAAGCGAATTTTCACAAATGGACTCTGCAAACCCCAGAAGTGCAACCATCCGGTCTTAGCCTTATCAACAATAAATGTTCGTATTACTCCCGGTGCGTTATAAAACGTCCTTCCAAATGGTGCTCTATAATATTTCAAGAAAATAGGCTGGCAAAAAGTGCCAGCTCAATTCAATTGGAAAGAGTTTCTTGGAGCTAGCCCAGCGGTTTGTATGCGACCGCATCAATCTCGACCTTGGCGTCCACCATGATTTGCGAACGGACGGTTGAGCGCGCCGGGCCGCCATTTGGGAAGTAGCTCGCGTAGACCCGGTTGAACGTCCAAAAATCTCGAGGATCGTCCAGCCAGACGCCCACTTTCGCTACATCATCCAGAGTGCAATCAGCCAGCGCCAAAGCTGCTATCAGATTTTCCATCGTTTTTCGGGTTTGTGACTCGATGCCTCCCGCTTCTATTTCCTCATTTTCTTTCATTGCCACCTGCCCGGATATGAACACAAAGTCGCCGGCTCTTACAGCTGGAGCAAAAGGTAGCGGTTGACCACCTGCACCGGTCCTGTCATCGCCCAAGCGCACGATCTTTTTCTCAGTCATTGAAGTGATTTCCTTCTGTTAGGTCTTTTCCGTAAGGAATGGGGTCCACGGCACCAAAGCCCGTAGTCGAAAGGGCCGCGCCGCGGTTCGCGAGTTCAGCAGATTTCAAGGCATCCTTGTTTTTCAGGTAAGCGGACAGAAAAATTCCGTTAAAACAGTCTCCCGCGCCGGTAGCGTCGACCGCCGGGACTGTTACTCCGGGAATTGTGAGAATGCCTTGCCCGTCGGATATGGATACACCGTCCGCACCAAGCGACAGCGCTACAACTTCAGCACCCAGATTGTGGTAGAAGTCAATTATGTCCTCGGGGCTGTGAAGGCTCGTCAATTGACGGGCGTCATCGAGCCCTGGCAGCACGATATTGCAGCGCCGCATTGCATCGTGAGTAACCTGCCGGGCCTTGTCTAACGGCCAAAGAGCTGTCCGCAAATTGGGATCGAAAGCAATTGGTACGCCAGACTGCCGCGCTGTGTGGATTGCTTCCTGAGTTGTTGATTGAAGCTCTGGACTTACCCCAAGACTGATCCCGGAAGTATAAAACATCCTAGCATTCGAGATTGCATCGCCTGGAATTTGTTCCGGTAACATCCGACTGGCGGCGGAGCCCTTTCGACGGTAAACGAAATGGTGCCCGTCTCCATCGTGAAAGACAAAATAGAGCCCTGTGTCCTCACCTGAGGCAGATAACACGTGCTCGTGGTTCACACCTTCTCGGGACCACAAACCCCGAAGCTTCTCGCCAAATTGGTCGTCTCCGACGCGCGCAATCAAGGCGACGTCAATCCCCTGTCTGGCAGCAGCGACAGCGACGTTGGAAACATCTCCGCCGAATCCCCCTTTGAACAGGCCATCCTGGCACGCGTTTAATTCGAACAGGGGTTCCCCTAAACATATGAGGTCAGCCATGTTTCACCTTATTGATGCCCGACGCAGGCGTCGTCCTTGGGCTGCGGTTTTGCCGTTATTGAACTTTGCCTCGCGCCACGACTGGAACAGGCCCCAGCGAATGATCCCCGCGAATGGTCTCAATCTGATCAACCATGTTGGTCACAACACAGGCATGGTTTGGAATAATCCGGATGCGCTCGCCAACTTTCAGATTGATCTGATCGGCCTTCAGAACGCCATGTTCCTCTGACAGACCTTGAACCAGAATGTCCGGGCGACCTATCACGTATCCGTGGCCTTCCAGTCCCAACAGATCTGAGGTCAACACTTTAGATCCCGCATCAATCACAGCCCGATTGTCTGCAGGGACTGAGATCACCGTTGCGAGGACGCTCAGCGCACAGTCCTCCCACGTGCAGACGCCCTGTGCCTGAAGGGAGCGGTCGTTATAGATATAGGTGCCAATCCGATATTCAGTTGCAACTGGAACATCCTGCGCCTGCCACATTCCTGGTGAGCCGCCATGGGACACGACGGGCACCGGCAACCCGATCTCTTCGATTTCTCGTTTGGCTCTGGTGAGCCATTCTTGAACAGCAACCTCTTGGCCCGCCGGCGGATAGGTCATTAGACCGAGGAATGTAACACCTGGCTGGCTATCGATATAACGTGCCAGATCTCGCGCCTGCTCAGGGGTGGTTACGCCACAACGCGCCGCGCCGGTGTCGCACTCTACTAGTACACCCAGTGGTGTCGCAGCATCTGCAAAAGATTTCGACAAACCGTCAACGGTTTCGGTGTTGTCCGCGACAACAGACAATCTCACCTTCTCTGACAGGGCACGCAACCGCGCCAACTTGGCGTCACCGAGGATATTAAAGGTTATCAGCACGTCGTCGATACCACCCTCAGCAATCATTGCCTCGGCCTCACTCACTTTCTGGCAGGTTATACCAATAGCACCGGCATCTATCTGCCGTTTGGCCAGCATAGGTAGTTTATGGGTTTTGATGTGCGGGCGGACGGCGAGTCCGTGTTTCGCACAATGCCCCTGAAAGCGGTCGATGTTCGCTTCGGCGATATCCAGGTCGACTAGTACGGCCGGTGTGTCGATATCAGGAAAAATCATTCCACAATTTCCTCGTGAGGGTTTTTGACGATAGGCCAAATTGGGCGTGTCAGATTATTGTAGCGTGTTTTGGTGGGATCATTCGGATAGGGCCCTTCGACGGCTGCATAGATAATTTCGGTAGCGACGTCGGAGAAGGCACCATGGAAATGGTTTGTAGATTTGACGACCAGTATCTTTTTCTCAGTGACATCGATGCCGAGGTTAGTGAACAGGTCTGGCGAGAACGCCTGACTTCGGTTTGAGTTCAAAACGACCTCTATCCCACCCAAACGAATGACCGAGCAATCTCCCATGGGAACGATGGATGCACCAAAGCTTTGAACTGCATTGCGTTGATTGCGGACAACTGTGACCGTGGCGTCAATTGGGTTACCTGCGAGAGCCGACGTTTTGCCGCCGAAGCGTAGATCGAATACTGCGCCCTCTCCAGCCGCATGGCATAGGCGAACAGCCATGGGATCCCATATCGTGCCGAAAGCGACAGATTTAAGGTTTTGAGCAATGGCCTCTTCAAGGATCAGGGTTGAATCCCCTGCTACGCCTCCGCCCGGGTTATCCCACACATCCGCTACGACTACAGGTCCATGCGTGGCTTTCTGAGCCTTTCTCAATGCTTCAACCGGAGACAGGTAGTCTGGCTTTGTCTGTCCTCGGAACGAAAACAGCTCCGTCCCCAAATTCCGGGCTATATTGTCGGCTTTGGCCTGATCATCATCTGTCAAAACGACGATTTTGGCGCCGACATCTGGGGAATCGCCGGCCATAAACCCGTGAATGACAGAAGCTGAAAGAACTTCCTCCTTTGCCTCCATCCGGTTCAACTGATCGACAAATCCGCGCATGGGTTCTTGGCTGGTTGGCAGGACATCCAACATACGAACGTCAAAAACTGAGATAACGGGCCGAATGTCTCCTTTGATCGTGCGCAGTGTCAGATCGACACAGGCTTCTCCTGCTTCAACAAAATCAGTATGCGGAAATTCTTTGAACACAGTGATTACGTCCGCATTCGATACACGTTTCTGGCTGAGATGACTGTGCGGGTCGAAACTGGCTCCGATAACCGTTTTAGGGCCGACAATTGCACGAACGGCTTCGATCAAATCACCTTCGCAATCCACACACCCTTCGGCAATCATCGCCCCATGCAGACCTAGAACAACACCGTCCAGAGGAAGCGCAGCCGTGACCTGATCCAGCACTTCTTGCTTCAGGCGTCCCCATGTTTCGCGGTTTAGCAACCCGCCCGGTTCCGCCCATGTGGCGGTGCCCTCGATCAACTCCAGCTCGTTCGCCTGCGCCCGTTTTCTCAGTGCCGGAAACACAGCGCTGCACAACGTGGGGGTAATGGGATGTTCGCCGGGTGGTGCGTAAAAGCTCTGCTCGAAATCGGAAAAATCCGTGCGCAGGGGGGAAAACGTATTTGTTTCGGTCGCAATGGACGCACAGAAAACCCGCATGTCTAATCCAATTCGTTGTTTGGGTCGGAGACCAGAAACTGATCTCCGACAAGAGGTGCTGCCGGTTGGTTCCGGCAGTCAGGGAGGATCAATCGAGGTAAGACGCGTTGTTGGCGTTCTCTACCGCAGCCTTGAAACTTGCCAAAAGCTCGGCCGCTTTCTCATCCAGGTTTTCCTGAACATGCGTTTCAAAAGCAGGCTGCGTTGCAGCCGCCATGGAACTGCGTTGCTCGTCAGTCAGGGCCGTTACTTCAATCTGATCCATGAGGCCCGCAAGACCTCTATCTGAGGATTCGATGATCCGTGACAGACCGCGGCTTGCAGTTACGCAGTTTTCTGCAGCCGTACGGATCGTGGCCTGCTGGGCCTCGGACAGGCCCTCAAAGAAGGCGCGGTTGATCATGAAAGTGTACGGCGAAAACAGGTGGTTAGTCAGCGTCAGATACTGCTGAACTTCGGCAAAATTGGCGAAGGAGATGATCGGGACCGGATTCATCTGGCCGTCAATCACGCCGGTTTGAAGGCCGGAATACACCTCGCCCCAGGACAGGGGATAGGCTTCGGCGCCCAAGGCTTGCACGATCTTTTGATGTGAAGGCAAAGTCATCGTGCGGATGCGAATGCCATCAAAGTCCTTCAGGTCTGCAATAGGTCTCTGAGAGTTGGTGACCGCAAAGAACCCGCCGGTATCAGGGAAGCCCAGCACCACAACATCACCCAGTTCTGCTTCGATATCTGCGGCCAAGGCTTCGCCGAACTCGCCGTCAAAGACTTCGTAGGTCGAAGCGTTGCCATTAAATGCGAATGGTAGATTCAGCACATCAATCCGCGGGTAGTAGCTTGCCAAGGCGCCAGTCGATGTCAGGGTTGCCTGAATGATGCCGTCCCGCACCTGCTGCACATGCTCGGCGGCGGAGCCCAGTTGGTTTGATCCAAACACTTCGACCGTGACGCTGCCATTGGTGCCGGAATTCACGAGGTTGGAGAACACGGCCGTACAGGCGTGCGCCGGATTCTCAAATGGATCTGTTTTGTTGTCGTGCCCGAATTTTATGACGCCACCTTCGGCCAGCGCACTGGTTGCAAGCATGGTTGCGGTAAGCGCCGCACCTGTCAGAATAGTCTTCATTGTTCTTCTCCTGTTGGTTTGGATTTCGTGGGGAATTTACTGAGCAAAGCCCAACATCCGGGGCAGCCAAAGGGCTGCGTCCTCCCAAAATGCAAAGGCAAATAAGATAGCGATTTCGGCAATCAGAAACGGGAACAGCTTGATGGAAATCCGCTCCAGCTTTTCGCCGGTCACGGAAGACAGAACAAACAGGCATGCGCCCACCGGCGGGGTCATCAGAGAGATATTCAGCGCGAGTACAAAGATGATCCCGGCGTGAATCGGTTCCAGTCCGACTTGCTGCGTCAGCGGAACCAGCACCGGAGCGAGGATGATCAGAATTGCAGTGATATCCATCACCATACCGACGATCAGAAGCAATCCGATTATGATCGCGATGACGGCATAGCGGTTATCTGACAAACCAAGAACGGTTTCCGCGATCAATTGCGGAATGCGTTCAAAGCTCATCCACCAGCCGAGAATGCCAGCGAAGGCGATAATCACAAAGATAACGCCAGTGATACGCGCCGTACGGACAAGCATCGCGTAGAAGCCTTTGAACGTCAGCGACCGATAGACAAAAATCCCGATGAACATCGCGTAGGCCACAGCAATCGACGCAGCCTCTGTCGGGGTGACGATCCCACCCAGAATGCCCCCCAGGATAATTACCGGCATCGCCAAAGCGGTCAGTGAGGAAACAAATGTATCCCAGACCTCGCGAGGGCTCGCGCCGCGCAATGCTTTCGGAAGGTTTTCTCGCTTACCGCCGATGGCTATGACCGCCATGCAGACGATACAAATCACTAGGCCTGGCAGAACGCCTGCAGCGAACAGGCCTGCAATAGAGACACCCATTAGCGACCCGTAGACAACCATTAGCCCCGAGGGCGGAATGGTCGGGCCGATGATGGATCCCGCTGCCGTGACCGCGCAGGCATAATCACGTTTGTAGCCTTCTTTTACCATTGCAGGCACAAGTGTCCGACCAAAGGCCGCCGCGTCCGCAGTCGCCGAGCCGGTTAGTCCAGCGAAGAAAACCGAAGCCAGCATATTGGTATGGGCCAGCCCACCACGGAACCGCCCAACCAGAACCTGAGCCAGTTTCACAAGACGACTGGTGATCCCGATGTCATTCATGATCTCACCGGCCAGAATGAAGAACGGCATGGCAAGAAAGGGAAAGATATTGAGGCCGTTGAATATCTTGCTGGGACCAATCGCCAAGAACTGCGTTCCGCCCATGTCAATCAGACCCACGACGCCGGCAAGGCCAATGGCAAACCCAATCGGCATCCCGAACAGGATAAGGGCGACAAAAACGATTGCGACGATCACAGCGTTTCCTCCGCCTCAGTGGCAAAGGGTGGTTCGTCAATATGCGACCCCAAATCCCGAAACAGGACTAGCACCAGCTGTACAGATGACAGTGCCGCCGCGACAGGAATGGCTGCGTAGAAAGGAGCAAGGCTGGCGCCAAAAATCATCGCTTGGCGGGGCGCTCCGCTTTCGGCGAAGCTGATCCCAAAAAGTGCGACGTATAAGAACAAAGCCAGCGCCAAAACGTCCATCGCAACCAACAGAGTACGGCGCAAACCGACGGGAAGTATCATGATGAATGCAGTCAATCCGATGTGGTCCCTGCGCGCGATTCCGGAAGAAACTGCAAGCAATGCGGCCCAGATCATCAGGTAGCGGGCCAGCACCTCGGGCCACGGGAGTTGCCAGTGAAAATAGTAGCGGTCGACTACGCCAAGCCAGACATCCAGCACCAAGGACAACATCAACGCGGCGACGATACCCTCGACGACTGAATTTATTTTTGCGCTTGCGGTTGCAAACCAGCCTGACATTCGCACTCCTCCCCAGGACCCGAATCTGTAACTTGGTTACACCTTGCGCGATCAGGGTCGATTTTTCAACGGAAAAATGTAACTTAGTTTCTTTATAGCTACCAAAATTAGGGAAATTTCGCGAATATCGGTGAATATCTTGCTCACTCACAGCGATGCATGTAACTAAGTTTCATGAGTGACCAGGAGAAAATCACGCACATGCCGAACCAACCGCGCCCTGCCTCAGATGAAAACGCGCCCCCGCATAAGGGCCGTATTGGCGCTGTAGATCTAATCCCGGCACTGCATAACTCGCAGACCAAACTGGCAGTTCAGGAGCAGAAAGTCGCTGATTATGTAAAGGACCACCTCAACGAAATCAGCTCGATGACCATCGGGGATCTCGCAGAACGTTGTTCGGTCAGTAAGCCAACGGTTGTGCGGTTCTGCCGTAGCCTCGGCTGTGAAGGCTTTCGGGACTTCAAACTTCGCCTGGCCCAGAACGTCGCCGTCAGCGCTCAGTACTTATACAGAAATGCCGGTGAAGAAAGCTCTGACGCGAATTCAGCGATTGACCAAGTCCTGGGGGCCTTGTTCGCGACCCTGGATGTCATGCGCGGTCAAATCGATACAGAGAGACTTGAAGAAGCAAGGGATGCTTGTCTGGACCGACGGCAGATTCTTTTTGCGGGAATAGGAGGAGGATCCTCTCTTGTCGCTCAGGAAGCATCCAATCGCTTTTTCAGGCTCGGGATTCCATCGTTCTTCGTCAATGATAGCTATGTCCTACAAATGCGCGCGGCCGCGCTTGGGCCCGAAGACGTTCTCTTCCTTGTTTCGGCGAGCGGTGAAGCCGACGCCATCGTTAGTGCGGCGGAAGTCGCTAATGGTTACGGCGCGACCACAATCACCATCACCAAGCCCAACACCCGACTATCAGACATATCCAAAATTGCCCTGCTCACGGAATTGCCTGAAGACAGCGACATCTACAAACCAACAGCCTCGCGATATGCCCACCTCGCAATTGTTGACGCATTGGCCATGACCGTGGCGCAGGAGATGACCGATGAAACAAAGGAGAATCTTCGTCGAATTCGTGCGTCCTTGACGGCTTACCATGGAAGAACTGGTCCACAGCCTTTGGGCGACTAACCAAGGAACGAACAGATTAGTTTGTCTCAGCGCCGCTGATCAATATTAGTTCCGACCTGCACGGCAATCTCAGGCAACTGTGAGCCATTGAATTGGAACGCTTTTGCGAGTTTGGAAGCTTAGTGCGCGCCGTAGACCCAGATATAGATCGCAGTATTGGAAATGATGTGCTTACGACCATCGTTCTCCCCGCTTCAAGAAAGGAGAGTGCCGTAACCGCCAGGTGAGCGCGTCGAAACCGGCGCGCTCACTCATTCTACTGTGTCGTTCACATACCGCACCCTTTGGGCCAAGAAGGTGTTTGAGAGGCAAACCTGCTCAATTCACTTCTCAATCCTGCTGGTTTTTGTTCCCTGAAGACTGGTTCCTGCCATAAGCCCCAGACGTCGGTACTATGTTCCGCTTTGTGGCGTTCGTATTCCCGACACCAAGCAGTACTCAAGAAACCTTAGGCTGCGGAACTGGTTTATTGGCTCGGTTTTAGGTCATACCAAGCGCTTCTTTGTACATTTCAAGAACCGCTTCTTCTTCGGCGATATCGTCCTTGTCCCGCTTGCGCAAGGCGACGACCTTGCGCATGACTTTGGTATCGTAGCCACGGGCTTTGGCCTCGGCCATGACTTCTTTTTGCTGGTCGGCAATATCTTTCTTTTCGGCTTCAAGACGCTCGAAACGCTCAATGAACTGGCGCAGCTCGCCTGCGGTCACTCGGTAATTTGCTGCGGCCTGATCTTCGGTGATGTCTTCCATCTGCGTCTCTCCCAAGGGCTGAAAATAAGCAGCCGGATACATCGGCACCGACCCGATCGCAAGCAGACATTCAATACGGCGGGCTTGTCTGAATGGCATCGATCCGCTAAGCGCGACGACGGGTTCAACGGGTGAGCGTAAACAACTATGTTCGACATTATCGTCTGGGGCGGTGCCGCCCTGTCCATGGCCGGGCTGATCGGTCTGGTCTGGTGCATCTTGCGGGTGATGAAAGCGCGCAAAGCTAACCTGACCGATGAGGAACTCCGCGCTGCAGTTCAGGGCGTATTACCCTGGAATCTTGCATCCCTTTTCCTGTCGGTTCTGGGGCTAATGATGGTTATCCTCGGAATTTCTTTTAGTTAACCGAACAGATCACACCGGCATATTGTCGAACCGCGCCTCCAGCGCATCTTCGCACAGCGCCGCATCTAACCGCCGCAAGCGCGAAGGTATCTGAACACGCTGCGCGCGCATTTTATCCAGAACCTGACTGACACGGGGCTGAAGAGCCAGTCGGGTCTCCAAGCATGCACCATGTAGCCTTTCTTCCAGCCGTTCCGCCTCTGTATAAAGATCCTGAGCAGTCATTTGCATCCTCCCATACAGTGCCAGTCTGCCTGATATAGGTAACAAGATTAAGACCAGCACGAGACCGGGCCAAAACATCGCGGAATCTTGCCTGTGAGGGCCAAATTCCGTCAATATGACCTTGGTCGCCCAAAACATATGCTCAATTCGCGGCATTTACTTTGACAGACATCAATTCGTGATTTGGCACTTTAATCACATTCCAGTATTGATATATGAGATAGAGCCGAACGGAGGATCCCATGACGCCCATAGTGAAAGCTTTTTTTGACCCTCAGACCTTCACAGTCTCATATGTGGTGCAGGAGCCCGAGGGACAGGCCTGCGCCATCATCGACAGCGTTTTGGATTTTGATCACGCCTCGGGTCGCACTGACACCAGTTCGGCCGATCAAATTGTCGAATATGTGACCGACAACGGGTTGAAGGTGGAATGGATACTGGAAAGCCATGTCCATGCCGACCACCTGTCAGCAGCGCCCTATCTGCAGGAAAAGCTGGGGGGAAAAATCGGGATCGGTGAGAATATCGTAGTCGTGCAGGACACATTCGGCAAAGTGTTCAACGAAGGGACCGAGTTCCAGCGTGATGGTAGCCAATTCGATGCTCTGTTTACGGAAGGGGCCAGCTTTCACATCGGCCAGATGCGCGGGGACGTCCTGCATACGCCGGGTCATACTCCGGCCTGCATGACCTATGTAATCGGCGACGCAGCCTTCGTTGGCGATACATTGTTCATGCCGGATTTTGGAACCGCACGTTGCGATTTCCCGGGCGGATCTTCGGAGGATCTATTTGCCTCAATCCAAAGGATTTTAGCATTGCCCGAAGAAACACGGGTGTTCGTAGGGCATGACTATAAGGCACCCGGCCGAGATGAATTTGCCTGGGAAACGACGGTAGGTGAACAGAAGGCGTTGAATGTCCATATCGGACAAGGCCGAAGCGTTGAGGAATTTGTCGAGATGCGCGATGCGCGGGATGCGACCTTGGCAATGCCACGTCTGATTTTACCCTCTCTGCAGGTTAATATGCGGGCCGGTCAGATGCCACCGGCGGATGAACAAGGTGATGTTTTCATGAAAATTCCGGTCAACAAGCTTTGACACGGAATATCGGGTGAGGATCTAGAAATGAATGTGGAGTGGATGTGGGGTCTTGCGGGTGGCCTGCTGATCGGGCTGGGTGCCGCTGTATATCTTCTGTGCAATGGTCGGATCATGGGAGCCAGTGGCATTCTTGGCGGATTGGTTGAGCGCAACGACCGCAGTGCAATGACGGAACGTTTAGCCTTTGTTATTGGGCTGATCGGGATGCCTTTCTTGCTACGCCCCTTGATTGCACCACAGACTCAGACTCATCTGACCCCGGATTTAGCAATTGTGATCCTGGCCGGGTTACTGGTCGGTGTGGGCACGCGGATTGCAAATGGGTGCACCTCGGGTCACGGCGTCTGCGGGATTTCTCGCTTCTCCCTGCGCGGGATTGTCGCCACGGTTTTCTATATCCTTGCTGGCGGGTTAACGGTCGTTCTGTTTCGCCAAGTTCTGGGGGTGATCTGATGCGCTCAGTATTTGCTTTTCTCGCCGGAGGTTTGTTTGGCACCGGGCTGTTGATCTCAGGCATGACCAACACCACCAAGGTGCAGGGATGGCTGGATGTGTTCGGCAACTGGGACCCGACGCTGGCCTTTGTCATGGGCGGGGCGATCCTGCCCATGTTGGTGGCGTGGCAAATGACCCGGAACCGAACGCCGCTGGTAGGTGGCAAATTTCCTGCTCCACCTCGTGTTGAGCTGGATCGTCGGCTGATCGTTGGTTCGGTTCTGTTCGGGGTTGGCTGGGGGTTGGCAGGTCTGTGCCCGGGCCCGGCGATGGCCTCGCTCAGTTATGGTGGTGTTGGCGGAATTGTGTTCCTAATCGCAATGATTGCGGGCATGTTGGCCGCGCCAAAACTGGGCGCACAACTGGACAGGATGGCTGACGCGGCCTAATCAGTTGTCATGGAGATTCGACCGATTACCCCCCGCTATGCCGTCTCACCCCAGATCACGGTTGAGGACGTGCCAGCCATCGCCAAGGCAGGTTTCGTCAAGGTGATTTGCAACCGTCCTAATACCGAGGTGCCGCCAGATCAGCAGTCTGATGCCATCGGGCAGGCCGTGCGCGAGGCCGGAATGGAATACGAGGTATTGGAACTGACGCACCAGACTATGACGCCAGAGAATGTCGCCCTGCAGCGCGATCTGGCCGAAAGCTGCCGCGGGCCTGTCCTGGCCTATTGCGCATCCGGTACCCGTTGCTCGGTTGTTTGGGCGCTGGGACAGTGCAACCGGCTAAGCACGGATGAAATTCTGGACGCGACGGGTAAGGCTGGCTATGCGCTCGACGGACTTCGCCCAGCGCTGGAGCAGTTGCGCGCACAGGACTAAGCCACCTAGTACGGCCCATCGCCCTCAGGCGCTGGCAGTCCAGCAAGATGTGAAATCTCGGCAACGCGTTGGTCAGGATTCGATGGCAAAATATCATCCGGGTTAAGCAGAGTATCATTCATTGCCTGTTCGCTGGTCACAATTTCTTCGTCCAGCAACGCTGACTTTTCGTCATCGTCCAGTTTGGAAACTGGGCCAGACTTGCGAGCCAGAAAGGACTGTTCGTCCTTCGTTGGCAATGTCGCGACCGGATTGTGTTCATTTATCCGAACCGCGCGCATCCCACCGCATTGCCCCAACCGACCAATCGCCATACGGGCACGGTCGATTGACAGAACTTCAACCCGATCCACACGCGCGCCTAGCAACGGAAGGACGTCGCCAACTGTCAACTCTGAAAGAGCAGTCAACGGCAGTGAAATACGGCTTATTACAGCGTTCAGTTCAGCGCGCATCACGCCGGATGCCTGATCGAGGTTCATACCCGCGAGACTGTTTTCCGCCTCCTGCTCCGCATCAGACAGAGGCCGGTCAGGCAACAACACGCAAACTTCCCCCTGTCGGCTACCGCCAGCCAACTCGACTGTCAGATCGAATACACGATATGCCTCATCCACCAGCGCCAGTGTCAGGCTGCGCCGATCTTCAGCCCGCGATGTGAACTCAAACCCCGACAGGCTGGCCATATCCGCCGCGGATTCGACCAGCTTCTGCGCCCGGCCCAGCATATCCTCGATCAAGGGGGCGACCATGGCGGCGTCAGTGTCCGTAAACATTCGCTCCGACGGTGGATCAGAGGTGACAATTGCGATCGTCTGCTGCTGAATCACGGCCGACACGCATCCCGGGTCCAGACATACTGCCGCCATGCTACCTTGATCCGAGCCAAAGAGCAGCATCAACCAACCCTGTTTCAATCGCGCGGTCGCGTCCTCCTGCGCACGCAACGCCTGTTTGGCCCCGATGACTGTCAGCGCTAGCCCCATGCCATCACCTGCCGCCCGCGCCAAACCAAGCCGCAGGGCACGTAGAATTGAACGGGGCGTATCAACTTCACCCTGCCTCGCCGATAGTTTGCGTGCCAATGCTGATTTAGTCATCGCCTCGCTCTGCCGTCTTAGAATACACCTAGGAATTGTGTAACCCGCAGATCGTTACAAATATCTTTATGACATCCTCATTGCGCGGCCTGCCGATAAGCAAGAGGCAGACTGACACGGAAGGCGGCTCCTGCCTGCCCAGGCAAATAGGCGACTTCGCCCCCTAGGCGCTGCATGATCTCGCGACAAATCGCCAAACCCAACCCGGCCCCACCTGCCTTGTCCGAGCCAACGCGGGCAAATTTCTCGAACACCAGCGATTGGGCCTCGGTTGGGATGCCGCTGCCATTGTCGATGAAATCAATCACCATCTGCCCGCCAACATCATGGGCCGATATCGTCAGCACCGGTTCATCAGCGTCGCAGTATTTCTGAGCATTCGAGATCAAATTAATGAAGACCTGCCCCAGCCGATCCAGATCAGTGTAGAGCGGGATGCGTTCGTTGGCGCGCACCCGCCGCACACAAATCTTGCGATCACTGCCTGCCAGAGCACTTGAGACTGCGCGATCCAATACCTCGTTCAGCGTTGCGTCATCCATATTCAGGCTGACCTGCCCGCTTTCAAGGACACTCAAATCCAGCAGATCGTCCAGCAGCCGGGTCAGACGCAGCGACTCGTCATGAATGATCGCAGCATAGCGGGTCTGCTCTTCTGCGCTCAGGCCCTCGGCGTCGCGCAGGATTTCGGAAAATGCGCGGATCGAGGTCATCGGCGTGCGCAATTCGTGGCTGACCTGACTGAGAAAGGCGTCTTTCTGCTTTGATACTTGGGTGAGCTTGGCGTTGGCCTCCCTTAACTGGCGCGCAGTGCGGCTGAGTTCAGCCGATTTCGCTTCGAGCTGGCTGGAATATTCCAGCATCTGAGCGGATTCGTCGGCTACGGCCAGCAGGTCCTCGACCGAAACAGACGCACCACCCACGATCTGACCAATCATCGCATGGGCGGTTGCGGCACCTACCGAACCGCTGAGTTCACGTTCCAGCCGTTCCAGAAACTGCGGAGTTGGTTCGGGAAGACGTCCAGGCCGGCCATTCTGCCGTTCCGCTTCGGCCTGAAAGAATTCCTGCGCGGGAATGGTGCCCAAAATCCGCTGGGTCATGATCATCAGATCTTCGCTTTGCGCGACTGACCCGGTCCAGCCGCGCGCCGAAACCGAATGGTCGAAGACATTGACGAATTGTGCACCCTGCAGGCGTTCCAACGGGCTTGGAAAGCTGAGCATCGAAGCGACGCAGAAGGCGATTGTGTTCAGTGACAGCGACCACATGACTGTATGCACCATCGGATCAATTCCTTCGATCCCAAAGAGCGCTTGCGGGCGTAGCCAGCCCCAACCGAAAGGTCCGTTTTCGATCACCGACGCCGGGATGATACCACCTTCCATGCCGGGCAGCAGCAGAGTATAAATCCACAGGAAGAACCCAACACTGAGCCCCACCAACGCCCCGGTTCTGGTCGCACCGCGCCAGAACAAACCACCCACCAGAGCGGGCAGGATCTGAGAGATCCCGGCAAAGGCCACCAGACCGATTGAAGCCAGTGCAGCCCCGCCACCTGACAAGCTGTAGTAGAAATAGCCCAGTGCCATGATCACAGCGATCGAGACACGGCGGGCCATCAGAACGATGGTCCGGACATCACCGGATACCGACGCGGTGCCTTCCTGCGTATTCAGCCAGATCGGCATGACCACGTGGTTCGAGACCATAGTCGACAGCGCCATGGCCGTGACGATCACCATCGACGTAGCCGAGGAGAACCCGCCGATAAATGACAGCATCGCCAGCCAGTCATTGCCCTGCGACAGCGGCACGGTCAGCACAAACAGGTCCGGGTTCGATCCCTCAGGCATCAGGTCCAGCCCGACCACCGCGATCGGCACCACAAATAGGCTCATAAGCAGCAGATAAAGCGGAAAGGCCCAGGCTGCAGTGCGCAGATGGCCTTCGTCATCATTCTCGACCACCATGACCTGAAACATCCTTGGAAGGCAGACAAATGCCGCTGCCGAGAGGAAGATGAAAGTGGTCCAGCGCCCGGCATCCACATGCCACTGACCAATCTCAGACGCGTCGATCTGGTCCATCATCGGCCCCAGCCCCCCCGCGACGCCCCAGACGACAAAGATACCAACCGCCAGCAGAGCAAAGAGTTTAACAACTGATTCCAAGGCAATAGCCGTGACAACGCCGTGGTGGCGCTCGTTTGCGTCCAGATTGCGAGTACCGAAGAGGATCGCAAAGACCGCCAGACCGGCAGCTACCCAGAACACGCTGGATCCCTCGCGGTAAAGGCCGGTTGGATCAGCCTCGGCAAAGATCGAAAAGGACAGCGTGATCGACTGCAATTGCAGCGCGATATACGGCGTGCCACCCAGCACCGCCAAGATCGTCACGCAAACCGCCAGGGTGTTGGACTTACCGTAACGCGACGAGATCAAGTCAGCGATGGAGGTCACGCGCTGGCTGCGTCCGATACGAACCAACTTGCGCAGGCCCCACCACCAGCTGATCATTACCAGAGTTGGACCCAAATAGATGGTCACAAATTCCAGTCCAGAACGCGCGGCGTTGCCGACCGCGCCATAGAATGTCCAGGCGGTGCAATAGATCGACAGAGACAGCGTATAGATCAGCGGGGACCGAAGCCATTTCCCGCCTCCACGTGCCGCAACCCGATCCGCGGTAAAGGCCACGCCGAACAGCAGCACTACGTAGCCCAGACAGACCAGGATCAGGACATTCAGCGTCGCCATGACTCGGCCCCGGGCTCGGCGTTCTCGCGTGCTGCCATACGCCTGGCAGCAATGCCAAAGACCACACTGATCAGAATCAGCCCCCCCCAGCAGGCAAAGATGTAGAACATGGCTGAGGAAAGCGACAACGCCTCGGCACTTTCACTTTCATCAGGCCACAGAAGCGGTAGCGCAAGCAGGGCGGCCCCCAGAAATGGCAGCAGCCGCGCCGCATCCGCCAGTCTGCGCCGACGATAACCCTGCCGCTCGAGAAACAGAGACGGTCGGGCCGGCGAGGGCCGGCCTTTGCCGTCGTCCGGCGAATTCATGACTGTGACGCCTGCGCATGCAGGTCACGCACCGCCGTCAAAACCTCGGCATTCGAGAACGGCTTGGTCATGAAACGACTGACCCCGGCCTGTTCGGCCATCTCCCGGTCACGGGATTGCCCGCGCGCAGTCAGCATCAGGACCGGCAATGCCTTCATCTCCTCATGCTCGCGCAGATCACGCAGCACATCCATTCCGCTTTTACCCGGCAACATCACATCCAGAATCACCAAATCGGGCTGAGCGGACAGGATTACCTGCACCGCGTCCGTTCCCTCGGCATGCGTTTCAACCTGCCACCCTTCACGGGTCAGCAAAAAACGGATCGCCTCGGTGATATTGGGTTCATCCTCGATCAACAGAACCTTACGGCTCATATTTGTACTTCCTCCCCAGGACCGGTTGCACGTCCGGCCACCTGTCCAGACCAGCTTAAGCGCAGCGTCACGAAACTGTCAAAACCCTTCGCTCAAGATCGACGGTTCCCTACGTGCGCCGCAATCTCGTTTGGGGCAAATCCGACAACTGACCCCGACTTGCGCCGCGTTCTCCGTCGGCCGCACGGTGTCTTCAACCGGCAGCACCAACATGACCGAACGGTAGACCGGCTCGGCTCCGAACGCCTCAGCCGGTTGGGGGGAGGCGATGGCGAAACATTCAAACTGGGCGGCGGTGCGACCAAGCTGCACGACGCGCTTGCGGATCGGCACCAGAGGACGGTTCAGCGCCGTGAACAAAGGCCAGAGCGGGCACGCCTCGCCATGGCGCGGCAGGGCAAAGCCCGGCGCAGGCTTATAGAAAAGAACGCTGCCCGAGGCGTCGCAGATCACCAGCCCTGCAGGACGTGCCAGCGTGCCTTCGGGCAGAAAGGCCAACCGTCGCAGCACCGTAACCAAATCCACCGAAAATGCTGCCGCCAGGGCCAGCGGGTCAGGATCTGTTGTATCAAGCGCGGAGCGCACCTGATCCAACGGCATGGCCAGCGCATCGGCTGCGTAAAGGTTCAGCAAGCCCGAGGCTACGGCGTTGGCGGCGGAGGACTCGAGCCCATCCAGCAGCACATCGGTTAATTCCCCTCCGGCTTCGAGTTCCGGGAAATGATATCCCTGTTCAGCAAAAAAGGCCTCGACCGCATCAAGGGGGATGCCACGCAGATCGCGTTGCCCGTCACTGTCATCAAGATAGGCCACAAGCGCTTTGGAGCTTTCAGCGAGCCGCTCGGCATCCTGATGCAGATTGCGATGGAAGCGGTCGCGCCATTCGGCCTCGATCTCTCCGGGTTCGGCCAGAATCGCGGCAGTTGAGCGGATGGCGGCAGCGGTCGACAGCACCTCATGCATCGAAGCGGCCAGATGTGGGTCATGGGTCAAACGATCCGAAAGGGTTTCGACTGTACGTTCCAATGTCACTACGCGGCGATGCATCTGTGCCAGAACACCGGACCAGCCAGGAAAACGCCCGGCGAATTCTTCGAGCCCGTCAACCTCGGCCTTTTGACCAACCGAATCTGCCGCCGCCTCGCGCAGGGCTGAGATGAGCGTATCTTCTATCCCTTGCGTCAGCAGCGATGGTTCCACTGACAATGCCGCCGCAATATCAATCAGAAGCTTGCCACCAATGCGACGGCGATTGTGTTCGATCAGGTTCAGATACGATGCCGAAATCCCCACCTGCCGCGCCAGTTCCGCCTGTCGCAACCCCGAGATTTGCCGCCTTTCGCGTATCCGGCTGCCGGTAAGGGTATCTCGCATCTTGTTTGTATCCTTGACGACTGCAAACTGATTTGCAGAATAACTGCATGATTTTTAACCCTTGGCGAAGAATTATCAAAGAAGATTTACAACTTTGACAGCGACAACAGAAAGAAACCCACCCTTTCCCGCCACCTGCTCTTCTAATTCAACGCAATACCCGTCACGATAAGTACATGAGCGATCCCGCCTTCGAATACGCCCCTATCGGCCTTGTTGAGCTTGAGAACCGGATCATCCGGCGGTGCAATTTGCAATTTGCGCGGACCTTTGGCGGGGATGAAGCTGATTACCGCAACATGCCCTTGCTACATCTTTATCCCTCGGTTGCCGACTGGGAGCGGATTGGAGCACGCAGCCTGCAAGTGATGCGCGACACCGGGTACTATACGGATGAACGAGTTATGCGGAGGCGCGACGGGGACCTGTTTTGGTGCCGTGCACGAGGGCGGTCCCTTACGCCCGACGATCCGTTTCGTCACGGGATATGGAGCTTTTCGGATATCTCGGAAGAACGCCCACTTGTACAATTGACCACCCGCGAACGCGAAGTCGCCATCCTGTCCTGCCGCGGCCTGTCTGCAAAAGAAATCGGCGTCGAATTGGGGCTGAGTTATCGCACAATCGAGGCCTATCGCGCCCGTCTTCTAGAGAAATATGGCGCTCGAAAGCTGCCCGAGCTGGTGGCAAAACTGTCAGGGACGCCGCTGTAATTGCTGCGCCCCTCGAACTTGAAGCGAAACCCCCTATTTAACGGGCTCAGTCGACGCTTTTCATGGGCGTCTGCATAGCTTATAACCCTGCGTAATCAGACCAAGCCCGCAGGGAACAGACGGGCCATAGGGGAACCTTCGAGGACACTCATGACAGATACCAAACACGAAGCGGATGTCGCGTTTATCAAGGCACTGGCCGAACTGCTGCGCGAAAACGACCTGACCGAACTGCAGGTCAAACGCGAATATGGCGATGACGACAGCCTGAATGTCCGCGTCAGCCGTATGTCACAGACTGTTGCCGCTCCGGTTCAGGTGGCGGTTCCTGCGGCAGCACCCGCAGCCGCACCTGCTGCTGTACCCGCACCAGCCGCAGAGGCGCCTGCTGCGATGGACGATCCCGCCAGCCACCCCGGCGCAGTGACTTCGCCCATGGTCGGCACCGTTTACATGCAGCCCGAACCGGGCGCGCCTGCATTTATCTCGATTGGTGCGTCGGTATCCGAAGGCGACACGCTGCTGATCGTCGAAGCCATGAAGACTATGAACCACATCCACGCACCCAAGTCGGGCACCATCAAGCGCATTCTGGTCGGCGATGGTGATGCCGTGGAATTCGGCACGCCTCTGGTCATCGTTGAGTAAGGCGGGCCCATGTTCGACAAAATCCTGATTGCCAACCGAGGCGAGATCGCCCTACGCGTGATCCGTGCTGCCCGCGAGATGGGGATCAAGACGGTCGCCGTGCATTCCACCGCCGACAGCGACGCGATGCATGTGCGCATGGCGGACGAATCGGTCTGCATTGGCCCACCGCCCAGCCCGCAAAGCTATCTGTCCGTGCCCGCGATCATCTCGGCCTGTGAAATCACCGGCGCGCAGGCGATCCATCCCGGCTATGGCTTCCTCTCCGAAAATGCCGAGTTCGTGCAGATCGTCGAAGATCACGGCATCACCTTCATCGGCCCCACAGCAGAACATATTCGCGTCATGGGTGACAAGATCACCGCCAAGGACACGATGAAGGAACTGGGCGTGCCTTGCGTTCCCGGCTCCGATGGCGGCGTTCCCACCTTGGAAGATGCCAAGCGCATCGGCGAAGAGTTCGGCTATCCCGTCATAATCAAAGCCACCGCCGGTGGCGGCGGTCGCGGCATGAAAGTCGCGATGACCGCAGATGAGATGGAAAGCGCCTTCATGACCGCGCGCGCCGAAGGCAAAGCAGCCTTTGGCAATGACGAGGTCTATATCGAGAAATACCTGACCACGCCGCGGCATATCGAGATTCAGGTCTTTGGCGATGGCAAGGGCAAGGCGGTTCATCTGGGCGAGCGCGACTGCTCGCTGCAGCGTCGCCACCAGAAAGTGTTCGAAGAGGCCCCCGGCCCATGCATCACCCCTGAAGAACGCGCCAAGATCGGTAAGGTTTGCGCCGACGCGGTGGCCAAGATCAACTATATCGGCGCTGGCACCATCGAGTTCCTCTATGAGAATGGCGAATTCTACTTCATCGAGATGAATACCCGTCTGCAGGTGGAACATCCGGTGACCGAAGGCATCTTTGGCGTCGATCTAGTACGAGAGCAGATCCTTGTCGCCGCTGGTGAGGACATGTCGTTCGGTCAGGACGATTTGGAGATCAACGGCCACGCCATTGAGGTTCGTATCAACGCTGAAAAACTGCCGAACTTCTCGCCTTGCCCCGGTAAGATCACGGCCTATCACGCGCCGGGTGGTCTGGGTGTGCGGATGGATTCGGCACTCTATGATGGCTACTCGATCCCACCGTATTACGACTCGCTGATCGCAAAGCTGATCGTGCAAGGCCGCGACCGGGCTGAAGCATTGGCCCGTCTGGAACGCGCGTTGGGAGAGCTAATCGTCGACGGCATCGACACCACCGTGCCGCTGTTCCACGCGCTGCTGCAGGAACCTGACTTGCATAGCGGTGACTATAACATCCACTGGCTGGAGCACTGGCTTGCGGAGAACATGGCCCAATAAGAAAACGGGATCAGAGGGCTACGGCCCTCTGGTCCCGGGGCACCCGGCATGAGCCTTTCCCCTGAACTTCTGCTACATGGCTACTCCATCGGCATCTTTCCGATGGCCGAACACCGCGATGACCCCGAGCTGTTCTGGGTCGATCCGAAGTTTCGCGGTGTTTTCCCGCTGGAAGGCTTTCACATTTCACGCAGTCTGGCGCGTCGCTTGCGGACGTGTGGGTTCACGATAAGCATCAATCGCGATTTTGCGGGCGTGGTGGATAGCTGCGCCGACCGATCGGAAACCTGGATCAATCCCGAACTGCGCCGCCTGTATCAGGAACTACATCAGGCCGACCGCGCGCATTCCCTCGAAGTCTGGGAGGGTGCTTCGCTGATTGGCGGGGTTTATGGTGTGGTTCTGGGCGCAGCCTTTTTTGGCGAAAGCATGTTTTCGCGCCGCACGGACGCATCGAAGATCGCACTTACCTATCTGGTGGATCGGTTGCGCCAAACCGGGTTTACGCTATTCGATACGCAGTTTCTGACCGCGCATCTGGCCTCATTAGGCGCGATCGAAATCCCGCGTGCAGTTTATCACAGCGAGTTGAAACAAGCGATTGATCTAAAAGCAGATTTCACCGCGGATCTGCAGCAGACCCCTCAGGGTGTGATACAGCGGATCACCCAGACATCGTAACGCGCATGGTCCAGCGCGTTCAGCGCGGGTGAGGTCGCTATCATCCAGCCGTCAAATAGCTGCTGCGCCTTGCCCTGTTCCCAAATTGTCAGATAGGCAAAGGCGTCGCCCGTGGGGTTGTCAGCCGGGTAGCGGCAATCGCCCAGTGCAACGTCCAACCCGAACACGGTCGCCGTCTGTCCGTTCTGAACCTCGATATCCAAGGTCTGCCCGCTAACCTTATCCAGCCCGCGCAGCATGGCGCCCGGACCGGATTCTACCTTTTGCTGTGCAGCCGCAGCAGTCACGGTGGCCAGCAGCGCAGCGAGGGCCGCACGGATCATTCGCTGCCGTCCCCTGCCACAAACTTGACCAACAATGAGATCAGGCTGACCGCGCCCTGCGTGTCCTCGATCTCATCACCCGGCTCAAAATAGAACGGAGAGCCGCCGGGCATCACCTCAACAAAATTGCCTCCCAGCAACCCTTCTGAGGAAATCACAACTGCGCTGTCATCCGGGATCAGAATGCCATCCGCCACAGAAAATTGTGTATCGGCACGGTAGGTGTCAGAATTCAGTGTAACGCCCGTTACTGTACCGATTTTCACACCGGCTAGGCGCACATCAGTTCCAACGCCGACACCTTCAAGAGAACGAAAAGACGCGCCCAGCTCGTATCCTGCGCTGGACTGGGACAGGCCAGTGGACTGGCTGGCATAGACGCCAAAAGCAATGGCGCAGGCCAGCACGGCACCGCCGACAATAACTTCGGTCTTGGTATGAGCTGACATTGCTTATTCCGGGCTCCACGCCTCGTAATCCGAGCGCTCTACCGGATCAGCACGGCGCAGCGACCCTGCCGGAGCATAGGCCAGCGCGGTTCCCGTCAGGTTTTCCTGATGCGGTTTTTCCCAGGATTTGTGGGCCAGAGGTTTGTCGGTTGGCGGTTCATCCCAAGTGCGATGCAGCCATCCATGCCAATCAGGGTCGATCCGGCTGGCCTCGGCCTCACCATTGAAGATCACCCAACGTTTGCTGTCGTCTGCGTTACGATAGAACACGTTGCCTTCATCGTCTTCGCCGACCTTGATCCCTTTGCGCGCAGTGTAGAACTGCGTGTTCAGGGTGGCTCCGTTCCACCAGGTCACGGCCCGCAAAAGACTGTTCAGGATTCCCATCGGCTGCCTCCGGCATTTCTGTCCCCGAAGATATGGACCAAAGGCACGCTGAGGTCCAGTGCCACCGGGCTTGCCTGCGTCATTCCGGCAGAATAGCGGTAACTTCAATTTCAATCCGATATTTCGGATCGATCAACCCGCATTCAATCATCGTGGCTGCAGGAGGGTTCGCGCCAAACGTCTCGGCCAAAACAGGCCAGCAACGTTCGAACTCGGTGCGATCCGGCAACATATAAGTGACACGCACAATGTCCGAGAGCGATGCGCCTGCCTCGATAAGTGCATGTTCGATAATCGACAGAGCTGAGCGACATTGGTCAACCACCGTGTCCCCCTGACCTACAGTCCCCGCGACATGAACCCAGCCTCTAGTGACAACTGCGCGGCAATAGCCGGCCTTGGCCTCGAATTCGCCGCCAGAAGATATCCGTTTGATTGCCATGGTCGCCTACTAAAATTGCCTCAATGACCTCAAAGCCGATTCAATGCGAGGCTCTGCCTCGCGCTCCGAAGCATTTATAGCCAGATGAAGAGCGGACCCCTGCTTCATCTGGCTATAAATACCTCGGGGGGTCGCCCAACGGCGACGGGGACAGAGCCCCCTAACCAGTGCCGCGGGCAATCAGCCTCGGCTCAACCAGCGGAAGCAGATTCAGCTGTGTCAGCGTAGATGATCAGCGGTTGCGACTCTGACGTCACCGCCTCTTCGTTGACCACAACTTCGGTCACATTCTTCATGCCCGGCAGTTCGAACATTGTATCCAGCAGGATGTCTTCGAGGATCGAACGCAGACCACGCGCACCGGTTTTGCGCTCGATCGCTTTTTTCGCAATCGCTTTCAGCGCGTCATCGGTAAAGCCCAGTTCGGCGTCTTCCAGTTCGAACAGGCGCTGGTATTGCTTGACCAAAGCGTTCTTGGGGCTGGTCAGGATGGTAACCAGCGCATCTTCGTCCAGATCTTCGAGCGTTGCCAGAACTGGCAGACGGCCAACAAATTCAGGGATCAGGCCAAACTTCAGCAGATCCTCGGGTTCAAGATCCTTGAAGATCTCGCCCACACCGCGTTCGTCATTGTCGCGGACATCAGCCCCAAAGCCCATAGCCGAGCCCTTGCCGCGCTGCGCAATGATCTTGTCGAGGCCTGCAAAGGCACCACCACAGATAAACAGGATATTTGTGGTATCCACCTGCAAGAATTCCTGCTGAGGATGCTTACGGCCACCCTGCGGCGGAACGCTGGCCACGGTGCCTTCCATCAGCTTCAGCAGCGCCTGCTGCACACCCTCACCCGAGACATCGCGAGTGATCGATGGATTCTCGGACTTACGAGTGATCTTGTCGACTTCGTCGATATAGACGATGCCGCGTTGTGCGCGTTCGACATTGTATTCGCTGGCTTGAAGCAGCTTAAGAATGATGTTTTCGACATCCTCACCCACATAGCCGGCTTCCGTCAGCGTGGTTGCGTCCGCCATCGTAAACGGCACATCCAGAATCCGTGCCAGCGTTTGCGCCAGCAAGGTCTTTCCGCAACCGGTGGGACCGATCAACAGGATGTTGGATTTGGCAAGCTCGATATCACTGCCCGCTTTCTGGGCGTGATTCAGACGCTTGTAGTGGTTGTGTACCGCAACCGACAGAACCCGCTTGGCGGTGGCCTGACCGATCACATAATCATCCAACACTTCGCAGATATCCTTGGGCGTTGGCACACCGTCCGAGGATTTCAGGCCGCTGGCCTTTGTCTCTTCACGGATGATGTCCATGCACAGCTCGACACATTCGTCGCAGATGAACACTGTCGGGCCTGCGATCAGCTTACGCACCTCATGCTGGCTTTTGCCGCAAAAGCTGCAATAAAGCGTGTTCTTGCCGTCACCGCCTGAATTCGTCGCCATGCTTTACCCCTCGGGCTCCGTCTCAGCAGCCCGTCTCGGGGCCGCGCTTGCCGTATATGCCTGCAGCTTAGGCCAGCCCTCTGGCAGCTACAATCTCAAAATCAATACTCACGCCTGACGCGCGCGGATTTGAACCTAGGCGTCGTCGCCGTCCATTTTGGCGCGGCTCTCGACGATCTCGTCGATGTGACCCCACTCCTTGGCCTCTTCCGGGCTCATGAAATTGTCGCGATCCAGAGCCTTTTCGACCGCCTTTTTTGTCTGACCCGTATGGCGAACATAGATATCATACAGGCGATCCTTCAGCTTTTGGGTCTCTGCTGCGTGAATCATAATGTCGCTGGCTTGACCCTGATATCCACCGCTGGGCTGATGCACCATGATCCGGCTGTTGGGCAGAGAAAACCGCATTCCCTTCTCGCCACCAGCCAAAAGAACGGATCCCATCGAAGCCGCCTGACCGATCACCAATGTAGAACATTTCGGCTTGATATACTGCATTGTGTCGTAAATCGACAAACCGCTAGTGACCACGCCACCGGGCGAATTGATGTAGATCGAGATTTCCTTGTTCGGGTTTTCCGCCTCGAGATGCAGCAGCTGAGCGACGACCAGATGGCTCATTCCATCGTGGATCGGTCCGTTGATGAAAATAATTCGCTCTTTCAGAAGGCGCGAGAAAATATCATACGCGCGTTCGCCCCGGCTGGTCTGCTCGACGACCATGGGGACGAGAGTGTTCATATATGTTTCAACTGGATCGAACATTCGGAACCTGCCTGCTTTGCGATGGATCGGGACTTTACCCGAAGAAGAGTTACCCGAGTCTTAGTGCTGCTGCTGGGGGGCTGCAAGGGGGGCTGAGCGTTCCGAGGAATTCCTTCGGTTTCCGAAACTCCTCCACGAGAGGTCTGGCAAAGCGACAGGAATATACCATATAACATCACGTTATTTTGATCCGTGCATATAGTAATACATGCCTAGTAGTTGTACCAATTGCACTTTCAACCTAGTAACTTCAGACGATCTCGAACTTGGGCGAATATAATCGAGGAACACGATCATGGCTTTGCCGCAAATGACCGAAGATATGTCACAGACCGAACTTGAGCGGATGGTTGAGAACGCAACTCGCGCGTCGAATTTCCTCAAGGCGATCAGCCACGAAGGGCGTTTGATGATCCTGTGCCACCTTGTTTCCGGCGAGAAATCCGTGACCGAATTAGAGCGGCTCCTGTCGGCCCGGCAGGCGGCGGTCTCACAGCAATTGTCACGCCTCAGATTGGAGGGGCTTGTCGTTCCCAGACGGGAGGGCAAGACAATCTACTACCGATTAGCGGACGAAAGACCCGCGCGGATACTTGAGGTGGTGTACGAGCTGTTCTGTAGTCCGGAAGCAGGCTAATCCCTGTAAATCTGGCTAAAATCCAAGGTGTAACTGGAAACGGGCCCAAGGCCTTCTCCGTAGTCTTGAGCTCGTATTTACGCGCCGTTCGCTATACGAGCGATGTAAGCGACGGAGCCTTTAAAATCAGTGGCTCTGATACATAAAAGCTGCTACCCAATTCGAGACAATCACTTATGGAGCAATCGATGATCCGAGCAATTCTAATTGGCCTGGCCCTATTCACACTTACCGCTTGCGAGACCGCAAAGGGTGCGGGCAAAGACATCGAAAATGCAGGCGATGCTATCCAGAACGCGGCTGAGGACGTTCAGGAAAACATCTGATTGCGACGGGATGTTGCGGTTTAGCAACGCCTAATCCGCAATATGTAGTTGCCAGACCCAAACAACAGGCGTAGTGTCGTCCGCACAGGTGCATAGACGCGGCATTGCATTTCTGACACTTCTACGGGGTTCTTTTGCGCAAGCAAAAGAACCCCGTTCCGTTCCGGAGGTTTGTGCGTGGTAGCCTGTATGAACCTTAAGTTCTAAAAAAGGAAAAGGCGCCAGGTGCTCAGACGCGGTCTTTGCATGCATCCTTACGGACACTCCTGACGCCTTGCCGGTTCGAACCGCCCGAGGGGCGTCCCGATCCAGTTGCCTCTGCCCCCGAAGAGGCATTGGCGACTGCCACACGCGCTATGTCGCGTCGCAGCCCGCGCAGACCATCTGAGAAGCCGACCACCTAATCCGAACCGAAGCCCAGTTTATCTGATCCACTACCGGTAAACCATTGCAACCAAGTACAAATCCTAAAACCTGCCTTTGTCGCCGTGGCCCCCTTGGCCTTTGCGTCCAGCCCCTGTTCCGAAGATCAGAAGCCGTATCCAGACTTTTGCACCAGGACCCTGTTCGGGCAAGAAAATAGCACTGCAGCATGAAAATTAGACGGGGATAAACTGTTGATATCCGGCGGGAGATAATTGTGGATAACCCGAGAATTTGCGTCATGACACAGGCTTGGACGCAGACAAATTAAAAAGCGTGCTACGAGCCAGATATTACCCAGTTTCTGCACTTGCGAAGGTTCTGAGCGTTGTTCTTGGGGTGCTGAACCAAAGGAATCGATATTCTTAACCCCGGATTTTCGAATCGAAGAACCAATGATTCCTTAGCGCACGTGACAATTCCATTCACTTGCGATCCTCTGTACGAGTTGGCATGCCGGATTAACGTAACCCCATCTGATTGCGCGCAAACGCATTGGTGAAATCACCTCTTCCGAAATCGGCCAAGTGTTCATCATTTCTAATGCGCTTTTGGGCAGCCCTGTATTGCGCAATTACTTTTTGTATTCTGTGAACTAATGCGCATGGCACTTGTTTCGCATTGGGATCCGACACGAGTAGAAATTTGATGGTCCTCAAGGCTACTCCTTCATCTATCCAGCCAGACGAACCGACCAATACAAACGCAAAAGAAGAAAACAGATGAGTAGCCGAAGATCTGCCCTAATAGGGGCAGCTCAAAAAACCGTGTGAGAAAGATATGCTGCGAAGTCGTTATAGTATTAACTAGCGCTACTACGGAGCGCGTTAATAGCTTCGATCAGTTAGCCCCGACAGGCAGAGCGTTCGAGTAGAAATATCAAGCGCTTTCTCGCCACTATGTAAACGAGGGAATATTGATACTCCGGTGAGAAAAGTCGATTTGAGCCTCAATCGCTTGGTGGGTCACGCGGTTCTGATGCGAACCATCCGGAATGACCTTTTTCATGGCAGAAGGCCCTTGTTTTGTTGTGGGCATCAAACATAGCCGCATGCTAAAGTAGCCACTATTTTCAGAAAAGGTGTCCTTTTGACAGCGTAGCATGCAAACAAGGCAGTAAACTCCACAACCAACAACGAGCAAAAAAAGGAAAGAACCAGTCAATAATATACAAGAGGAATACGCACTCGCTAAGAGCCAAACCGCACAGTTCGAACTGATTAAGGCGGCTTATGACAGCGGCGATGATCACGAGATTGAACAGGCACTTCTCACTGTTCAATACGCGAGAGACAGTTTGCGCAAAGGTATCTTGGATATGATCAGAGATATTGACTAGCCGGGCCACTGATTTCTGCGGCGCGGCCCGGAGACACAAGTTTTCAGTTTTGCACACACCTACGGAAGCAACGTTTCATTGGGGTCTGAAATCTCCGACCCCTTCGATCTTCGCCCAGTTGCTGAACATTTCCATCGCAGCTTTTGCATCAGGTATTTGGCGATCGGTGACACGTTGCAGATCATGACGCAAAAATATCCTGCCGCTGCATTCTTTGGGCATCGGTAGTAGCGTCGCACCACGTTTCAACAACCCGTGTGCGCACAGGGCAGTTGCCTTGTGCTTCTTCCGTACAATATCTCCCACATGGCCACATCGTGCACATGTGCGCTTACTGTCCAGTACGAGACGCTTGAGCGGGAGATGCAGGCATTGATCATACCGACGGAAATTGATCTGGATTGAACCGTCTGAGCCCGTCGTCACATCCGAGATCTGCACTTGAATCGGTGTCTCACGGTTCTCTCGAACCAGATGCTCCGCCTGCGCAAGAAACCTTCCCAGCAGGACGAGACGACCCGGCCCAATGCTTGGCCATAGTGAGGCAGTATCAGCGCTAACCAGGTCCGGGAAACGATCCGCCACGTTGAGCTCAAGATCAGTTGGCCATCTCATCTCAGCGCCTTCAAATCGATCTTCGAGGTAGCGGTTGTAACACCAGCAACAAAGCGTCGTGAGATAGCCCTGGATGCATTGGATTCCGGCAGAATTTCCGCACCGCTCACACGTCTTCTCAATCTCGTCGACACGCGTATCCAGCTCATCGAGGATATTTCGATTGCATTTTCGTGTGTAGACGCGCAATCCGCCAAGTTTTTGCTTGATCTGTACGATCACCGGCAACTCACCCCCAAAGACATCGGGATGTTGTGAAACACTGCGCTTTACATCCTCCAGCACTATTGCGAGTTGGTCACCCCAGCCTACACGATGCTCTCCAAGTGCCTTTAGAACGCTTGCTTGGATGTCATTCCAATCTACAACCTGGTTCATCACTCATCCTTCAGCTGCGCCAGCGCGTCAGCTTTCTCATGAACAACACGCCTGTTTTCTTCGTCCGTCAAATCTTCGATACGTTCGAAATCGGCGGTTGAGATTGGGGCCACAACACTACTTTCACTGTCGTGAACCGCAAATGTCGTCTTCAGGAATCGAAGATCTTCGGTATCTGTGAAATTTGGCTCAATTGTCCTGGTCATCATCTTCACCCAATCGACGTTTGTGCGCTGCAATGTGCCCGGCTAGGTCTCCAGCAACATTGCCTGCTGCGATGTCCTTTTCCAAAAGCTCAAGGAAAGCTTCTATGGCTGGATCTGTATGCTCGTCCTCGCCATTCACTTCACTAGCGATGCACTCATCCAATTCGCGAATGCTCGTCTGAATCCGCGACAGCAATTCGTTGTCACTACTTTCATGTACCTTGCGCGCTCTGATTTCATCTGCGGAAATCGGATCAGATAGTTTTGCCCGGCCAAGTGCGATCCTTGCCTCTTGCAGTGCCAAAAGCGCCCTGGTCAGTGGATCAATCTCGACGTCAACAGCGAGCGCGTCGAACTCCTCTGCGCCAATCGGATCAGACAGCGATGCTTGTCCGGCGAGAAATTTGGCCTTCTTCAGCTTCAGGAATGCGCGTGTCACGTCGTCAGCCTTAGTGCGGGGCTCGCGCGCACCGGTCTTCTCCAGCCATATGGCGGCGATCTTCTCAACGAGTGTCCACACCGTCTGCTGGCGATTATGCTGCGAGATATCGAAGCTTACTGCTTTCTCTTTGATACCGAGCTGCTCAGACTCTCGTTCGTTCACGCGCACTTCGTAGTCGCAGAGACCATCGATGTCATCGCTGAGGTTCCCGACATGGGCCCGGGCGATCTCTCTTTCGTTTGCGTAGACAACGATTTTGAGCATCACTCACCACCCTTTCGTCACACATGCAGGACAGCGTCCGCGGTTAACAGATCGGTCGATCTGACCGAAATATCCACAGATCGAGCACGTCAGTTGATCTCGAATGGGCTTCTTTCGAACGCCAAACAGCCGGTGCCGTTTCGGATGGCGCTTGCTCGCGACATCATGCGCGCACCAACAACACAGGGTCGTGTACCAGCCGTCCAACAGCTGGGTCTCGGCAGCGTTTGAGCATCGCTCACAGGTACGATTTGCTCGTGCAATCGTGGCGGTGATCATCGACTGGATGTGTCGATCATCACACCTGTGGAAGATGCGGAGCTCTCCCAGCTTCTCCTTGATCTGGAGGACAAAGGGGTAGGTGGCACCCATCAGATCGCAGTATTCCTTAACCTCTTTGAAGAGCTTCGTGGCCAAGCCGGACCAGCCTTCGGGTGTGCGTCCGATGCTCTCCTCAACCGATTGCTTGATGTCGTTGAAATCAATTGCGTTCGTAACTTCGTCCGCCATGTCGGACACCTCCTGAGGATGGTAGGAGGCGTCGGAATCGAACCGACTCGTGCACTCTAATCTGGAGCAATTACAAGGATATAAGCCTCGCCCGCATACCAATGCTGCCTCCCACGGATTTTGCGTGGGTTATCGACCTCAGGCCGATATTCGATGGCAGTGGATGCGTGTGTACGTCATGAGCCGAAGCTGAACCAGATCGTATCGCCATGTCAAGACGGAGTGTGCTACACTTCGAAATTCACCGCGTAGTTCCGGGAACCTTCTAACTAAACGTGTGCCGAAATGACGGAAGCAACCCTCCACCTAGCAAGGTTAGAACGGTACAGCCACGCTTGTTCAGAATCTCCGGTGGTTCGCGCCTAGATATGCCTAGCTGATACCGCAAATGCAGAAAGCGTCCGAACGGACAAGTAAACACCTCAGTTTTGCAGAAGATCTGATCATTGTTATTGTGGATGCGGAGTAATGCCGGTGTTCGAGGGGTGCAAAATGGCGCGGAGACTTCTAGGCGAGGGTGACAAGAAATTTTTGGTTTATGCAGGTACAGGTACGGACCTGATTTTTAATCACGGTATCGAGCTTCCGGGTTTTGCGTCGTTTCCCTTGCTGGAGAAGCCTGACACCCGGGCTGTTCTGGCCGGACAAATGCAAGCGCTCGTGCAATTGGCCGGCGATATGGGTGTTGGGTGCATTCTCGACGCACCGACATGGATGGCCAATGCCGACCGTGCTGCACCTTTGGGCTACGATGCTGAACGTCTTCGTGAGGTAAACAAGGATGGTGTCGCACTGATGGAGGAGGTGCGCAATGCTTCTGGCCGGGATGACGTTTTGGTTTCCGCCTGCGTTGGCCCAAGATACGATCCTTACGCTGACATCCCACCCATGACAGTTGAACAGGCGCGCAGTTACCACAGTGTGCAACTCGCTGTTCTGAAAGAAACCAGTGTTGATCTGGTGACCGCGTACACGTTCAACCGCCTAAGCGAGGCTGCTGGCTGTGTTCTGGCTGCAAGAGATATTGGTTTACCCATCATTTTGTCATTGGTCGTCGAAACCGATGGCTGTTTGGCTGACGGCACAAAACTTGTTGATGCCATAGACCAGATCGAAGCAGAAACAGACGGCGCAGCTCTGTTCCACATGGTCAACTGCGCACACCCGACGCACTTTGCCGACGCGCTCAACGCGCATCCAAGGCTCAAAGGTGTTGTTGCCAATGCATCAAGTTGTTCGCACGCAGAACTGGATGAGGCCGATACCTTGGATGAAGGAGATCCCGCGCAGCTCGGCCAAGAAATTGCGGATGTCCTGCGGGAAAACCCGTCTATCAGGGTGTTTGGCGGTTGCTGCGGTACGGATATGCGACACCTGAGGGAAATGGCTTTGGAGGTAGGCCGCAGATAGCGCTGCTATTTTACTTACGGCGGCGTATCACCGTATGCGTGAAGCTTGATGATAGGCTTTAACGGGAAAATCAGTGATCAGAGAAGTAATTCCGATAAAATGCAGGCGAAGCGTCAAGACAGGTGCTTGATTTTGCTTTGATAGACCGTGGACCAAACGTGTTCTACGGTCTCGATCACGCAACTCAATTTGAGAAGCTCAACTGATACCTTCAGGATGGAGACTGACGATGTTTGCCTCGAGGATGAAAAGCTTTCGCACTCATTGGCAAGAAGCCGGAATCGACGTTGCTCTCATAACCGATGATGACAACGTTTATTATCTGACAGGCTATTATGACTACCTCCATATGGAGTTCGGACGCCCAACCATTCTGGTTGTGCACAGGTCTGGCGAAAGCCTGCTGATCACGCCGACAATAGACCTGAATACGGCACTTTCAGCGGCGCACGTTGATCGTATCGCGGCCTGGAATGACGGTATGGGTGAAGAGTGGCGGCTGGAGTTACCCAAAGCAGTCAAGACTGCAAAGCGCGTCGGGATTGAGCCTGATCATATACCGCCTGTTGTGCGGACATATCTGGATACGTTGGTCCCGGGGGAAAATCTGGTCAGCGCCACACCGATATTGGCTGAAATGCGAATGATAAAATCCGCCCAGGAACTTCAATTGGCCCGGCATGCCGGGCAAGTTGCAAGCGCTATGATGGACGCCGGACGCAACGCCATTGCAGACGGAGTGCCGGAGTTCGAAGTTGCGCTTGCCACGTCCCGGGCCGGAACACGAAAGGCCGCGGAGCTTTTAGTGGCGCATTACGATGACGCGGATATGTCGCCCAACACTCATTTTCTGCAAATAATGGCGTCGGGCGATACCATCACCAAAACCCATCATCGCGCCTCAACCCGGATCATGAAACGGGGCGAACCGGTGTTTTTGTGCTTTTGCGGTATGACCAATTTTCACCGCTTCAAACTTGGCTTTGACCGCACCTTTTGGATCGGTGAGATGGTGGATAAACAACAAGAGCATATCTATGAGGTTGCTGTAGCAAGTCAGGCCGCCGCACTGGCAGAGCTGCGCCCAGGTGTGACCGCCGAAAGTGTGCATGCCGCCTATGCCGAGGTTATCCAGGGGGCGGGGTTTGAATACCTGTTCCGGTGTGGCCGCGCGACCGGTTATAGCTTTTTGGAGAAGCCACAATTGGTCACCGGTGATACGACAGTATTGCAGCCAGGGATGGTTTTCGCTGTTGATGGTTCAGTGTCAGTCGATACATTTCGTGCGCAGGTCGGCGACAGTTTCATAATCACCAAAGATGGTTGGGAGGCAATAACGGAACATCCAAAGTCCTTGGATGCCGTTATCCTTTGACCTTCTGACCAACGCAGTCTTTTGAATGCATTGGCGTGGCGAGCGCCTGAAATGGCGAGCCGGGTCTTAGGATTTTGTAAGTTTTGCTCCACGATCTCGCGATTGCGTTGCATCTTTAGGCATCCGCAACGCGATAAGGTGCGCGAAGTTGGAAGCACCTCCGGCACCTTCGATAGCGCAGTTTCAGAGGTAAATAAGCCACTTTGGGACCCGGCAATTGGAATGTATAACTGGCAGTGCATTGGAGAAGAAGGCGTGGCGGAAAACTTGCGTTAACAGCCTTTGTTCGATTGGGGGTAGATGGAAAATGAGTGATGATTCTGAAACCTACCAAGGAAGTTGCTATTGCGGCGCATGTAGTGTTTCTACGGCCGGTAAGCCGATGGTCATGGCTTATTGTCATTGCCACTCTTGTAGAAAATGGCATTCGGCGCCGGTCAATGCATGGTGTCTCTGGTCGGCAGACAATGTCTTGCTGTCAGGACCGACGGTTCAATCGGACAAGAATGATGAAAGCCATCGTGTTTCCTGCGGTAAATGCGGGGGTGCATTGGTGAATATCAAACCCGGAAAGGACATCGTCGCGGTCTACGCTATGTCGCTGGTCGAATCCGGGTTGCGCTTTGAGCCGACCTTTCACCTCTTCTATGGCGAACGTGTTTTCGACATGGCCGATGGCCTGCCGAAATGGCAGACGGTTCCGACATCGTTTGGAGGGGATGGGGTCGCTGTGCCCGAACCGGACAAAACCGGTTGGATATCCTTGAATACGCGAGCCCAAGGGTGAAACGCAAACTCACTTCGATCTTGGCTGCCGACATTGTAGGCTTTTCGCGGCTTGTGGAAGCCGCCGAGGAAGCCACGCTGGCGCGTCAGAAAGAACTGCGCGTGTCCGTGTTTGATCCCGGTGTTGCGCAGGCAGGTGGTAAGATCATCAAGTCAACGGGCGACGGATTTCTGGCCGAGTTTTCAAGCGTAGTGGAAGCGGTACGGTTTGCAATAGCGGCGCAAGAAGCGGTTCGCGCAGAGGAAGAATCCGTGCCTCAGGATCGGCAGATCAGTTACCGCATGGGCCTTCACATAGGCGATGTGGTTGTTGATGACGGTGATATCTATGGCGATGGTGTGAATCTTGCGGCTCGCTTAGAAGGCGCTGCCCCGACGGGCGGGATCTGCATCTCCGCTGCCGTCCGTGACCAGATCGTTGGCGTAATGGACGAGCTGTTTGGGGATGTCGGTGAATTGACACTGAAAAACATCTCGCGTCCGATCCGCGCCTTTGTCTGGCCCCCCGACCAAGATGGTGCGCAGAACAGTGTCAGCACACCACCCATCGGTGGTACATCCAGGAAACCAACGATAGCCATCGCCGCATTCGAAGCTCTGGGCAATAATGACGATGCCAAGATGCTGGCAGAGGCCTGCAATCACACGGTAGAGGCGGCGCTTGCCAATCTTACGGGGGTGGATCTGATCGCTCTCGATGCGGACCCGGATCATATAGCGACGGCGGTGTTTCAGGCGTCCGGCAATCAGGTCCGCGCCACCCTCAAGCTGCGCGAAACGAGCACGTCAGCAACCTATCTGACCCAGCGGATGAACGGTGACATTTCCAACCCTTTCGTGGCAGAAGATCTGTTGTCAGGGGAAATCGCGACAACGATACGATACGGAATTCTGCAACGAATTGCTGAGCGCGCAGCGGAAACAGAGACAAACGACCCCGAGGCAATGCTGAATCTTGCGGGGCACTACATGATGGGATCGCAGCCCGAAGAATGGGAGGCGGCAGGTCGTCTGTTGGACAGGATCCTGACGGTCCAGCCACGCAATTTCATGGCCGTTGGGATGAAGGCGAACACGTTGATTGGCGAATTGGTATGGGGTTACCGTCCGATACGCCCGGAGGATATCGAAGCCGCCGACGCAGGGCTGAGCAAGGCGGTTTCGTTGAATGACCAAAGCGATTACGTGCACCTGATCCGGGGAATTTTTCACTACGGTATTACCGGCGATTTGGATGCGGCGGTGCGGTGTGTTGAACGCGGGTTCGAAATCAGTCCGCAGTTTGCCCAGGGGCATATGGTACTGGGCTGGATCCAGAACCTGATGGGCCAACCAGAGTTAGCGCTGAAGTCCATCAAAAAGGGCTCGTTTTCTCTTGCCAAGAACCGGATATATCACCGTGTCCCACAAGCGTTGGCCCAGACTTATCTGGTTATGGGCGACTTCGAGAATGCCATCGCCAACGCCAACCGAGCGCTACAAAATTCGCCGGGGCTGCCGGTCGCACAATTATATCTTGCCAGCGCGGCTGGTCAGGCTGGTTTACCTGATCAAGGAGTAAGGGCGCGGGAGGCCCTTTTGGCATCAGATCCGGACTTCCGGATTAGCGGCGTGCGCAGTTTCCATTTTCAGGATCCCACACGGTGGGACGCAATCCTGGATGGGCTTCGCGCGGTGGGGCTGCCCGAGTAAGCTCTCTCGGGAAATTCTGTGTTGAAGTGTGCTAACATGAATCCCCGAGGGGGACATTATGCACAACAAAGTAATGGCCGTTTTTGTTTTACTCGTGAGTTCAGGGCAGGCAATCGCCCTTGATTGTGGTGACAAAACAAAGTCGTGCAAAATTGAAACTGGAGAATATCATATCGTCCTTCCGGACGATTGGCAGGGTGGACCTGCTGTGATGCACCTGCACGGTTATGGGGGTACAGGTGAGAAAATTGTAGGGAACACGGCGTTTGTTGAAGAATTTACCAAGCGAGGATATGCATTTATCGCGCCGACCGCGCTCCCTTGGTTGGATGGTAAACCCACCGACTGGTCTGTTCGAGACGGTTGGAACACCTACCCCCGCTCTGACGCAAGGTTTCTCCGCGAAGTTTTGGCTGACGCTGCCCTTCATGCAAACGTGAATGTGGGCCGGGTGTTGCTGACAGGGTTTTCCAGAGGCGGGTCAATGGCCTGGGAAGTTGCTTGTCATGCACCGGATTTGGCTCTTGGTTACGCGCCGGCGTCCGGTGGTTTCTGGCTCCCGGCGACCGAAGATTGTCTAAAGCCGGTACACTTGCTTCATACCCACGGGTTTGCCGACAAAGTTGTTCCGCTTGAAGGTCGCGCAATACACAGCGAGGAGTTTGACGTTACCATCACGCAAGCAGATATCTGGCAAGGCCTGTCGATGTGGCGGCAAGAAAACAAATGCCCACCCAATGCTGCACATCACGAAATGACCGAGGGTCTGTGGCGCAAACGCTGGAACTGTGAATACGGTAGTCTCGAAATCATTCTGCACGATGGAGGGCACGGTTACCCAAAAGGATGGAGCTCCATAGCGCTTGATTGGTTTGAAAGTCTGGAAAACTGACGCACCATCAATTCCAATGAAATTTGGTTTTGCCACGGTGAGACTTAGAAGAGCTTGTGGGTCGCTCGGCTGGCCAAAAGGCACGTCTTTTAGATTTTAGTTGGAAATGCAGAGCGGATAGCTGTTTTCATGGCATCCAATGGCCCGGTTTCCTTTGAACCGGATGCCGCCATCACTAGCTTCGAGGCGGGCGTTCTGCTGAAGCCAAGCGTCTCGCCCACTATCGACAGATTGGCATGAAGTGAAGAACGCCCCAGCAGACCAGCCGCGATCCCAGCTTCTACTGCCGCGATTACGCCAGAAACACTTTGGCTTGAATAGATGACGCGATATGGTTTCGAACGGCGCTCCAGAGAAGCGATTGCCGCATCGCGCCACCAGCAGGCGTGATCGAACAAGGCAACGGGCAGAACTTTTTCTGCGCGGAAATCCCGATGCGCGGATGAGACCCAGCATGTTGGATCTTCGTACAACAGTTCCTCATGTTTCCCTAGGCGTTCCACCTCATAGATTGCGAGGTCCAGAGATCCTTTGTCGAGCGCTTCGGGAAACCTCGCACTGATAGCGCAGGTTACCTCCAGTTCGACTTGTGGATGGTGACGCGTAAACGCGGCGATAATCTGCGCCAGCTTAGCTCGGCCATGATCATCGGGAATGCCCACGCGCAGTTTTCCGGTCACGGCAGTTTGGGAAATGTCCCGCAATGCCACGTCGAGGCGGTTGGTCACGTCCTGAGCAACAGGCAATAGCCGATGACCCGCATCACTTAGGGTAACTCCGCGCCCGTGCCGCTCAAATACGGGTTGGCCGAGGATGGATTCGAGGCGTTTGATTTGAAGGCTCGTGGCGGATTGGGACCTATAGATGCGTGCGGCGCCATCCGTGACGCTGCCTGCTTCGGCAACAGCAACAAAGGTGCGCAACAAATCGCTATCCAGATTTTCCATTCGAAACACCAATATCAGTGATTGAAACTATTCGTTTCACACATGTCTTTTCATCTCCTATTTTTCAAGATCAAAGGAGTATCCTATGACCGATCAGACAATTGTCCGCCGGCAATCAGGTAAGGCCTACATGGTCTGGGGCGTGTGCCTATTGCTGCTGATCAGCATCAGTTTCGTCTGGCCGGAACACATTGCGGACGCCACCAGATTTGTTCTCTGGGGCCTCGTTGTCGTTGCCCCGATAGTTATCCCGGGCATCGTTCTGGCGGCCTGGATTATCGCCAGTGGAGCAGACACCCACATTGCAGGCGTGTTCGAAGGCAAGACTCTTCGGACTGTTGTGGCCGCATCTTTGATCGGGGCCATTACGCCAGTTTGTGGTGTCACCGTACTGCCATTGATGGCAGGGTTGTTGGCTGCTGGCGTGCCGCTTGCCCCGATTATGGCGTTTTGGCTGTCATCCCCGATCACAGACCCTGCAATGCTCGCAACGACGGCTGCCACTTTGGGATTGAGCTTTGCAATTGGCAAAACGTTCGCAGCATTCGGATTGGGTGTGTTCGGAGGGGCGGTTACTAGCTTGTTTGCCAAAGCACCTTGGGCATTGAATGCGCTTCGCAACAATGGTCTGTCACGCCAATTGAGCGCTGCGCGATGTGGCAATGACCAAACCTTCGAGCCATGGGTTTGGAGAACTCAAGCGCGTCGGCATTCATTCAGCAAACAATTCTGGGCGACGGCACGACTTATCTCAATCTGCCTAATCCCTGCCTTTGCGGCCGAATACGCGTTGAATGCTGCTCTGACCCCAGGAATGCTTGCGGCTTACGTAGGCGAGGATCAATGGTGGGCCATACCCGCTGCGGTATTTGTTGGCGCCCCAGCCTATATCGATGGCTACGCTGCACTCCCTCTAACGCGCGGACTGATTGACAACGGCATGTCTGAAGGTGCCGCCATGGCCTTTTTGGTTTCAGGTGGTGTGGTCAGTATCTGGGGCGCAATGGCCATCGCCCCGGTTCTCAAACTGAAGCCATTCTTGCTCTATCTTTTGCTTGCCATTTTGGGGTCTCTCGCCGCGGGATATGCTTTTGGGTGGATTGCCTGACCGCGCACGAGAACTTGAGCAGGCATCGGCAAAACACAATTCAAATCCGTAATTCGGCCATAAAATCGTTGTCGAGGAAAACGACGGCTTTTGGCTCGTTCGGCTAAATCGAATGAATGCACGTCACGGCCTTCCGCTGAATTTGGGCTTCAGAAACTGGATTCCAGTTCCGCTATTTACCACAAGCGCTGACGGGCTTCGCCCTTCAGATAGGGGTTGAATTTTGCTGCCCAGAATGCACCTATGATTGAGAGATAGCCTTTAAAAGCTGAAGAGGGTGCGCGACAGCTGCCATCAGTTGAGAGCGTTTTTCGAACCGCGCAAATTTATGGGCAAATCGTGCAAGATTATGCGCAAATACTGCGCATAATTATGGGCGAACACAGCCGAATTTCCTGAATGAATTGAATGACAGCAATGCAGCGTTATGAGCGCACCTACATCTAGTGTCGGCTTTGATGAAGCCGTCTTTTACCGCACCGTTCTGATTTTTGTCCTGGAGGGAGCAGCCTGGAAGATCATCAATCGCCACGCTTCAGTGCCAACTCCAAATATTGAACTCGTGGGTAAAGAGCAGCTGGCCATCCAAAAACTGGTTGATGCTGCGCGCGAAGATGGACCCGAGCTGATCCAAACCGAAGGTTTGGCTTCAGTACTTTTCACTGATGTGGAGGGCAGCACAACGTTGGCGGAGGCGTTGGGCGATCAGCGTTGGTCGGTGCTGATCGAAAACCACTTCCAAGTCTTGGCGGCGATCATTGAAAAGTATCATGGCCAGTTCGTGAAATCCCTTGGAGACGGAACGTTGTCCGTCTTTCCGTCCGCGAAGGAAGCGCTAACGGCTGCTGTCAAGATTCAGAAGGCTATTGCATCGGCTTCCGAGGAGCCGTCTTTCGGTGTCCGGATTGGAATTCACACTGGTGATGTCGTGCAATCTCGTGGAGATTTTTTCGGTACTGTGGTCAACAAAGCGTCACGCATAACGACCGTTGGTGCGGCAGGCGAGATACTCGTTTCAGATGCGACTCGCGCCATGGTCGGAGGACGAACCGATTTCTCATTTTCTGAAATAGAACCCAGACTCCTGAAAGGTCTACGCGGTCACCACGTCTTGTATCGGTTGGAGTGGCAAGATCGAGAATTGCGGTTGCCTTAACGCCGACAAATCACACAGAGACCCAGCAGAGCTGAGTCGCAAAAAACGTATTTTGGTACGCAGCACACCTCACATCGCCAGCAATTCCCGATGAATTGCAACCATCGCCTAGGTGTCGCGCGTGCAATACGCCACAAGATCAGCATATACCTTAGGGCTGCAAGTGCAGTGGGAGAATTGAATTTGATGTGTCCTTGAAGTGAATTAGACTACGAGCCAACTGTTCAGATAGCTCATTAAGAGGACATCAAGGCAGCTCCTTTAGTCCAAAACTGGGAACTGACCGCCGCCATCCAGGACATAGCAGATTGGCTGGTTCAACAGGGCTTAGAGAATGCGCCTGTGGAGCTCTGGCTTGAAGCATTCTGCAACCGTCTTGTTTCGGCAGGAATTCCGCTTCAAAGAGCAAACATCACTGTTCGCGCTCATCATCCCGAGATTGGGACTGTCGCTTTTCGCTGGCACAGGGATGGCGGTCATGAGCGAGAGAACTTTGTCCGAAGAACGGATGCACCTGAGGAATACGTTCTAAGCCCAATTTACTATCTTTTGGCAAACAACGTTGAAGAGATCAGACAAGATCTGACAGTCGAAGAACCCGCGCTCAACTTTCCGATCTTCGACGAACTTCGCGAGCGCGGTGCAACTGACTACTTCGCTGTTAAACGGTTTTTCCTTATTCAGGGCAATACTACGCCAGTCGATCCAATGCAGGCCTATGAAGGTGCTATAATCTCGTTGACAACCGACGCGAGCGGGGGCTTCACAAGCGAGCAACTTGATGGTTTGCGTCAACTGATATCTCCACTTTGCCTGACGCTGAAATGTGGGGCGAACCGATTGATGGCTGAAGATATTACAGCCGCATATCTGAGCAAAGACGCCAGTAGGCGCGTTCTTTCCGGGGACATCACCCGAGGTTCATCGGAAACTATTTCAGCGGTGATTTGGTATTTTGACCTGCAAGGATTTACCAAATTGTCAGAGGCGCTTCCGGGGGACTCAATCATAGAATTGCTGAACGACTACTTCGCCGAAGCTGTTGACGTAGTCGAACGCAATGGCGGTAACGTTCTGAAATTCATGGGAGATGGAATGCTTGCCATCTTCGATATCAATCAAGTTCCGGACGCTCGCCGCGTCGCAATTCACGCGGCCGCGGAGTTGCGAAATACCTTTGAGGAGCTCAACCAACGACGGCAAGCTGATGGTTTGCCAACGACCGGCTTCACTCTTTCGTTGCACGCAGGCGATGTTCTTTACGGCAATATTGGCGGTAGGTCTCGCTTGGATTTCACAGTGGTCGGCCCAGCGGTAAATACAACTTCGCGCATTTTAGGCATGTGCAGCGCGCTTGATCAGAACATTGTGGTTTCCGATAAGGTGGCGGGCGACTTGGTGGGCTCCATTCCAAGTCTTGTTTCCCTGGGGCAATACAGATTGCGCAGTGTTGCTGAAAGACAGGAGCTGTTCACGATAGACTAACTGCCGCTATTTGGAACCTGCCGCATTGGGGTGTTGACCTGCGTCAAAGCAAAGGTAGCCGGATTGCTACTAGGTTGGTTTGCACATGGAACAGAACTGTTGGATCAAGCACCCGCGAAGAGCGGCATTCTTGGTCATAGTGATTGCATTGTCAGGGTGCACGGGCAGGCACCACCAAGGCAATTGGCATGGCCACGGCTTAGAAGGTTGCTATGGACCTCACCACGACGTTGATCGCGAGGTCCATTGCCGAACGCTCGAGTGAACTTGAGCCATACGCGATGCAACTCACAAAACGTTTGGCAACCAGTGTTATTTGGATTGAGATTCAGATCTTGTATCGAAACTGCCCGTTTGATGCTCAGTCCGGTAACATTGAAAAGTTTGGCCTTGGCACAATATCTTTGTAGTCCCATGAGGAAGCGGAGAAGAGACCAATGAAACGACGCGAATTTCTATTAGCGGGCACAGCAGCAGTGTTGGCTACTCCTTCCGTCGGACAAGAAGCCCCACTCATCAAAGTCTACAAGACTCCAACCTGCGGCTGTTGTGCCGCGTGGGTAGATCACCTGATTTCCGCAGGATTTCGTACCGATACGCTAGACATAGGGCAGGAGCAGCTGTGGTCGCTTAAAGAACAAATGAAAATCTCAGATGAGCTTTCCAGTTGCCACACTGCATTTGTTGGGGGCTATTTTGTCGAAGGTCATGTCCCGGCAGAAGACATAAATCGACTTTTGTCCGAACATCCTGAAGGCCTCGGCCTAACAGTTCCAGGCATGCCGATGGGTTCACCCGGCATGGATTTTTCAGACGAACGAGAACCTTATGAAACCTTGCTCGTTGGTCTGGATGGGACGACGAGTGTGTTTGCTCGACACAGCTGAGAGAATGGATGAAGGGCAATCAGATTTTTCAGCTCCATGTCCAACATTAGTTTGCGCTGATTTCAAAAGGATTCAGCTGCAATCGTTGTGTTTTTTCCACATGGCTGGGTCGTGGCCTTCGGGCACATTGGAGCACGGGTCGTTCGCATACCCTCTTAGAATGCTGTACTGTTGGATTTGATCTGCGCTCAACAGTGGTGTTGTTTGCAGGTGCCGGGACAGATGAACCAGTCGCAACTCGGCCCTGGCAGTTTCGGCCGCTTCAACAAGTTTGTTTAGCTCGGCCAATTCAAGCTGGTCACCGGCAAACGCTTCACTTAACGCCGCCTCGGCCTCAATAAACCGCTCGCCTGCGACGACTGCCTGTACGCGCATTTCAGAATGGATCGCCTCAATTTTTCTCAGCTGATCCTTCGAGAGTCCAAGTTCATCTTTCAATTCGAGCAAGTGTGCAGGGCCTGGTTTGCCATTCAGCTCCGCTGGTAAAGCAAAACCCCAACCTCCGCCGCGCCGCAGCTCTTCTAAATCGGTGTCAGATAAGCTTTTGATGGTCCTGGATTGCAGTCCGGCGTATGGCGTGACTTCAGCGTCGTGAGTGTGACTTTGCGCGAGTGCTACTTGAGAGTATTGGATCGTACAGAGCGCCGTTACAATCAGAAACTTAGGCATAAACTTGATCATGAAGTCTCCTTTCTGGCTCACCAAAATGCCTTCTTCCATACAGTACTTCTGCCCGGTGCAGCGACATTCCTGCTCCTTTTTGACCGGTACGTCGTTCCGGATTCACGTGTATTCTAGGCCGTTGAGACAATAACCTCAGCTTCGATTTCAATTGGGAAGTTGATTGGTAGGCCTGCCACCCCGACCGCCGTACGTGAATGGCGGCCAATCTCTTCTCCAAAGACGTCAATGATCAAATCCGTGAAACCGTTGAGAACCGCAGGCGTATCGCTGAAGCCAGATTTGCAATTTATCATCCCATGAACTCGGCACCACCCCGTTATTCGGTTTAGACTGCCAAGTTCGCGCTTTAGACTGCCGAGAATAGAAAGCCCGACTTTGCGTGCTGAGGCGTAGCCCTCTTCCACAGACACATTTTCTCCGACTGCTCCAAATGGCGCGGCCGGAGTACCGTCTATTTCTTGTGGTCCATGACCAGATACGAACGCCCGGTCGCCCCGAACGTTAATCCACGGAAATGGCAACACCATACCAACAGGCAATTTTAGCGGCGCAGGTAAAATGATGTTGTGGTCTAACAATCGCTGTTCAGCGTCGATCATGGTACTCTCCCTCGCAGCACTTGCATGGATCTTACCATAAACCATGCCCAAAGTCGGTCTCGACCACCAAACTTTGCAAGGTCCGCTTCGTCCACATTTGAGTCATCTGGCGAAACCGCGGCGAACGGCTGTTGTTGGTTAGGGCAAACCCTGGCCGCGTTCGCGGGTATGAATGACCGCTCATCGTGGTTACGGGTCATCCGGCAAAAAGTCTCAGATGGCCGAGATGGTCCCGAAGCGGCAATCTTTACTAAGAAAGTGAGGTCCTAAGCAGGAAGCTCTCCGCCAGACTGAAGCCATCGCGCGTCGGCTTCCGGAAGCAACTCTGCAAGACGTTTGTGAAACGCAAGAAGGTCTTCGTCTGAAAGCTTGCCCTCCCACTTGCGACTGCTTGCGCTATCGAAGAAGGCTGACGGGTCTTTAAAGGTTGTGGACCGTTGTGTTTCTTCCTTAGCACTCGCGCGTGCATTGGCTTGCATGTTCTCGAACTGCATACTTTCCGCAATTGCGGCCAGCATTTCATCGCCAATTTTCAAACCAAGTACGGAAGCGAGCTTTCTAGTATGAGAGAGCAAATCGCGCCGCATATCGGCGTAATGGAAAATGTGTATGTTGGGATGTTGGATGTTTGACTTGAAGGACTTGAAGTGATGAACGATGGCCTCAAGGGTGATCCCATCGGCCATCTCCTCTCGAACGGTCTCACCAAGAAAAAGGGCGAATGAAGCTGTCGGCTCATCCGGGAACCTGTCTTGGATCAGGTCTTACTTCAGGTTTGCCACATGTCGGCGCATCGAAAAATGTGCGTCGATTGGGTGTCTGAACACCGCGATGTAGGTGCAATCTGGATCGAAAGGAATGCCGTCAAAAGGCGTATGGGTCTTGATGCATCTTCTGTGGCTTTGAGCTTCGAACATTCGAGCTATGGGGAGTTGATCTCGAAACGCAGGGTCGAGCCAAACCGACAGGTCATCCATGACCTTGTCCATACCTGGCTTTTCAAACAAGAGCGACAGCACAAGGGCTTGCGTCCATGTTGTTCCGCACTTTGGCGGTGTTGCAACAATCACATCTCCTTGGCGCAGCGCGAACATGTCCCAAATCCGATTGTCGGTGAGACGTGTTCTGTACTCGAATGCCTTCCTTGAAGACGCCCGTATCGTCATTCTGATTTCCGCCAATGGACCCTTAATGAAACGATAGCAAGCATGCGGCGCTGAACCTAGAATTTTGATGGCACCCGAGTAGGAAGGCCTTTCAAAGTGCCAAGCGAAAACCTTGCATTCGCGGCTAGAAGCTCGTTTTGCCCTCAAGGCAGTCATACGCGGCACCTTGCTCCAGTGCCTGTGCTGCGGTGTAAAGTCGAAATTACAAAGTTCGGTTTTTCGAGGTCCGCTTCTGCCTAATTTACCCAAAAGCAAAAAGCTTGCGTGTCGTTATTCGGTCACTGATGTTCATTGAATATTGATCGCGATTTATGCGCGAAACCCCTAATATCCCTTTGACACTCCTTCACAATGGATACGCGGGAGGATTTTGTTTGGAGCGGTACTTGGCTGCCATACTCGTGGCTGATGTTGTTGGCTATAGCGCGCTTGTCAGTGCTAACGAGGAAGCCGCATTGCACACATATAGGGGCCACTTTAGGGCGCTGGAGCCGCATGTCGGCCTGAATGGCGGACGCCTATTCAAAAGAACCGGTGACGGTTTTCTTGCAGAGTTTTCCTCGGTTGTAGATGCGCTGGCATGTGCGGAAACGATGCAACGTCAGATGGCTGAGCGGAACGGGGCGCGCGGGCAAAGTCCGGAAATGCAATTCCGTATGGGAATTCACGCGGGCGATGTTTTTGATGACGACGGTGATGTTCTTGGTGACGGCGTCAACATCGCGGCCCGGCTGGAAAGTCTTGCTCCTCCCGGAGGGATCATCGTTTCAGGTCGGGTTTACGAAGACCTTGTGGGTAAGGTGGATGTATCGTTCACCGAATTGGGGCCGCAATATCTGAAGAATATCACACGCCCTGTAACTGCTTACTCGGTACAAACAGCATTTGCTACTGAATCCCCGATAATTCAATCTCGCCCAGACAAGCCTTCGGTGGCCGTATTGGCATTTGACAATCTGTCGCCTGACGCTGAACAGGATTACTTTGCAGAAGGTATAGCCGAAGATATAATCACCAGCTTGTCCAGAGTGCCCTGGATATTCGTGGTCGCCCGAAACTCCTCTTTTTCTTACAAAGGGCTTTCGGTTGATGTGCGTCGTATCGGCCGAGAGCTTGGTGTCCGCTATATATTGGAAGGGTCCGTTCGCGGCGCTGGTGACCGGTTGCGTGTCACGGGTCAGCTGATTGATGCGGAAACCGGGTCTCATGTTTGGGCGGATCGATACGATGGCAAGCTCGATGATGTTTTTGAGCTTCAGGACCAGATTACCGAGGCTGTCGTTGCTTCGATTGCGCCAGGTATCCGACAAGCTGAAATAGACCGTGCTGCTCACAAGCGCCCTGACACCCTTGGAGCCTATTCGCGCTGACGGCTGGATTGCGATGCAATAGAGGTTTTCAAGGGCTTTAGTCGCAAACTCAAAGGTTTGTACTGAAAGTGTCGATACCTTCTGCATCAAATGGGCAAGTCCAAGGCGATCAAGCGACAAAAACCTCTGCCCGTTTTCGCACCCAAAAAACTGTGCACCCCAACGGGCACAAACGTTTCGATTGCAACTTAGAGCGACGTAATCGCACTGATTACTACTTCTCGGCTCTGAACAGCGCCAGTTTGTAGATATTCCATTGCTTTGAGAGCAGCTTCATGGGCTTGGACAGATGACCCGCCAACGCAGTCCTCTACAACGCGGCAGAAGTAGTCTGATTGGTGGCCATCGACAAATGTGCAGTGCACACAAACATCCGTCAAACCGCCGCACAATAAAAGTGTGTCTACTTTTAAACCGCGCAGCAGGATTTCGAAATCGGTGCCAAAAAATGCAGAATACCGTCGCTTCGGTACGATGTAGTCACCTTCGCGATATCCCATCTCATCTTTTGCAACTTCCGTTCTTGGATCACCTTCGAGACAGTGTATGTCTTCGTCACCATCCAGTTCACGGCCGAAGTCTATCCTATCGGGACGATGGACTTCTTGGATGAAAATGACTGGAACATTGTAATCATGTGCGGCATCAACCAAATCACGCGCAGCGATCATGCGTTCTTTGTAGCCCGGCATGTTGTCGATGGAGCGTACTTCGCTGTCATCAATAAACGTGCTCTTTTGAATGTCGATTACGATTAGGGCAGGTCTACCCTCGATCAGTTTCCTGGCTTGTTTGGTTTTAGTTGTCATGTTCGACCTCTAATTTGCCAGGTCGTCCTGAAAAAACGCCCTTGCTTGGCCGGGTCGTCCCAGCGGGCAGATCAAACTTGACTAAATGTGCAAGTGATTACGGTCAAGGGTGCGCGGCGTCGTTGTGTAATGAAAAGCATGTGTTCGCGCCTAGGGCAACATTGTCCGCAATGCTGCCGCGAGGGGTATGTGCAGAGAAAGTCTGCGCCGAGCGCAGATTGAACAATGGTGCGAGCAAAACCGACGGCGGCTATACAACTTGACCTATCGTTCATAGTGTAAATGCATGAACGAATTCCGAAACGCCAAACCTTCCGACGCAGCTCGGTGCTTTGAGATCGAAACTGCTGCCTATGAAGGCGACGAAGCAGCAACCTTCGAAAAGATTTTCAGGAGGATCGGGGTCTATCCCGATGGTTTCCTCGTTCTTGAGGAAAAAGGCGAGATTGTTGGCTTTATAAATTGCGGATGTGCCCATGAAGTTGAAATGTCTGATGAGGAATTTAAGGAGCTTGTCGGACATGACCCCGACGCACCAAACGTCGTAATAATGTCCGTTGTTGTTGATCCCGCGCATCAGGGCAAGGGTCTGTCACGGTCAATGATGGTCGAATTCGTGGAGCGCATGAAAAGGATGGGTAAGTCGACAATCCACCTCATGTGCAAAGAGCATCACATCCCACTCTACGAGGGGTTTGGATACAGTTATTTACAGCCATCGACTTCCGACCATGGAGGAATGACTTGGCATGAGATGTCTATGAAACTTTAAACTCGTTGGAGTGAGAGAAGTGATACCACTTGAAAAGCCTTTGCGACTAGCCGTTGAAGCTGATGCCCATGCACTTGCGGACTTGGTGAACTTTGCAGGCGAAGGCCTGCCGCTCCATGTCTGGACTGGGTTGGCACAAGATGGCGAGGATGCCTGGGCGGTCGGTCGCGCGCGACAGGCTGAAAAGGCACGAGAGGGGCAAGTGGTCGTAGTTGACTTTGGCAACGGGGCGGTTGCCGGTCTTACAGGCTATGGGATCGGACCTGAACCAGAAGAAATTGGAGATGACTTCCCAGCCTTGTTCCGTCCCTTGCAGGAGCTGGAAAACAAAGCGTTGGACAGTTGGTATGTCAATGTTCTGGCTTGCTACCCAGAGACCCGTGGTCAGGGACTTGGTTCAAAATTACTTGAAGTCGCCGACGAGATAGCCCGCGACGCTGGACACAACACTATGAGTGTTATTGTCGCCGATGAAAACGTGGGAGCCAGACGTTTATACGAGCGAAAGGGATACACTGAGTTGGACAAAGCCCCATGCGTAAAAGACGGCTGGGCGACCGAAACAGAAAACTGGGTTCTCCTCGTCAAGTCGCTGTCCTGATATCGGGCGTAACCGGTCTTTCTAAGCGGAGGCCGCTCTCGCTTTTCGGCTGAAGGGGTGTTGGCGCTCACAATCAATCATATTTGCTGTGCCCCTCGAGAGCTGCCGTTGGTCTGAGAGCAACGAAGGTCGGGAATGTCCGGATAGTGTTGAAAAAGTCGGTTGATTGGTTGGTCTGGCGCTGATTCACTCGTTTTGAGAGTGGAGGACTTAGCAATGATGGGACCGAGGCA